>CANGFJ010000034.1 GCA_947453065.1 Pseudomonadota bacterium
ACGACGCTCAACGATGCGAAGCAGATGCCGGGCCAGCGCGAGCGGGTGCTGGAGTGGCCCTATGCCGAAGGCTTGCGCATGGATGAGGCGATGCATCCGCTGACGATGATGGTCACGGGGGTCTATGGCCGTGTGCTGCCCAACCAGAACGGCGCACCGCTGCGGCTGGTGGTGCCGTGGAAGTATGGCTTCAAGGGCATCAAGTCCATCGTTCGCATCAGCTTCACCGAGAAGATGCCCCGTACCAGTTGGGCCGTCGCCGCGCCCAGCGAATATGGCTTCTATGCGAATGTGAACCCGGCCGTGGATCACCCGCGCTGGAGCCAGGCTTCAGAGCGCCATATTGGCGGCACCCTGTTCGCCAAACGCCAGCCCACCCTGCCCTTCAACGGTTATGCCAACGAGGTCGCGAGCCTCTATACGGGCATGGACCTGCGACGCAACTTCTGAACATCGAGCAGCGCTACCGCTACCTCTACAAGCCCGCGGTGTTTCTGGCCGCGCTGGTGCCGGCCGCGTTGCTGCTGGGCGGCGCGCTGGGCGTGGGCCCGCGGCAACTGGGTGCAGACCCGGTGCGGGCGCTGCTGCACAGCTGCGGCATCACCGCACTGAACCTGCTGCTGATCACGCTGCTGGTCACGCCGCTGCGGCAACTGACCGGGCTCTCCCAGCTACAGCGACTGCGCCGGATGCTCGGGCTGTTTGCGTTTTTCTATGCGGTGCTGCATGTCACGGTCTACGCCTGGCTGGACCAGGGGCTGGACTTTGCGGCCATCGGCGCAGACATCGTGAAACGTCCGTACATCACCATCGGCTTTTTGGCCTTGCTGATGCTGGTGCCGCTGGCGGTGACCTCCACCAACGGGATGATGCGGCGCCTGCGGAAACGCTGGCAGACGCTGCACACGCTGATCTATCCGATCGCCATCCTGGGCGTGTGGCACTTCTGGTGGCAGGTAAAGAAAGACATCCGCGAGCCACTGCTCTATGCGGCGATGCTCGCGCTGCTGCTGGGCTATCGCGTGTTGCGCGGCCCGGCGCGCCGCTGGCTTACATCGAAGTCCGGATCTGCCACAGCTCCGGGAAGAACCTGAGTTCCAGGGCCTTGGCCAGATAAGACACACCACCGGTGCCGCCCGTACCGGGCTTGTGGCCGATGATGCGCTCTACCGTCTTCATATGGTGAAAACGCCAGAGCTGGAACTGGTGGTCCAGATCCATGAGCCGTTCGGCCAGCTCGTAGAGGTCCCAGTCTTTTTGTGCATTGTGGTAAACGCCCAGCCAGGCGCCGGCCACCGCCTTGCTGGCGGAATAGGCTTCGGTGAAATCACGGTCCAGCAGTTCTGCCGGGATGCCATAGCCCCGGCGGCTCAGCAGGCGCAGCACTTCGTCATAGAGGCTGGGCGCATGCAGGGAGCGCGTGAGGGTGGCATGGGCCCGCTCGTCGCGCGCCTGCACGCGTACCATGTCGGCGTTCTTGTTGCCCAGGGCGAACTCCAGCAAGCGGTATTGCAGCGACTGGAAACCGGACGAGCGACCCAGCACGTTGCGGAAGGCGGAGTAGTCGGCCGGCGTCATGGTCGACAGCACGTCCCAGATCGACAGCAACTGGTGCTGCACCTTGGTGATGCGACGAAGCATCTTGAACGAGGGCCCCAGGTTGTCCTTGCGCACGCAGTCCATCACGCCTTCCAGCTCATGGAGGAACAGGCGCATCCACAGTTCCGAATTCTGGTGGACGATGATGAACAGCATCTCATCATGCTCAAAGGACAGGGGCTTCTGCGCGCCGAGGACCGCATCCAGCTGCAGGTACTCCGCATAGGACTGCGAACTGCCGAGGTCCCAGTGGACGCCTTCATCGCTGAGGTCGATCCGGCCGGGCTGTTCGGGTTTGGTGGGGGTCATGGGCTTATCCTGCGCTGCGGGCGCAGCCAGTCTGGGACATTGCGCCAGCCCGTGCGCAACTGCGCATCGAGCCGGAGGTAGTCAGGTTCGCAGGCGGCCACCACGGCCCAGAAGCTGCGGGAATGGTTCATGTGCCGCGTATGGGCCAACTCGTGGATCAACAGGTAACGCAGCACATCCGGGGGCTGGAACAGCAGCGCGAGGTTCAGGCTGATGCTGCCGCGGGTGGAGCAACTGCCCCAGCGTGTGCGCTGCAGCCGCACCTGCACGGCGGAAAACGCAAAGCCGTGTTCGGCGGCCACTTCGGCCAGCCACGGCGCCAGAACTGCCAAGGCTCGCCTGGCGAGCCAGCGCAGCAACGCCGCCCGCAGCACCGCAGGAGATCCCTGCCCCGTGATGCGCAGGATGCCCTCTCCGGCCTCACTCAGGCGTGGCCGGCCAGTGCCACCCGCCCACTGCAGCTGCCACTGCTCGCCGATGGCAATCAGATCGATACCCGGCGGGGGAAACGGCTCGGCGGGTTTGGCTTTCGCGCGTGCCCGCGTGACGCGGGTGGCGATCCAGTCAAGGTGGCGACTGACGAACTGCTCCACCATTCGCAGCGGTGTGCCTCGGGGAACCACCACTTCCACCTGTGCAGATTCATGCACCCGCAAGGTGAGACGGCGCGACTTGGCGCTCTCGCGGATGACGATGTCATCGCCGGTGCTGGGGTCGCGCCAGAGGGCGGCCTGCCCGTGCAAGGTTTTCTGCCGGAATAGGTTCACCGCGCCATGATAACAGCGCGCCCGAGGGCTGCTGCGGCGTGGCATTGGGCGGCATTCTTGCCTAGCATCGCGGAATGAAATTCCTCAGCGACAACACGGCACCTGCGGCACCCGAAGTGATGACGGCCCTGGCCGACGCCAACCACGGCTATGCCCGTGCCTATGGCGACGACGACTGGAGCCGCCGCCTCGATGCGGCGTTCAGCCACTACTTCGAGGCGCCCGTACGGGCGTTTCCGGTATCGACGGGCACCGCCGCCAATGCCCTGGCACTGGCCACCCTGACGCCGCCCTATGGCGCGATCCTGGCCACCGAGGCCGCGCATGTCGTACACGATGAGTGTGGGGCCTGCGAACTGCAGAGCGGCGGCGCGCGGCTGACGCTGGTGACGGCCGAACAGGGACGAATGACGCCCCGCGCGCTCATGCAGGTGCTGGAAGATCACCCCGTGTCCGTGCACAGCGTGCAACCGGCAGCGGTCACCATCACCCAGGCGACGGAATGCGGCACGGTCTACACACCGGGTCAGGTGCTGGCGATTGCCGACGTCGCCCACGCGCGCGGCCTGGCACTGCATATGGATGGCGCCCGCTTTGCCAATGCGCTGGCGCACCTGGGCGCCGGTCCTGCCGACATCACCTGGAAAGCTGGCGTGGACGTGCTGTCGTTCGGGGCCACCAAGAACGGCGCGCTGACGGCCGAGGCCGTGGTGTTCTTCAACCCTGCCCTGATCCGGGACTTCGAGTTGCGGCGCAAGCGCGCGGCCCATTTGCTGTCGAAGATGCGTTATGTCTCGGCACAGTTGCTGGCCTGCGTCGAAGGAGACTTCTTCCTGGCCAATGCAGCACGAGCCAACCGTCTTGCGCAGCGCATTGCCCAGGCCGCAGGCCCTCGGCTGCTGCACCCGGTCGAGGCCAATGCCCTGTTCCTGCGCTTCGAACGCGGGCAGCGTGAGGCCCTGCGTACCAAGGGCTTTGAATTCCACGACTGGGGTGCGCCGAGCGCGCAGGCCGCGCGCTTCGTGGTGAGCTGGGACCAGCCGGAATCGGATGTGGATGCGTTGTGCGAGGCGTTGCACGCGTGGACCTGATCGACATTGGCGCTAACCTGACGCACGAGAGCTTTCACGGGGACCTGGATGCGGTCCTGGCGCGGGCCACTGCAGCGGGCGTGGGACGACAGGTCATTACGGGCACCTCGCTGGAGGCCACGGCGGCGGCCATCCGCCTGCACCACGCGCATCCCACGATGCTGTTCGCCACCGCGGGTATCCACCCGCACCATGCGTCCGACGTGGATGCGGGGCTGATGCCGCAACTGGCGGCGCTTGCCGACTCGCCCGGCGTGGTGGCCATCGGGGAATGCGGCCTGGACTACTACCGCAACTTCGCGCCGCGCGAGGCGCAACTGAAGGCCTTCGCCTTGCAACTGGAACTGGCCGTAACGCTGCGCAAGCCTGTGTTCCTGCATCAGCGGGACGCACATGCTGATTTCCTGGCCATCTTGCGCGAGTACCACAGCTCGCTGACCGATGCGGTCGCACACTGTTTTACCGGCCAGCCCGAAGAACTGGAGGACTACCTGGACCTGGGGCTGGCGATTGGCATCACCGGGTGGATCTGCGATGAGCGCCGCGGCGAACACTTGAAGCAGAGCGTCGGGCGGATTCCCGCAGAACGGCTGATGCTGGAGACGGATTCGCCCTATCTGCTGCCGCGCAGCCTGCGCCCCAAGCCTGCGGGCCGGCGCAATGAACCGGCGTTCCTGGTGGAAGTGGCCCGCACCGTGGCGGTAGCACGGGACGAATCGATCGAGCAGCTGGCCGCTGCCAGTACGCGCACGGCAGAGCTCTTTTTCGGACTGCCCAGCCGTGACGTGGCGGGATAGACGCCATTACTCGAAGAAGACTTCTGTCAGGAAGGACGGATATTTCTTCAGCGGACTCGGGGTCACTGCGGCACGGATCCCCAGCCACCCTTCTCGGTAGCGATTCATCAGCGCATCGAAGGTCTGCGCATCGGCGATCGGAAATTCCTCGCGCAGCGACTCCACCATCAACGTCCAGCGCGGCAGTCCCTTGGGAAAGCGGCCGCGCTGCGTGAACAGCACCCGACCTTCTACCGGCAGCTCGCCGGCCACCAGCTTGACTGCCGCAACACGGTCGTAGAGGGCGCCCTGGGGATTGGGGAACGTGGCGCGCCGCGCGCCGGCCATGACGGTCCAGTCCGTCATCTGGTCACCGCCAAACAGGTTACCCGCCACATCGCGCAGGTCTACGACGAGTACGCCCTGTGACGTCAGCAGCAGGAAATCCACATGCAGCGTGCCGCCCATGCCATCGGGCACCAGCATGTCCTGCAGGGAATCCAGGCCTGCACCGGTGATGCTCGCATTCAGTGCCGCTCGGGCCCTGCGCCGCAGGTAGGCGCGCCACAGATAGCCCAGTAGGCTGAGCGTCAGGGTCGCCGCAACGAGCAGCGCGATCAGCCGGTTGTCGGGTGAGGCAATGCCTTCCAATCGTCAGCCCTGCTGCATGGCGCTGCGCAGCGCGGCGAGCGTGGCCGGGATCTCGGTAAACTGGGAGGGCAACTCGAACAGACGCTGCAGGTTCTCGGGCACCGCCACCGGCTGGCCAATGAGCGGCTCGACGATCTCGCGGAATTTGGCCGGATGGGCAGTGGCCACCAGCACCCAGCGACCTGAGGCACGTCGTTCGGCGGACAGCTGCTCATAGGCTTCGGCCGCCGTGGCGGTGTGCGGACACCAGACCTGGCCGCGAGCCGAGTAGTCGTGCGTGATGCGGGCGCTGATCTGCGCGTCGCTGATCGACACGGCACTGAGTGCCGTGCCCAGTTGCCGCGCGTCGGGGTACAGCGCCGTCATGCGCTCCAGGTTGCTCGGGCTGCCCACATCCATGGCGGAGGCCAGCGTGGCCACGCTGGGGCGGGGACGCAGTTCGCCCGTCTGCAGGTAATCCACCACGGTGCGGTTGGCATTGTGGGCCAGCACGATCTCGCCGATGGGCAGGCCCATGCGCTGCGCCCAGAGGCAGGCCACGGAGTTGCCGAGGTTGCCACTGGGAATGATGAACGAGGCCTTCTCGCCATAGCGGCGCCAGATGTCGAGGCTCGTGGCGGCGTAATACATGGCCTGCGGCAGCAGGCGACCCAGGTTGATGCTGTTGGCCGACGACAGCTCGGCCTCGGCGCGCATCTGCGGGTCGAGGAAGGCTTCTTTGACCAGCCGCTGGCAGTCGTCGAACGTACCCTGCACCGCCAGGCTGCTGATGTTGTCGCCCCAGCAGGTGAGCTGCTGCTGCTGGGTGGGGGACACCAGGCCCTTGGGGAACAGCACGACGACTTCGATGCCCGGCTGGCGATGAAAGGCCGCCGCAACGGCACCGCCCGTGTCACCGGAGGTGGCCACCAGAATGCGCAGCGGGCGGCTGTGGCCGCGCCGGATGCGCGTCAGGCACGCAGCCAGGAAGCGCGCGCCGAAATCCTTGAAGGCCGCCGTAGGGCCATGGAACAGCTCCAGCACCGCCAATCGGCCGTCGGCGTCCAGGGGCAGCAGCGGCGCAGGGAAATTGAAGGCCTCGTGGACGATTGCATCGACCTCGGATTCCAGCGGATCACCGGCCGCAAAGCCGCCGATGAATGGCGCGGCGATGCCGGCAAGGTCAGACGCATCGGGCAAGCTGGCCAGCGCTACGGCGGGCCACTGCTGCGGCACGTAAAGCCCGCCATCTGGCGCCAGGCCCTGGGCCAGCGCAGCACTGAAGCCGACTTCCGGAGCCTTGCCCCGCGTGCTGGCGAACTGCATCAGGCCTCCATGACCACGTGTGCGCCCTCGGACTGCACGGCCACGATCCAGTCGTCGACCTGCAGATTCTGCGCAGCGAACTGCGCCACCATCGCGTCGCGCACGGCCTGGGCATCGGCCTTGAGGCAGAGCGCGAACATGGTCGGACCCGCGCCGGAAATCGAGCAGCCCAGCGCGCCGGCGTGCATCGCGGCACCGCGGATCTGGGCGAAGCCCGGGATCAGCAACTGCCGCTGCGGCTCGATGACCACGTCCTGGAAGGTTTCGCGGATCATGTCGACGTCGTTGGTATAGCAACCGGAGATGAACCCGGCGAGGTTAGCCGTCTGCCACACGAAGTCAGACAGGTTCACGGTGCGGCTGAGGATCGCCCTCGCCTGCTTGGTCGAGACGAACATATGCGGGTGCACGATGACCGCGCTGATGCCGTCGGGCACCGGGATCTGCTTCACGCGCGGATGGTCGATGCCGACCGTCAGCACCAGGCCGCCGAACAGCGACGGGGAGATGTTGTCGGCGTGCATCGAGCCACTGGCCACGGCCTCGCCCTGCATCGCGAACTTCAGCAATTCGATCCTGGAAAGCGGCGTCGCCAGCAGCGCATTGGCCGCCACCACCGCGGCTACGGCCGACGCGGCCGAGCCACCCAGCCCGGAGCTCAGCGGAATGCCCTTCTGGATTTCCATCTCGAAGCCGTAATCGAGCTTCAGCGCTTCGGCCATCGCGATCAGCGCGCGGCCCGCCGTGTTCTTCTCGGCTTCCAGCGGCAGGTCTTCGGCAACGCCGCGGATCGCCAGCACCCGCACACCCGGCGTGGCTGAACGGCTGACCGTGACCGTGTCGCCCAGCGCATCGACGGAAAAGCCCAGGATGTCGAAGCCGATGGCGACGTTGGCGACAGACGCCGGCGCAAAAGCCGTGGCGCGTTGGACGGTCATAAGCGGGCTCCGAGGTAAGCCGAAAGTCTGAGCAGGTCTGCGAACACGCCACCGGCGGTGACCTCGGGCCCTGCGCCCGGCCCCTGCACGATCAGCGCGTTTTTGTTATAGCGCGAGGTGGCAAAGCGCACGACGTTGTCGGTGAGCGCGATGTTGGCAAAGGCGTGCTTGCGGTCGAGCTCGACCAGGCCAACGGTAGCCTCGCCCTTGGCCGTGATGCGTCCGACGTAGCGCAGCACCTTGCCGGCTGCGGTGGCCGCTGCATAACGCTGCTGCATCTCGGCGTCATAGGCCGACAGGCCATCGAGGAAGTCGTCGATGGAGCCCTTGGCCAGGTCGACCGGTACCAGGCTGGCCACCTTCACATCCGACATTTCAAGGCGCAGGCCCATCTCGCGCGCCAGGATGATGCACTTGCGCGCCACGTCGGTGCCCGAGAGGTCATCGCGCGGATCTGGCTCGGTGTAGCCCCGGGTCTTGGCCTCGCGAACAATGGCCGAGAACGGCACGCTGCCGTCGTAGACGTTGAACAGATAGGCCAGCGTGCCCGAGAAGATGCCCTCGATGCTGTCGATCTCATCGCCCGTCTCGCGCAGGTCGCGCAGCGTCTGGATGACCGGCAGGCCGGCACCCACGGTGCCTTCGTAGAGGTAGTGCGAACCGCCCGTGTTGCGCGCCACTTTCAGCGAGTCGTAGTACGACATCTCGGCGCTGTTGGCCTTCTTGTTGGGCGTGACCACGTGGATGCCCAGCTCAAGCCAGTGACGGTAGTTCTTGGCAACCTCGCCATCGGCGGTGCAGTCGATGATGACCGTGTGCGGCAGGTAGTCCACGCGCACATGGTCGACGAAACGCGCCAGGTCGGTGGGCACTGCCTTGGCTTCGAGCTCCTCGCGCCAATGGTCCAGGTCCACGCCATGCTCGGACAGCAGCATGCGCTTGCTGCCCATGATGCCGCGGATGCGCAGGTCGAGCTTGAACTCGCGCGACAGGCGCGCCTGCTGCGAGGCCAACTGGTCCAGCAGCACGCGACCCACGGTGCCCGGCCCGATGACGCCGATGGAGAGCGTGTTGGGCGAGAGATAGAAGCTGGCATGCGTGGCACGCAGCGCGCGCGTGGCATGCTTGCCGTCGACCACGACCGAGATGTTGCGCTCGGAGGCGCCCTGCGCAATGGCGCGGACGTTCACGGCGGCGGCACCCAGTGCGTTGAACACCTTGGCCGACACACCCGGCGTGCCGGCCATGCCGTCGCCGACCACGGCCAGGATGGCCAGGTCGCGCGAGGATTCGACGCTCTGGATCTGGCCCTCGTCGAGCTCGCGCGAGAACGCGGCGCGCACGACCCGCTCTGCGCGGTCAGCCTGGTCCTGCGGAATGGCGCAGCAGATCGAATGCTCGGAGCTGCCCTGCGAGATCAGGATGACCGAGATGCCTTCTTCGCGCAGCGCGCCGAACAAGCGGTGCGCCGTGCCGGGCACGCCGATCATGCCGGCACCCTCGATGTTGATCAGGGCGATGCCCTCGATCGTCGTGATGCCCTTTACCAGCAGCTTGGAATCGGGCTTGGCACAGATGAGCGTGCCGGGGCCGGACGGGTTGAAGGTGTTACGGATATAGATCGGGATCGAGCGGCCGATGGCCGGGGCCATCGTCTGCGGATGGATGACCTTGGCGCCGAAGTACGCCAGCTCCATCGCCTCGTTGTATGAGAGCGAATCGATGACCTGGGCGTTGGGCACGCGGCGCGGATCGGCCGACAGCACGCCGTCAACGTCCGTCCAGATGTGGATCTCGGCGGCGTCCAGCAGCGAGCCGAACACCGAGGCCGAGAAGTCGCTGCCATTGCGGCCGAGCGTCGTCTGGATGCCCTGGCCGTTGCTGGCGATGAACCCGGTGATGACCAGCGTGCCGGCGAAGCCATCAGCCAGCAGGCCGGTGAGCTTGGCGCGCGAGGCCTCCCACTGCACGACCGGACCCAGCGGGCCCCACTCCACCACGACGCAGAGGCGGGCATCGAGCCAGCGTACCGGCGCACCGTGGGCGGCAGCGCGGCGCTCGGCCAGGAAGGGCGCGAACAGGGACGTTGACCAGATCTCGCCATAGCCGGCGACCAGGTCGCGCACGTTCTGGGCGGCAGAACGCATGATGCTGGTGGTGTGCAAGATGCCGGTGAGGTCGGCGCGGTCCTTGTCGAAGCGCGCCAGCCACGCGGCAGCGGCCTCGGCCGAGAGCAGCTCGCCCGCGATCTGGGCATGACGGTCGCGCAGGGCCTGCAGCTGCGCCACATACCCCTCGTCCTGTCGTTCAGCCAGCGTCACGAGGTTCAGGAGCGCGTCGGTCACGCCCTTGCAGGCGGACAGGACGATGCCCTGGCGCGGCGAGGGCTGCGACTCGATGATGGCCGCGACGCGGCGGAAGCAGTCCGCGTCGGCGACGCTGGAGCCGCCAAATTTGTGTACGACCCAGGCAGAAGCGGCAGAAGAAGTCATCGGTTTTGCTGCAGAAGTGGCTGTTTATAGTGAAAAAACCCGCGAACTCTAAAGGTCTGGCGGGGGCGAGGCAAGCGTGGCCGTCATCGTCCGGCCCACCTGCGCTCAAGGGGGGCATGATACCCGGCAATGCCCGCCTTTCGCCGGGTATAAGGTCCCTGAAAGCCGTCGACAAGAGGTACTGCCCGCCATGAACGCCGTGACCGACCCGCAGTTGCACATCGTGGTGCTCGCCGCCGGTGCGTCCCGCCGCTTTGGCTCGCCCAAACAGCTTGCCCAGGTCGACGGCCAGCCCCTGCTCCAGGGGACTGTGGCCCGGGCAGTGGCCGTGGGCGGGCACGCCGTCACGGTTATTCTCGGGGCCAACGCCGCCGGGCTGACCGGCTTGCTGCGCAGTTCGCCGGCCACGATCCTCATCAACCGTAAGTGGGAGGAAGGGCTGGGCAGCTCCTTGCGGGCTGCGGTGAACAGCCTGCCGGGCAGCTGTGACGGGGTGCTGATCGCCCTGGCCGACCAGGTGGCGGTCACGCGTCAGGACCTTCAGGGCTTGGTGGGGATCTGGCGGCGGCAGACGGAGGCGATCGTCGCCGCGACCTACGGCGGGGTTGTGGGAGTGCCGGCGATCTTCCCGCGCTGGAGCTTCCCCCAGTTGGCCGACCTGCGCGGCGACCAAGGCGCCCGGCTGGTGCTGCGCCAGCTGGCCGACCGGGTCACCCGCGTGCCGATGCCCAACGCCGGCATCGACATCGACACCAGGGAGGACCTGCTTGCCCTGCAGGCTGCGCGCGAAGGCAGCGCGCCGCCTACTGGATGAAGCCTGAGCGCACGTCTTCCTGGCCCAGCAGCCGGATCGACACAGGCCGGGCTTTCCAGATCTCGTCGCAATATTCACGGATGCTGCGGTCGGACGAGAACTTGCCGGAACGGGTGGCGTTGAGGATGGACATGCGCGTCCACCGATCCACGTCCCGGTAGGCGTCGCTGACCGTGGACTGGGCGTCGACATACGACTGGTAGTCCGCCAGCACCAGGTAGGGGTCGTGGTACAGCAGATTGTCCAGCAAGGGGCGGAACTGGTCTGTGTCGCCGCGCGAGAAGAAGCCATCGCCGATCAGGTCGAGCACCGCGCGCAATTCCAGATTGCTTTCGTAGACATCGCGCGGCCGGTAGCCCTGGGCACGCACCTCTTTGACCTCGGCGGCCGTGAGGCCGAACAGGAAGAAGTTCTCGGGCCCGACTTCCTCGCGGATTTCGATGTTGGCGCCATCCATGGTGCCGATCGTCAGCGCCCCGTTCATCTGGAACTTCATGTTGCCGGTGCCAGAGGCTTCCTTACCGGCCGTGGAGATCTGTTCCGACAGATCGGCCGCCGGGTACACGCTCTGCGCATTGGTGACGTTGAAATTGGGCAGGAACACCACTTTCAGGCGGTCGCGGATCTGCGGATCACGGTTGACGGCCTCGCCGATGGCCGTGATGAGCCGGATGATGAGCTTGGCCATGTGATAGCCCGGCGCCGCTTTGCCACCGAAAATGAACGTGCGCGAGGGCACGTCGAGCGTCGGATCGGACTTCAGGCGGTGGTAGAGCGCAATCACGTGGAGCGCCATGAGGTGCTGGCGTTTGTACTCGTGGATGCGCTTGACCTGCACGTCGTAAATCGAGTCTGGGTCGATCACCAGCCCCACCCGGTCCTTGACCAGCTGCGCCAGGCGAATTTTGTTGCCACGCTTGATGTCACGCCAGTCGGCCCGGAAAGCGGCGTCCTCGATCAAGGGCTCCAGCTGACGCAGGGCACCCAGGTCGCGGATCCAGCCGTCGCCGATGCGCGAGTTGACCAGCGTCGCCAGTTTCGGGTTGGACAGCACGACCCAGCGGCGCGGCGTCACGCCATTGGTCTTGTTGCTGAACTTCCACGGCCAGAGGTCGGCGAAGTCCCGGAGCACGTCGGCCTTGAGCAGTTCGGTGTGCAGGGCGGCCACGCCATTGATGGCGTAACTGCCGCAACTGGCCAGGTTGGCCATGCGCACATAGCGCTCGCCGTGCTCATCAATAATGGACATGCGCGCAATGCGCTCTTCATCGCCGAAGAAACGCAGGCGCACCTCGTCCAGGAAGCGGGCGTTGATCTCGAAGATGATTTCCATGTGTCGCGGCAACACGCGCGAGAACATCGGCAGCGGCCAGCGCTCGAGTGCCTCAGGCAGCAGCGTGTGGTTGGTGTAGGCAAAGGTGCGGGTGACGATGGACCAGGCCTCGTCCCAAGGTAGCCCGTGCTCATCCAGGAGCAGTCGCATGAGCTCTGCCACGGCGATCGACGGGTGCGTGTCATTGAGCTGCACCGTGAACTTCTCGTGGAAGCGCGACAGCGGGATTTTCTGCAGCGTGAGGATGCGGATCATGTCCTGCAGCGAACAGGACACGAAGAAGAACTGCTGCTCCAGCCGCAGTTCCTTGCCCTTCATCTGCTCGTCGTTCGGATAGAGCACCTTGGTGAGGTTCTCGGAGCTGATCTTCTTGTTGACGGCGCCGTAGTAGTCGCCGCTGTTGAACGTGGCAAAGTCAAAAGATTCCGGCGCTTCGGCGCGCCACAGGCGCAGCGTGTTGGCGGTGTTGGTCTGGTAGCCCAGGATCGGCGTGTCATAGGGCACGCCGCTGACGACGCGGTTGGGCACCCAGCGCGTGCGCTCACGCCCGTGCTCGTCGACAAAGCACTCGGTATGGCCGCCAAACTTCACTTCCACGGCCCACTCGGGCCGCACCAGTTCCCAGGGGTTGCCGTAGCGCAACCACTTGTCGGTACGTTCCACCTGCCAGCCATCGACGATGTCCTGCTGAAAGATGCCGAATTCGTAGCGGATGCCATAGCCCAGGCTGGGCACTTCGAGCGTCGCCAGCGAATCGATGAAGCAGGCTGCCAGGCGGCCCAGTCCGCCGTTGCCCAGGCCCGGCTCGTCTTCCTGCAACAGCAGTTCGTCCAGGCTGAGCCCCAGGTCGGCCATGGCAGCCCTGACCGGTTCGTGGATGCCGAGGTTGATGAGGTTGTTGCCCAGATGCGGCCCCATCAGGAACTCGGCCGACAGGTAGGCCACCGTGCGGGAACCCTGTTTGGTGTATTCCGCGGCGGTACTGATCCACCGCTGCATGATCTGGTCGCGGACCACCAGCGCCAGGGCTTGGTAGTAGTCCAGTTTGGTGGCCAGTGCCGGGAACTTGCCCTGCATATGCAGCAAGTGGTCCAGGAAGGTCTTTTTGATCGACTCTTTGTCGAGATGGGGTGCGTTATCCATGCGGTCAGCACTGCAAGAAGCGTGCGCAACCCATGGCGGAGTTCTTGCGCCTTGGCTGGTGCAGACCGCCCGCCCCTGCACCGTTTTTGGCCGCTGCGGGAACGCCCGCGCGCCACGGCAGTGCAAGGCGGCGTTTCACGGCCCATGGAACCTGGCATCAGACTGCATGTTCACGACGGCCTCGGCCTGCAGCGGTACGCGTCCCGCGGCATAACAAGCCTGGCTCCGCAGGTCCATGGTCCATGGGCGCAGGAGCGAGAGCAGCAGGCCGTCCACCAGCGGAACCAGCAGCGGGTGGCAATACGTCACCCGGATATGCAGCAGGTTGGCTTGCTGGACGCTGAGCCCGCTGCGTTGCCCCGGGTCCAGCGAACGGTGCGCCAACGCATCGCTGGGGATGGCCAGTGCGCCTGCGCCGTCTGCCACGGCGAAGTCGTCAAATACTGCCTGCGACGGATTGAGAATCTGCAACTGGGCAAACGCCGTCGTGGCCGCGACCGATCGGGCATAAGCAGGCAGTGCAACTTCAACCACGTTGTCAGCCGTGACCGGTTCGAAGGTGGCGACGTGGAGGGGCAACAAGCCCACCGCCAGGGCGCGACGCATGGTTTGTGGATCAGCACCGGCCATCGCGCCGCTACGTGCGGCCTGGAAGGTGGCGTAGCCCAGGGTGTGGCTGGCCATGAACAGGAGCGCCCCCTGCAGCAGACACAGGAGCAGTGGCAGCAGCGCCAGGATCGCGACGATCTGGAATTCGACCAGTGCGGCTCCACGCTGCGGTGCTGTGCGCCTACCTGCCATTAGCATGGATTGAGTCGATCGCCTGCCTGCAGGCCCAGCGCGCGGATAGCGCCTGCACGCAGTTCCCATACTTCGCGGGCCTGGGCAACGCGGGCAAAGCGACAGGGGCGCAGGCTCTCGACCAGGCGCAGGATCTGGCCCGTGGCATCGCAAAACACGACATCGATGGGGTAGACCATGCCAAACGTATGGATGGCTGCGCAGGGTGCCAGCAAGTAGGCAGTCTGCGCATCCGGCCGACGCCGAAGCAGCAAGCCGCGCGCGCGTTCCCGGTGCGTTTCGCAGACGTGGACCAGGACCCTGAGTCGGCGACGATTGTGCTCGACGCGATGGATGATCATGACTGCGTGGCCTCCAGGATGCGGACGACGATCGGGACGCTGATGACGACGAAGGTGCAGGGGAAAATGCACAGGATCAGAGGTCCGAGCAGTTTGACCGGCGCCTGCATCGCCAGGCGTTCGGCCCGCGCGTGGCGCTCGGCGGTGCGTTGCTGGGCCTGTGCGCGCAGCAGGGATCCCAGGCTCATGCCAGCCCCTTCACTGTGCAGCAGCGCAGAGGCCAAGGCTGTCAGCCCCTCGACGTCATAGACCTGCGCCACATGCTGCAGGGCTTCGACCCGCGTGCGCCCAGCGCGAATTTCTCGCAGGACGCGTTCAAAGACCTGGCGCAGCGGCGTCAATGGCGCCTTCTCCACCGCCAGTCGCATACCCGTCGTCAGGGTCGCCCCTGCTTCCACACAGAGCGTCAGCACATCCAGGTAGGCCGGCAGCTCCTTGAGCAGGCTGGATTCGCGTCGCCGGCGCAACGTGACCAGCCAGCGACCCGTGGCAAACCACAGCAGCAGCGCCGCGCCCAGGCTGACCTGCACGGCTGGGAAGCCCAGCACGCCCGCGATGATCCACCCCAGCAACAGGCCCAACACGGCAGAGAGCAGGCGCACCGCTACCCAGGCCTCGGCGGACAGGGCGATGTCGAGGTCACAGCGAGCCAGTGCTTTCATCACTTTCGAAGTAATAGCCTGCGTGAGCAGGGGCCGCAGCAGCGACTCGAATTGCCCCGCGACCGGAAGCATCAGGCGCAGCCACGCAGGCAGCTGCTCAGCAGGACGCGACGAACGTGCCACGGTGCGTGGCAGCTGGACGGCCAGCCAAACCCATGCAGCCACGGCCACTGCCACCAGCGCGGGAACACTGGCAAACAACCCGGTTGCCAGTGTCATACGTCAATCTTCACGATGCGGCGGATCAGGTAGAAGCCGACCGATTCCAGCAACCCGATCAGACACAGGGCCAGCCAGCCGGGAGTGGTGCTGAACAGCGCGCGCAGGGGCACCGGATCCATCACCGCCAGTGCAGCCATCAGGCCCAGCGGCAGCAGACCAACGATGAGCCCCTGCAGGCGACCCTGAGAAGTCAGCGCATCGATCTTGCCGTGCAGTACCAGACGCGTGCGCACCCCTTCGGAGAGTCGCTGCAGCGCTTCGGCGAGGTTGCCCCCCAGCTCCCGTGACACGCGGACGGTCATGGCCAGCAGGGCCACGTCCTGCTCCGGGATGCGGCGGTGCAGGTCGGACAGCGCCAGATCCAGGGGCATGCCCAGTCGATGCTTGCGCGCCACCAGCTGCAATTCCTGACCGAGGGGCGCGGGTTGATGTTGCGCCAGGTGCGCCAGCGCCTGCGTCAGGCCGTGGCCTGCCTTGAGCAGGCCGGCCAATAAAGCCAGGCCGTCTGGCAGTTGCGCCACAAAGCGACGGGACCTGCGCTGTCGCAGCGCGCCCAGCAGCCAGCGGGGGCAGAGAAAAACCGCCAGCATGGGCAATCCCATCAACAGGGGCGACACGCCGAGCGCCAGCCCCAGTCCGGCAAAAGCCAAGGCCGCGGCACTACACAGGCCGGTTAGCACAGATGGCTGGACGAAGATGAACAGGTCCGCCAGATCGCGCTCTGCCAGGAGAGTCTGCGAGTTGCCCAGCCAGTGCGCGCCGCGTCTCACTGCGCCGACCGCCAGGTACGCGCACCCTGACACGCAGAGCAGCACAAGGCCCGCCACGAGCAGGACGTTCATGCCGACCGCCTGTCAAAACACGACGGGTTCATCGTCTGGGCAGTGCCCTGCAGGGGCTCCAGGAAGACAGGCAGGTTGCCGCAGCCGGTGAAATAGCCCTCCGTGTGGCCCGAAGCGTTCACACCCGTGCGCTCGAAACGAAACAGGTCCTGCATCTGGATCCGGCCACCTTCCATGCCCGTGACTTCGGCAATCAGGACAATGCGCCGTGCACCACAGGCAAACCGCGCCTGTTGCACGATGAGGTTGACGGCACTGGCGATCTGTTCGCGAATCGCCAGCACGGGCAAGTCCATGCCCGCCATGAGCACCATCACCTCCAGCCGCGAGAGCAGATCCCGTGGCGTGTTGGCATGGGCGGTGGTGAGCGAGCCGTTATGCCCGGTGTTCATCGCCTGCAGCATGTCCAGTGCCTCCCCTCCCCGGCACTCTCCAACGACGATGCGATCCGGGCGCATGCGCAGGGCGTTGCGCACCAGGTCGCGGATGGACACCAGGCCTTGACCTTCGAGGTTGCTGGGGCGGGCCTGCAAGGTCACCAGGTTCGGGTGCCCCAGTTGCAGTTCGGCTGAATCCTCGATGGTGACCACCCGTTCACCTGGAGGAATAAGCTGCGAAAGCACATTGAGCAGCGTGGTCTTCCCCGACCCGGTGCCGCCGGACACGACGACGTTGCGACGCTCGAGCGTGGCGACCTCCAGGAACCGGGCCATGTCCACCGAGAGCGCCCCGAACGCCAGCAGGTCTGCCAACTCAAGCCGTCGCTGACCGAACTTGCGGATGGTGATCGCAGGGCCATTGAGTGCCAAAGGAGGAATCACCACGTTGATGCGGGACCCATCCGCCAGGCGGGCGTCCACCATCGGCGAGCCTTCATCGACGCGTCGGCCCGTGGCAACCAGTAGGCGCTCGATAACGCGTGACAGGGCCCGCTCGCTGGAAAACTGCAGCGGTGCCAGGCTAAGACGCCCCGCCCGCTCCACAAACACAGTCCCTGCCCCGTTGACCATGATTTCGGTGACGGATTCATCGGCCAGCAGGTCCTCCAGGACGCCGCAGCCCACCGCCTCCTGCAGCAGTTGCCGTTCCACCCGCTGCGGCTCCACCCCCATCGGCAACCCGCGTGTGGCGAGGATGTCGCGGATGCAGCGCTGCGCAAGTCCCCGCAGCTGTTCATCGTGCATCCCACTGATATCGGTGCGTCTCAAGTCCAGTCGCGCAATGAGCTCTGACTGTACCGAGGCAATGAACTCCGGGCTGATGTTCATTTACGGCTGCTCCGCGTTGCTGACGTGAGCGGCGCGCTCCATCGCCTGTCGCTGGGCGTCTGACGCATCGGCGTCGCCTGGCAAGAGCCCCTGAATCAACCGTGGCGTGATCAGCACCAGCAGTTCGGTCTGGCGCAACAAACGATGCCGTGTGGAAAACAAGGCGCCTGCAAGCGGCAGGCGACCCAGCCCGGGAACGGCCTGCGTCACCTTGCCGCGCTCCCGCGAGAGCAGGCCTGCGATGACCACGGTCTCTCCGGCCTTCACGTTCACCGCCGTGGTGGAGCGTCGCTTGATGAAGCCCGGAAAATTCTGCACGCGGACGGCGTCATCGATCTGGCTCAGTTCCGCATCGATCTCGGCATAGATCGCGCCGCTGGCGTCTGCCCGTGGGCGCACCTCGAGAATGACGCCGTATTCCTTGTACTGGACATCGGTGGAGCCGAGCCCGTCGAGCACCGGAATGGGCACTTCCCCGCCGGAGACAAACCGGGCCACCCCACCACTGCGACAGCTGAGCATGGGCTCTGCCAAGGTCTCGGCCAGGCCCTGTCGCTGCAAGAGATCGATCCGCGAGGCGATCTGGCTGCCAAAGGTAAACGTGGCGCCTGACGCACCCGGCACGCCCCCAAGACGCAGGCCCACCACGGGCCCTGCGGCATCGCTGCCCCAGCGAAGACCCAGATCGCCCACTTGGTCGCGACGCACTTCCACAATGCGCACGTCCATCTGGATCATGGCTTCCCAGCCCACCTTGCCAATGAAGTTCAGGACCAGCCCCGGAAAACTCTCTGCCACCTGCATGGCACGCGCCTGGTCGGCCTCACTGACGCGCAGCCCTTCGAGCACAATGCGCTTGCCAGCGATGCGCGCCGTGATGTGGGTGGTGCCATCCAGCAGGCGCTGCACTTGATCCAGCCGCTCGGCCAGATCCAGCTCGTTCACCGTGACCCGCAGGCGATGACGATGGCCGTCCCGCAGCCACAACTGCAGGGTGGTAGTGCCTGCTGCCTCGGCCAGCAGCAGCACCTGCTCACGTTCAGGCGTCGACACCGACAGCAGCTTGCCGTTGCCCACGGCAACTCGGGTAACGTCAGCCGCCAGCAACTGCGTGTCGCCGACGGTCAGTTGCAGCTCCGCCGGCAGCAGTTCTG
>CANGFJ010000035.1 GCA_947453065.1 Pseudomonadota bacterium
GGTCGAGCATGTCGGCCGCAATACGGCCAGCCAGCAACTGCTGCGCGCCATCGCCAATGACCAGTCGGGCATCGGCTTCAACAGCCGTGTCGAGGTCGCAGCAAGCGCGGGCGGTTCAGATTCGCGCCAGTCCCTCAAGGGGCTGATTGGCGGCACGGGCGCTGAAGTAAACCTGCGGCCGCAGCTGGAGATTTCGACCGACGAGGTCAAGGCCAGCCACGGCGCCACGACCGGTGCGCTGGACGAAAACACGCTGTTCTACCTGTTGTCTCGCGGCCTGGATCCGGACACGGCCCGCAAGCTGCTGGAATGGGCGTTCATCGAGGATGTCATGCGCTGTATCAGCCTGCCCGACTTGCGACGACAGGTCGAACTGGCCACCGTCGACAAGCTCGGCAACGCCGCTGCCCGGGAGGCCCTGCTGTGAGCGCGGCCCCTTATGACATCGCCCGCGTGCGCGGGGATTTTCCGATCCTGTCGCGCCAGGTGAACGGAAGGCCGCTTGCCTACCTCGACAGCGCCGCCTCGACGCAGCGTCCCCGTGCGGTGCTGGCCGCCGTCGAGCACTATGAGACGCATGTGCATGCCAACGTGCACCGCGGCGTGCACACGCTGAGCCAGCTGGCCACCGACGCGTTCGAGGCCGCCCGTGAGCGCGTGCGTCGCTACCTGAACGCAGCATCAACCCACGAAATCATTTTCGTGCGTGGCGCGACCGAGGCCATCAACCTTGTGGCGCAGTCCTGGGGCCGCATGAGCCTCAAGACCGGCGACGAAATCGTCATCTCCTCGCTGGAGCATCACGCCAACATCGTGCCCTGGCAGATGGCCTGCGAGGCCACAGGCGCAAAGCTGGTCGTCGCGCCCATCAACGAGCGCGGGGAGCTGCAGTTCGAGGCGTACGTGGCACTGCTCGGCCCACGCACGCGGCTGGTCGCGATGACGCACGTTTCCAATGCACTGGGCACGGTCCTGCCCGTGGCACAGATCATTGCGGCCGCACGCGAACGCGGCATTCCGACGCTGATCGACGGCGCCCAGGCCGTCGCGCACGAAGCCGTGGACGTACAGGCCTTAGGCTGCGACTTTTATGCCTTCTCCAGCCACAAGCTCTACGGGCCTACCGGCCTGGGCGTGCTCTATGGCCGTGAAGCCCTGCTGGAGAAGATGCCCCCGTGGCAGGGCGGCGGCGACATGATTCGTACCGTGTCCTTCGAAAAGAGCACCTGGAACGACCTGCCCTACAAGTTCGAGGCGGGCACGCCGCATATCTCGGGGGCCGTCGGCCTGGCGGCAGCCATGGACTACGTCGAGTCACTGGGCCTGGCGCAGATTGCCGCGCATGAACGCAGCCTGCTCGCGCAGGCCACCGAGTCGCTCTCGGCCATTCCCGGCATTCGGCTGCATGGTACGGCGGCCCACAAGGCCGGCGTCTTGTCGTTCACGCTGGCCGGCGTGCACCCGCATGACCTGGGTACGATCCTCGACCACGAGGGCGTGGCCATCCGCGCGGGCCATCACTGCGCCATGCCACTGATGGAACTGCTGGGCCTGCCGGCGACGGCACGCGCTTCGTTCGGCTGCTACAGCAACGCGCAGGACGTGATCCAGCTTACGGAGGCCGTGCACAAGGCACGCGAGGTATTCGGCTGATGGAACTCAACGAGCTGTACCGCGAGGTCATCCTCGACCACAACCGGCACCCGCGTAATTTCGGGCGGCTGGATCCGGCTGATGCCATAGCCAACGGCCACAACCCGCTGTGCGGGGACAAGCTGACCATCTCGCTGCGCCTGGCAGGCGATGCGATCGAAGACCTGAAGTTTGACGGCAATGGCTGCGCCATCTCGGTGGCCTCGGCCTCGATGATGAGCGAAGCGGTCAAGGGCAAGGACCGCGCCACGGTCACTGCCCTGTTCGACAAGGTGCATGCGCTGCTCACCCAGCAGGATGCGCCCTCGACCGACCTGGGCAAGCTCGCCGCGCTTTCGGGCGTGCGTGAGTTCCCGGCCCGGGTCAAATGCGCCAGCCTTTGCTGGCACACCCTCAACGCGGCGCTGGCCAATGCGGATGCAGCATCCGCGCCCGCCGTTTCCACCGAGTGATCCCATGCGCGGCTACGAGAACGAACCCTTTGTGATTGGACGAATGGTGCAGGCGGTCATGGTGCCGGCTGGCACGCCCGTTCAACTGCATCCCGGACAGGCTGGCTACATCACCCAGGCGCTGGGCGGCAGCTTCACGCTGTACATCGAAGGCAACCTCTTCCGCCTTCCCGGCGCCGACGCGGATGCCATTGGCAAAGAGGCCATTGCGGCCCCCGAGCTGCCACCCAATGCAACCGAGGACGACGTGCGCGAACTGGCCTGGCAACAGATGCGCACCTGCTTCGACCCCGAGATCCCGGTCAACATCGTGGAACTCGGCTTGATCTACGACTGCACCGTGACCCCCAATGAAGACGGCAGCCGCCGCGTCGAGGTGCGCATGACCCTGACGGCACCGGGCTGCGGCATGGGCGACGTGCTGGTGCACGACGTGAAGGAAAAGATCGAGTTGATTCCCACCGTTCGGGAAGCCGCGGTAGAGATGGTGTTCGACCCGCCATGGAACCAGTCCATGATGTCGCAGGCCGCACGACTGCAGACCGGGATGCTGTGAGGTGAGGCACCTCACCGTCCTGCGTCACGGTCACGCGCTCAACGCCACACCGGGCACGCGGGACGCAGAACGCCCGCTAAGCGCCAGGGGGAAAGAGGAAGCGATGGCCACGGCGCGCACGCTGAGCGGCCGTCAGCCTGCCCCAGGGCTGCTTCTTGTGAGTCCAGCCGTCCGGACGCAGCAGACGGCTGAACTGTTGCAGGCCCATGCTTTTCCCGGCGTCCCCGTCATCACCGAGCGCCCGCTGTACCTGGCGACCCTGACGCAATTGCTGGAGTGCCTGCGTGATCTGGATGACGCCGTCGGCAGCGTCGTGCTCATCGGCCACAACCCGGGCCTCAGCGAGCTGTGTACGCACCTGTCGCAGGACGGCGAGACCGTTGAACTGGACACGGCCGAACACCGCAGCGTCGCGCTCCCACTCGACCGCTGGTCCGACCTCCCTTAGGCAGGCCGGGCCGTTACCGCCACGGTGACGGCATGAGATAAGGCTGGTGGACGGATACCGCGTCCACCTTCTCGATGCGCCCCCCACGAACCCGATAGACCTCGAACAGTTCGCGCGAACTCGGGTAGCGCACTGCGGTGGGCCGCTCGACGCCGTCGCGGGTCTTGTAGGCCGTTTCGCGCAGCCCAAAGTCCGCGATGCTCAGGGTCAGCACCAGCCCACGGGCCTCATCGACCACGGGATAGCGACGGTTGCGCAGCTGTTCGAGCGGACGGTAGAGACCCAGCTTCAGTTGTGCTTCGCAGCCCCAGGCCAGCTCCCCCGCATTGGCCGCGATGACCGCCGACGCACCCTGCGGCTGCGTCACCACCCGGCCGTTCTCGCGACGGGTGCACTGCGGATCGATGCGTGTGTGCACGCTGCCGTTGTTGCGTTCCATGGACCGCGCATAGCCTTCAACCGCCGCAATCAACTGCTGCCGCGACCCACGCTCGCCGGACGGCAAAGGCGTACTGAAGGCCGGATCCAGCTGGAACTGTGCAGGTGCGAGCCAGGGGCCCGGGTTGCGTTCGCGGGCGACAATCGCCTCCACTTCGGCAACCTGCCCCGCCACCACCTTCAACCGGATGCCGGCATAAGCAGGCGCATCGTGGTCATACACCAGGCCATACCAGCCAACGCTACCGGAGCGGGTGTCGGCAACGAGCAGGGCATCAGCGCCCTTGCTGCGAATCGAGGCCCACAGGCCGTCGCCCACTGCCATCGGCACGCCGTTCTCGGAATACCGCACCGTCGCGGCCCAGGGTATGTCAGCGGGACGTCGTGCCGCCAGGGCGTCCATGAACCGATCGCCGACTTGCAGCAGGCAGGCTTCGTCGCAGAGTGCGGCGCGCCCGGGCAGGCCGGCACCACGCGCTGGCGGCGCTGTCTGTGGGTGCAGGTAGAACGGCGATGGCATGAAATACGGCACATAGCTGAACACCGTCTCGATGCGATAGATCTTGCCGTCAACGATCTTGAAGGCCTCGACCAGCGAGATCGAGTTCGGCCACTTCAGTGCCGTGCGCATCTCGCGCCCATCGGTCAGTCGATAGCGGTCAAAGCTGTTCGCATGGTCGAAGAATCCGGTGGCCACGACCACGCCACGCTCCTCGTCGATGATCGGATAGCGGCGCTCGCGGACGCGCTTGTTGATGTAGTAGATGCCGAGCTTGAACTGGGCTTCGCAACCGGGCGAGATGGAACTCGCGTTACCCGCACTCTCTGCACTGGCCCGGGTGGTCTGGATGCCGTTTTCGATACGCCCGCAGTCCTCGTGGAACGGCGCGAACACCGTGCCATCGTTCAGCTCAACGGTATTGAAATAGCTGTCGGCCACCGCGCGCAGGCGCTCACGCGGACGGCGTTGCGTGTCGGTCAGCACCTCGCCGAACGCGGGGTCATGCACCAGCTTCGAGAAGTCACCGAAAGGCAGCGGCAGGCCGCTGTTGCGGACCACGATGGTCTCGACCTCGCTGATCTGGCGATCCTGCACCTTCAGGCGCATGCCGTAGTACACGGGAGACCCGTGCTCATCCACCGCACCGATCCAGGCCGCCTCGCCGCGTTGCGTATCAGCAGCTTCCAGCGCAGTGGAGGCAATGCCGGTGGCCGTCGCCCAGAGCCCGGCGCGACCCAACGGCATCTCGACATTGTTTTCGGTAAAGCGAACCCCCGCAGCCAGGGGCAGGCCCGCCGCACTGCGTTTTCCGAGCGCCGCCATGTAGTCGTGGACGAACTCCATGAGACAGGCACGATTGCAGTCCTGGGGAGCCAGCGCACTGCGTTCTCCCGGTGCCTGGGACAAGGCGGCCTGCGACAGCAGCAACCCGAGTACGGCCGCCCACCCGGCGCCACGACAAAGACGGTTACGCATCAGGTCTCTCCGAGGAGTTAAACGGTTCTAGGGCAGCGGGATAGCGCGGATGAGGAACGGGCCGGGATCTTTGCCACGTAGCGCCGGATCCACCAGGTAGCTGATCTTGCCTTCGATGGCATAGGCCATGCGTCCGATGTGCGTCACGCCGGGCGAGCTATTCAGGCCCGATTTCAGCACCCGGATGACGGCTTGGTCACCCTGAATGCGCACTTCGTCGATGCGCCCTGCCGTCCCCTCTGCCAGCAGGAATCGATCACCGGAGATCAGGCGCATGCCATCGGGGCCGCCGAGGGTGTCCGTGAGCGACAACTCGGTCAGGCGCCCCATCCGACCGTCGGCCAGGATCTCCACGCGCAGCAGCGCGCCCCGCGTGACCAGGTTGGCATAGAGGCGGCCGTCGCTGGCAAAGGCAATGCCGTCAATGCCCTTTAGCGCGGCATCCTCGCCGAAGACCAACAGCGAGGTGTCATGCGGTGGCAGCTTCAGGATGCGCCCATTCTGCGTGTCGGCGGCATAGACGCTGCCATCCCGCGCCACGGTCATGTCGTTACAGACCGAGCGCGGCGACGGAAACGCATAGCGGGCCTTAAGCTGGCCCGATGCGAGATCGAATGCAACGAGTTCGGCAACACCGCCTGCCACAGGCGACTTGAACGGATTCGGCACTGAGCAGACCCACAGCGTGCGTGAAGGCTCATGGGCCAGCACCCCAAAAACCGACTGCAGGCCATTGACCGCATCGGGGCGTATCCAGGCTGTCGCCCTGGTCTGCCCGCGCCGCGCGCGATAGAGGTTGCCTTTGATGCTGCCGACGATGAGGTCGCCGGCAACGGTGGAGGTCAGGCTCTCGGGGTAGACCTCCGTGTCATCGATCAGGACATCGGCCGCCGCACGCGTGGAGCCCGATGCCGCACACCCGACGAGCGTGGGCAGCAGTACTGCCACACCGCAACTGAACAGAGAACGGATGCGCATGGCTCAACTTCCCCTTCGGCGCCGTGCCCGGAGGCTAGTGTGTAACCTGACGGGCAATGTAGTCCTGCCAGTCTTCATTCGCTCGCGCGACGAGATACGCGTTGATCGCCGCTGCATCGTCCTCACTGAGCAAGTCACGGAATCCGATCATGCCCTTGTCCTTGCGGATGCCATCCAGGACGATTGCGTTGAACTCAGCGCGCGTCTCGCGGGCCATGAAACGCAGGTCCTTCAGGCCACCGATGGCGTTCTCGCCATGGCAGCGCGAGCAGGTCTCGCCATAGAGCTTCTGGCCCTGGCGCACCTGCGCTTCGGTGGCGCGCAACGGGGGCGGCGGCGGCACGTCGGACGGCGGCGGCATCGGCGGCAAGGCGACACCCGCACCCAGCCGGAACACCATCAAACGCCCGGGGCCAAAGCGTACCGGGGTCGGCTCGACGGCCAGACCATGCACCGGCGAGCCGCCCCACCCCACGTTGACCGCGATGTACTGCACGCCCTCGACGGTATAGGTCATCGGCCCTGCGATCGGGACGGACTGGGTGGGCATCTCCCAGAGCTTGCGACCATCATCCGCGCCATAGATCGCCAGCGTGCGGTTGATCGTGCCCTGCACGAGCAGGTTACCCGCAGTCGTCAGCACCCCACCGGAACCCGGATACGGATATGGCACGCGGAAGGCCTCGCGCTGGTTCACCGGATCCCAGGCGAGCAGGTAGCCCTTCTCGCGGCTGTCGGCGATGACCTGGAGTGCCTTGCGCCGCTCCGGCTGGCTGGTGTAGCTGATGCCCGTATTGGAACGAAACGGCACCCATTTGAAATCGGTGTCGGCCACGCGCGCCTGCACGTTCCACTGTTCCTGCGCCGGGAAATACACGAGGCCCGTCTTCGGGCTGTAGGACATCGGGTTCCAGCTGTGCGCGGCCATCCAGTTGGGCGTCATCAGCTCCGGTGTCTCGGTGAGGTAGGCGCCAGGGTTCACCTTCGGGCGGCCGGTCTTCAGGTCGATCTCTGTCGCCCAGAGATTCGGCACATAGGTCTTTGCCGAGATCAGCTCGCCGGTCGCGCGGTCCAGCACATAGAAAAATCCATTCTTCGGCGCCTGCATCAGCACCTGCCGCTTGCGACCCTGGATGTTCAGGTCCGCCAGGACCATAGGCTGCGTGCAGGTGAAGTCCCACTGCTCGTCCGGCACCATCTGGTAATGCCAGCGATAAACGCCCGTCTCGGCATCGACCGCGACGATTGAACAGAGAAACAGGTTGTCACCGCCACCGGGGCTGCGGAAATGCTGGGCATGCGGTGCGCCGTTGCCGGTGCCGAGGTAGACGAGCTTGAGCTGGGGGTCATAGACGATCGAGTCCCAGACCGTACCGCCACCACCGTACTTCCACCACTCGCCGGTCCAGGTCTTGGCTGCGATCGGCATCACGCTGTCGGAGGCTGCGCCATCCGGCCCCTTCGAGGGATCCCCGGGCACGGTGAAGAAACGCCAGAGCTGCTTGCCCGTTAGCGCGTCGTATGCGGTGACATAGCCCCGCACGCCGTAGTCGGCGCCGCCATTGCCGATGACCACTTTGCCATCGAACACACGCGGTGCACCGGTAATGGAATAGGCCCAACTGCGATCGAAGGTCTGCACCGACCACACCTGCTTGCCGTTGCGCGCATCGACGGCAATCAACCGGCCATCCAGCGCCCCGATGTACACCCGCCCCTGCCACAGCGCGATACCGCGGGCAGACGGGCCGCAACAGGCAAGGCGCGCCCACTGGCTGGCCACCTTCGGATCGAAGCGCCACAGCACGCGTCCGGAGCGTGCGTCATAGGCCGTGACGACGTTCCACACCGACACGTTGTAGAGCACGCCATCGACCACGAGGGGCGTCGACTGGATACCGCGATAGGTATCCAGGTCCGCGTACCAGGCCAAGCCAAGGCCTGCGACGTTGCGATCGTTGATCAGGTCGAGGGGACTGAATCGCTGCTCGTCCCAGCCGCGCCCGTAGGACATCCACTGACCGGGCTCCACATCGGCATTGCCGAGCCGGGCGGAATCAACCTGGCCACGGGCCACACACGCACCCAGCACGACTACCGCGAACAGTCCCAGCAATAGCCGCAATGACTTCACGCGATACCCTCCCGGGATTCGACGGACCTGCTACTCGACGGTGCAGAAACAGTAGGCGTAGGCGTGATTCGGTGTAGAGAGACGCTGCACGCGCGCCACTTCAGCCTCAAGTGGCGAGAGGTGTGAAAGCAGGATATCTACCCGGCCCAACGGCCCGCCCAGCACCGATCCGGCGATGCGCGCGACCTGCACACGCAGCTGCAGCGCGAGCTGCTGGACCCAGGTCATCGAAGGCTCGACCCGCTCGACCCGGTAGTCCTCGCCCAGCTTTGCGCGGACGGCAGCGGCCTTGACCGCGTCCTCGTAGGTGCCCAGCGTATCGACCAGCCCAATGCGCTGTGCATCAGACCCGATCCAGACCCGACCCTGCGCAATGGCATGGATCTCGTCGCGTGTCTTGCCGCGACCGGCTGACACATGGCCCAGGAACTGCTCATAGCCCCGATCGATAGTGGTCTGTAGGTAGGTAGCCAGCAAGGGATCCAGCGGCCGGTCCAGGCGCATGGTGCCGGACAAGGCCGTGGTGCCAACGCCATCGACGGTGACCCCAAGGCGACCCAGCGAGCGATCTACGGTCGGTAGCGCGGCGAAGATACCGATGGAGCCCGTCAGTGTCGTCGCACTGGCAAAGATTTCATCCGCCGGCGCAGCGATGTAATACCCACCTGACGCCGCGAGGTTACCCATCGACACCACGACCGGCTTACCGGACGCCTTGAGTGCGACCACTTCGCGATAGATCTGCTCGGAGGCCAGCACGCTGCCACCCGGGCTGTCGATGCGCAGCACCACCGCCCGAATGTCGTCATTGAGCCGGGCATCGCGCACCAGACGCGCGGTGGACTGCCCACCCACCGTACCCGGTGGCTGGTCACCGTCCAGAATCTCGCCGCTGGCGACGATCACCCCGACGCGCCGGTCGCCATCCTTGTGAATGCGACGCTCGGCCTTGATGACACGCAGGTAATCGGACTGCGAAATGGCGTTGAAACTGTGGGCGTCCTTGTCCTCGCCAACGAGTTCGATGACCCGCTGCTCGACATCAGGCGCTGACTTGAGGGCCGTTACGAGCCCGGCCTTGAGCGCCACATCGGCCGCATCGCCCTGCGCCTGCTTCACCGCGGCCACGAAACCATTGGCATAGCGGGACAGCAGCTCGGGCGCCATGCCGCGAGCCTTGCCCACAGACGCCTGGTAGCCGTTCCAGAGGCCACCCAGGTAACTCAGCGTTTCTTCGCGGTCTGCGGGGGACATGTCCGTGCGGACGTAGGTCTCGGCGGCACTCTTGTACTGGCCGACACGAAACAGGTGCATGTCGACCGACAGCTTGTCGAGCGCACCCTTGAAGTACATGCGATAGCGCTCGTAGCCCTCGATAAGGACCATGCCAAACGGATCGAGGTAGACCTCATCCGCCTGGGCCGCGAGGTAATACTGCGCCTGAGAATAGCTGCTGGCCTGCGCGATGACTTTCTTGCCCGTGGCCCGGAATCGGCGCAGTGCTACCGCAACCTCTTCGAGCGTGGGCTGGCCTGCGCCCTGAAGGTCATCGAGTTCGAGCACCAGCGCCAGCACCCGCTTGTCGGTCGCTGCCGCGGATATCGTGTCGGTGAGGTCCCAGAGCAGTGTCTGGTTTTCGCCGCGGCCACTGGCCTCGCTAAAAGCCCGTTGAATGGGGTCGCTAGCCAACTGCTCGACAATCTTCCCTTGCGGGTGGATGACGAGCGCCGCCTTCTGCGGCAGTCGGGGAATCGTGCCGCGCAGTGCAGCGACCACGAAGCCGAAAAAGAGCAACAGCAAGAGCAGATGCAGGACCCGGCGCAGCCCATCCAGGCCGCGCCAGACTCCTTTGAAGAACCCGCCGATGGTAGCCATGGCTGGACGGGCTCCTGCTTAAGGCCTAGATCAGACCTTTTCCTCGATGCGCGCTGCCTTGCCGGACAGGTCGCGGAGGTAGTACAGCTTGGCGCGACGCACGTTGCCGCGGCGCTTCACCGAGATGTCGCTGATCGTCGGGCTGTGCAGCTGGAAGACGCGCTCGACGCCCACGCCGTGCGAGATCTTGCGCACGGTGACCGACGAGTTGTAACCGCGGTTGCTGCGCGCGATCACGACGCCTTCATAGGCCTGCACGCGCTCGCGGTCGCCTTCCGTGACCTTCACCGACACGATGATGGTGTCCCCCGGCTTGAACTCCGGGAAAGTGCGCATGGCGCGCTCGGCTTCGATCTGCTGGATGATGTGATTCATTGTTGTCCGTCCTCGTTCGCTGGCCCCCGCGGGCCCCGTCTTTCTTGCAAGAATTCGTTCAGTAACTCGGCCCGCTCCGCCTGCTCGGCATCGGCCAGCCGTCCCTCAATCCGTTCCCCCTGCGCCTTCAGCAGCAGATCCGGGCGAACCGCCCAGGTCTTGCCCAGCGCCTGCTTCAGGCGCCAGCGCCGGATGCGCTTGTGGTCGCCAGACAGCAGCACCTCAGGAACCCGCATGCCGGCGAACTCTTCGGGCCGGGTGTAATGCGGCCAGTCCAGAAGACCGGTCGCAAAAGACTCCTCGACACTCGAGCGCGCATCATTCAAAGCGCCATCCATCAACCGCGCCACCGCATCGATCACGATCAGCGCCGGCAACTCGCCGCCGGAGAGCACGTAGTCACCCACCGACAACTCTTCATCGATCGACGTCGCGATCACGCGCTCGTCGATGCCTTCGTACCGACCGGCCACCAGCACCAACCCCGGCAAGGCCTTGAGCGCCTGCGCCTTGGCCTGGTCAAAAGGCCTGCCTTGCGCCGACAGATACACCCGCCGACTCCCCGGTGGACACCGTGCTACCGCAGCCGCAATCGCTGCCGTCAGCGTCTCGGGCTTCAGCACCATTCCCGGACCACCCCCGTAAGGGCGATCGTCCACCGTGCGGTGGACATCGGTCGCATGCGACCGAGGGTCTTCGGTACCTACCGTCAGCAGTCCGCGTTCCTGCGCCCTGCCCAGCACACCGTGGCCGACTGCCTGCCGGATCATCTCCGGAAACAGCGTCACGACCTCGACGTGCACTAAATCTCGTCCGGCCAGTCGACCAGGATTTCCCCAGCCGCCCGGTCTACGCGCCGCAGGTGCGGCGGTGAGGCCGGCACCCAGTGCTCGCGCTCACCCCGGACTACCATGATGGCGCCGGCTGGCAGATCGGCGAAATGGCTGACCTTGCCCAGCTTGGCGCCCTCGACGTTGACCACCTGCAGACCCACGAGGTCTTCCCGGTAGTGCTCACGCTCTCCGGGCTCGGGCAACGCATCGCGCGCCACCTGCACCCAGCAGCCAGAAAGCGCCAGCGCCTCGTCGCGGTCCTTCACGCCTTCCAGTTCCACCCGAAGCTGGCCGCGATAGCCGTCACCGGCAAGGAGCTTCTTGTCCTGCACTTGCCCGGAGGCTGACACCAAGTGCCAGTTTCCGTGCTCCAGCAGGCCCTCAGGAGGATCCGTGTAGGAGTTGACCTTGAGCCAACCGCGCACACCGTGCGCGGTAGCGATCTGACCGAGCGTCAGGTAACGCCCCGGCTCAGCGGGCCGCGAACCTGACATGCGTTCAGTGCTCTCAGGCTACAGCGGCAAGGGCCTGTTTGCGGTAGGCCTTCACTAGGTCACCCACGCGCTCCGACGGCTGCGCACCCTGGGACACCCAGAAATCGATGCGAGGCAGATCCAGGCGGATCTTCGTGTCGTTCTTGCGGGCAGTGGGGTTGAAGAACCCGACCATCTCAAGGCTCTTGCCGCCCTGCCGCTTGCGGCTGTCGGTCACAACAATGTGATAGAAGGGCTGGTTGCGGGCACCGCGCCGGGTCAGTCGAATCGTCACCATGGATATGTACGCTTACGTTGCCTAAAGGGTGTTGTCCTGACTGGAATCAGGACCACGAAAAAGAGCGCGGATTCTACGCAGATCAAAGGCTTCCGGCAAATTTCCTGTGCTCGGGGACTTCGGGTCAGAATCGGGGCGGCATTCCGCCCTTGAATCCACCCTGGCCGGCGAGGCTGCCCAGCATGCGCTGGAGCTTGCCGCCGCCCATTTTCTTCATCATTTTCTGCATCGTCAGGAACTGTTTCAGCAGACGATTGATGTCCTGCACTTGGACGCCAGAGCCTGCTGCAATGCGGCGCTTGCGGGACCCGTCAATGATTTCCGGGCGCCGTCGCTCCCGGCGGGTCATGGAGTCGATCATCGCGATCTGACGCCGAACCTCTTTGTCGCCCTGCCCAGCCGGCATGTTCTTGGCGGCGGCCATGCCCCCCGGAAGCTTGTCCAGCAACTGGGCCATGCCACCCATTCGCTGCAACTGCTGAAGCTGGCTCTTGAGGTCGGTCAGGTCAAACGCCTTGCCACTGGCCATTTTCTTGGCCAGCCGCTCCGCCTCGGCGGTATCGACGCTCTTCTGGACTTCCTGGACGAGGGCAACCACGTCGCCCATGCCCAGGATGCGGGAAGCCATGCGCTCGGCATCGAAGGGTTCCAGCGCCTCGGTTTTCTCGCCGGTGCCCAGGAAAAGGATCGGCTTGCCGGTGATCTCCCGGACCGACAGGGCCGCGCCGCCACGGGCATCGCCATCGGCCTTGGTCAGGATGACGCCGGAGAGGTCCAGCGCATCCTTGAACGCACGAGCCGCGTTAATGGCGTCCTGGCCGGCCATGGCATCGACGACGAACAAGCGCTCGTGCGGCGTGACCGCAGCATCGATGTCACGGACCTCCTGCATGAGCTCAGCATCGATGTGCAGGCGACCGGCGGTGTCGACGATCAGTACGTCAAAGACACCGCGCTTGGCCTGCTCGAGCGCCTGTGTGGCGATCTGGGGCGCTGACAGCCCGATGGGGACCGGGAAGAAGTCGGCGCCCACCTGGGTCGCCAGCCGCTCCAGCTGCAGCACGGCAGCGGGCCTGCGAATGTCGGTGCTGACGAGCAGCACCCGTTTCTTGCCTGCGATGAGGTGCCGCGCGAGCTTGCCGGCCGTGGTGGTCTTGCCGGCGCCCTGCAGGCCTGCCAGCAGGATAACGGCCGGTGGCTGGACGCGCAGGTCCAGGCCGCCGCGTCCCCCGCCCATGACGGCCACCAGCTCCTGGTGGATGACGCCGATGAACGCCTGGCCCGGCGTGAGGCTGCCGACAACCTCGGTGCCCAGGGCCTTGGCCTTGACCGCATCGATGAAGGTTTTGACAACGGGCAGGGCCACGTCGGCCTCGAGCAGCGCCATGCGCACTTCGCCCAGGGTCTCGGCGACATTGTCTTCGGTAAGGCGGCCACGGCCGCGCAGTGCATTGGCGGCCTTGGAGAGCCGCTCGGTGAGATTGGTGAACATGGGCGGGATTATAGAGCCTCTCGCGGCAATGCCGCGCGCAAGGCTTCTTCGATTCGGGCGACGGGTCGTACATCGATGCCGGGTACTGGCACGCGCGGCAGGTTGTCCCGCGGCACAATGGCCGTCGTGAACCCCTGTTTGGCTGCTTCGCGGATGCGCTCCTCACCAAAAGTGACGGGGCGCACCTCGCCGGTGAGGCCAACCTCACCAAATACGACCAGGGAGGCAGGGAGCTTCACATCCCGCAGGCTGGAGGCCAGGGCGATGGCCACGGGCAGGTCCCACGCCGGCTCATCGATATCGAGCCCGCCGACCACGTTGGCGAAGACATCGTGCTCCTGAAGCGAAATGCCGGCGTGGCGGTTCAGCACGGCAAGCAGCATTGCCAAACGGCCGGCATCCAGACCCTGGGTCACGCGGCGGGGCGCGCCGAAGCGCATGCGATCTACGAGCGCCTGCACCTCCACCAGCAAGGGGCGCGTCCCGTCACGCGTAACCATGACCACGCTGCCTACCACCGGCTCGGGGGCACGCGCCAGGAAGATGGCTGCCGGGTTCTTGACCTCACGGATGCCCGTTTCGGTCATCAGGAAGAAACTCAGCTCGTTGACGCTGCCAAAGCGGTTCTTGGTCGCACGCACCATGCGGAATCGGCTGCCGGCATCCCGCTCGAAGTAGAGCACGGTGTCCACGAGGTGCTCGAGTAATCGGGGACCGGCAATGGCGCCCTCTTTGGTTACATGGCCGATGATCAATACTGCGGTGCCACTGGACTTGGCAAAGCGCACCAGGGCAGCGGTGCATTCGCGCAATTGCGAGACGGAACCGGCGCTCGTCTCTGACGCGGCCACGCTCATGGTCTGGATGGAATCGACGACCAGCAACGCGGTGCCCTTTTCCGCGGCCAGCTCTAGGATGGCATCCAGGTCGGTTTCGCAGGCTGCCTCCACGCCGCGAGTCTCCAGCCCCAGACGCCGGGCGCGCAGCGCGATCTGGCCACCGGACTCTTCGCCGCTGACGTAGAGCACCGGCCGACTGGCCCCCATCTGCGCCGCGACCTGCAGCAGGAGCGTGGATTTGCCGATGCCAGGCTCTCCGCCCAGTAGCGTCACTGACCCCGGAACCAGGCCGCCACCCAGGACCCGGTCAAGCTCGCCCATGCCCAGCGACCACCGTGCCATGGCGGCCGCAGCGCCTGCGTCGGCCAACTGCCCCGACAAGGGGGCCGCCTCCACCCGCGCCACGAGCGACTTGGCGCGCGCCGAGGCACGCCCTGCGGAGCGGGCAGGCGCCGCCTGGCTCGGCGCACCCAGGGTGTTCCATTCTCCGCACTGCGGACACTGGCCCTGCCATTTTGCGGACTCGCCACGACAGGCTGCACAGCGATAAACGAGACTGGTACGCGCCAAGGAGGCTCCTGCTAACGCGGATCGAAAAAGCGCGGGAGCGGAATGCTAGCACGCGACACAGCCCGCAAAATGGACACAAAAGTTGTCAAAACAAACGCTTAGTTGATGCAGCCACCCGGCAAGTTGAGTAGGATCGGGCCACTAATACCGTGACCTGAATCAGACTGGATTGATGAGTCTCAAAGGCAAACTGCGCTGCATAGGCGTGACCGACACGGGTCGGGTGCGTGAGCACAACGAGGACATGATCGCCTGTGACGGCGACATTGGCCTCATGGTGCTGGCGGATGGCATGGGCGGCTACAACGCCGGTGAAGTCGCCAGTGGCATCGCGGTCAAGACCATCGTCAATCTGGTCCGCGAGGCCGTGGAACGCGAAGACCTTCGGGCGAGCGACAAGGCCTCAGGCTTGAGCCGCGCGAGCATCATCCTGCGCGATGCCATCCTCCGGGCCAACAAGATCATCTACCAGACCGCGCGAACCCAGCCGCAGTGCGAAGGCATGGGCACGACGGTGGTGGGCATCCTGTTCTTCGACAACAAGGCCGCCATCGCCCACGTCGGCGATTCCCGCGCCTATCGCGTACGCCACAACAAGCTTGAGCAGGTCACCCTCGACCACTCCCTGCTGCAGGAACTGGTGGATCGCGGCTTCTACTCGCCTGAAGAAGCCCAGCGCGCGGCAAACAAGAATTATGTGACCAGGGCCCTGGGCGTGGAGCAGACCGTCGAGGTGGAAATCCAGGAGCAGCCGGCCCTGAAAGGCGACCTGTACCTGCTCTGCTCCGATGGACTTTCAGACATGGTGGAGGACGATGACATCCACCTGACAGTCAACACCTTCGGGACCAATCTCGATTCCGTGGGCAAGCAACTGATCCAGTTAGCGAACGACAACGGCGGCAAAGACAATATCTCGGTCGTGATGACGCAGGTAATGGAATCATTTCCTGCGCGGACCGGTATATTTGACAGAATCTTGAAGTGGTTCAGCTGATCGGGGCGCTCATATGGCACGCTTGATTCTCAGCCTTGATGGTCAGGTCCTGGCCGAATACAACATGAACAAGGAGCGCTATACGATCGGGCGCTTGCCGGACAATGACATCCGGATCGACAACCCGTCCGTCAGCGGCCACCACTCCCTGATCATCAACATCCTCAACGACTCGTTCCTTGAGGACCTCAACAGCACCAACGGCACCTACGTCAACGGCAAGCTCATCAAGAAGCATGCCTTGCAGCATGGTGACGTGATCACGGCTGGCCACCACCAGCTGCGCTTCGTCGAAGACGAAGACGCCCAGCAAGACGAGTTCGAAAAGACCATGGTGATCCAGCCGTCGCAGCGACCTGCGGAACGGCTTCAGGCCGCGCGCAAGGTCACGGATCAGGCGGCATCGAGCCCACTGGCCACTGGCCGGCCAGCAGCCAGCGCCCCGCCGAAGAGCAAGGCCAAGCTGCAAGTGCTCTCCGGTGCCTTTGCCGGGCGAGAGCTGGAACTGGTCAAGGCACTGACAACACTGGGTCGGCCTGGTGTTCAGGTGGCCGCCATCACGCGCAGGGCCGAGGGGTACTACATCGTCCATGTGGACAGTGCGACAGAGGGCGATTACCCGCTGGTCAATGGCATGCCGATTGGCGCCCTCGCCCGCAAGCTGGCCGACAACGATGTCATCCAGCTGGCAGGCGTGAAGATGGGGTTCTTCGAAAGCTGACCCCCTGATGCAGGGCGGGTGTTCGGACTTTAGCCGAGCACCAGCGGCACGCGCTGGCTGATGCTGCACAACAACTCATAAGGAATGGTCCGCGCACTGGCGGCCATTTCCTCAACGGGCAGTTCAGCCCCCCAGAGCACGGTACGCGCGCCAACGGCAACGGGCTGCCTCGCCCCGGTCACGTCCACCGCGATCATGTCCATAGACACCCTGCCGACCAAGGGCAGCCGCTCCCCCGCGATCATGACGGAAGTGCCGGCAGGCAGGCTCCAGGGCAAGCCGTCGCCATAGCCGGCTGCCACAATGGCAACGCGCGATTCGCGCTCCGCCCGCCAAGCGCCGCCGTACCCCACGGTCTCCCCGCGCGGCACGCTCCGGGTACTGATGACAATCGTCTCCAGGGTCATCGCAGGCACCAGTCCGTACTGGGCCGCCGACTCCCCGGAAAACGGCGAAACCCCGTAAAGGGCCAGGCCGGGACGGATCCAGTCGGCATGAGAGCCCGGGGTGCCGAGAATGGCGGCAGAGTTGGCGATGCTGGTTGCCAGACCGGTTCCGCGAGCAAGGGTCGCAAACCGCTCGATCTGCGCCTGGGTGACTGCCGCATCACGCTCATCAGAGCAGGCCAGATGCGTCAGCAAGCGGACTTCCCGGACGCACACGGTAAGCGCCTGCAAGCGGGCAAGCGCGGCAGGGAATTCTTCGGGGCGAAAGCCCAGCCTGTTCATACCGGTGTCAACCTTGAGCCAGGCCACGAACCGATAGGCGGGGAGTTGCTCTTCCAGCAGGGCCAACTGCAGCGGATCGTGAATCACCAGGTCCAGGCCCAGTTGCGCCGCCTCGGCCAACTGCGACACATCGAACACGCCTTCCAGCAGGACAATCGGACTGCGCACGCCGGCAGCGCGAAGGGCCACCGCTTCCTCGATGCGGGCCACCGCGAAGGCATCGGCATCGGAGAGCGCCAGCGCCGTGGGCACGAGCCCATGCCCGTAGGCATTGGCCTTCACCACGGCCATCACACGCCGCCCCGGCGCAGCGGCGCGCAAACGAGACAGGTTGGCGCGCAGCGCTCTGGAATCGATGACGGCCCGGATCAACCGACTCAACGCAGCACGCCCTCCGCGTAGGCGTCGGGCATGAAGTTCTGGAAGCGCGTGTACTGCCCCTGGAACGTCAGCGTGAAATAGCCCGGCTCGCCGTTACGGTGCTTGGCCAGGTCAATGTCGGCCTGCCCCTTGCGCGGCGTGTTCTTGTCGTAGACCTCTTCGCGATAGATGAAGAGGATCATGTCGGCGTCCTGCTCGATGGCACCGGATTCGCGCAGGTCGGACATGACCGGCTTCTTGTTCTCACGCTGCTCCACGCTGCGGTTGAGCTGCGACAGCGCGATCACCGGAACATTCAGCTCTTTGGCCAGGGCCTTCAGGCCACGGGAGATCTCGGAGATCTCAGTCGCGCGGTTTTCCTTGGAACCCTGCACCTGCATCAGCTGCAGGTAATCGACGACGACCATGTCCAGACCGTGCTCGCGCTTCACACGGCGCGCCCGGGCGCGCAGATCCATGGGTGAAAGGCCCGGGGTCTCATCGATGAAGATGCGCGAATCGGTGAGCTGGCTGGTAGCGCTGGTGACGCGCATCCACTCTTCGTCACTGATGCGACCACTGCGGATGTGGTGCAACGGCACC
>CANGFJ010000036.1 GCA_947453065.1 Pseudomonadota bacterium
CGCAGCTTGAGGGTGCCTTCGATGACCACGCGGTCGCCATCGGCGATCGCGCCCGACACCTCGACACTGCCGGGCTGGCGGCGGCCGAGACGTACCTCGCGCTTGGCCACCTTGCCGCCGGTCACCACATACACGAACTGCCGCGCCTGCTCGGGCACCAGCGCCTCTTCGGGCACGACCAGCGCCTTGCGCTGCTCCTTGGCCAGTTCGACGGTCAGGAACATGCCGGGCTTGAGGGCGCCGTCGTGGTTGGGCACCAGCGCCCGCACACTCACCGCCCGCGTGGTCGCGTCGATCCGCGTATCGACGCTGGTGACGCGGCCCTGGAACTTGCGGCCTGGGTACGCCGTGGTGGTGGCCAGCATCGTCTGGCCCTCGCGCAATTCGGCGACGTTGATGTCGGGAACCGAGAAGTCGACCTTGATGGTGCTGGTGTCATCCAGCGTCGTGATGACCGTGCCCGGGTTGATCAGCGCACCCAGGCTCACGCGGCGCAGGCCCACACGGCCCGCGAACGGCGCACGGATATAGGTGTCTGCCAGTTTGGACTTGGCCGCCGCGACACGCGCCTCGTTGGCCTTCATGGTGGCCTCGAGCTGGTCGTACTGGGCTTTGGACAGCGCCTGCGTGGCCAGCAGCTCGCGGCTGCGGTTGAACTGGTTGACGCTGTTGTTGTAGTCGGCCGTTGCCGCAGCCAGATCTGCCGTGGTCTGGGCGCGATCCAGTTCGACCAGCACTTGGCCGGCCGTGACGGACTCGCCGTCGCGGAAGTGCACGGCAGTGACCAGATTCGAGGTCTTGGAGGTGACGCTGACGGCTTCGTTGGAATTGGCCGTTCCGATGGCCTCGATGCCGACCTCGATGCGTTCGATGCGCGCCGGCGCCGTGACGACGCTGATTGGCCGCTGGCCACCGCCGTTGCCGCCACCACCACCGCCGCCGCCACCAGGACTGCGCTGTGCGCCAGGAGGCCGCGCGCCGGCGGCGCCCGGAGCGCCGCCAAAGGCGGGCGCGCCTGATCCGGAATGCTTGCTGGCGTAGAGGGCCCAGCCGGCACAGAGCAGGGCAACGGCAACACTGGAGGCAGTGACGATAGTGCGGGAATCGGCCATGGAGGGGTGGCTTCTTGATCTTGGGAAGGCGCGAAGTATGGCACCGCCACGCACGCGAGCGGAAGCCTGTCACGCCTTCGTAACATTCGGAAATTGCTTAAATTTCTGCCAATACGCAGGGCAGCGAATTTCGACCGTCGCAGCGGGAACCAATCGGCGCGGGAGCGGTCTGCGTTAGTTGATCTGCGCCGTTTGTAGACCCAGGGCGACCAGCAGATCCGCCGCCGCATCGGCCGGCAACGCCGCCTGGGCAAACCACACGGCGGCCAGCTGGCGCTCCGGCACAGCCAGCAACAACCGGCCCTCCGACTCCGCCCACAGCACCTGCTCGCCCGACGCCGCCTGCCCCACGCGCAGGCCCAGCCCTTGGCCAGGGTGCACCGGGGACGCTGCGGCCATCTCCGCGACATACCCGGCCGGCAGCAGGTGCCGACCACCCACCACACCCTCGGTAGCGAGCCACTGCGCCAGCCGCAACCAGTCACGCCCCGTTGCGGCCAGACAGCAGTGCGCGGCCATCTCGCCGCCGGGCCGGTCGAGCATCAGCTCGGCACGGCCTGCGCCCAGCGGCTGCCAAAGGTCGGTTTCCAGCCGCTGCGCGAACGACTCGCCGCGCGCGCGCGCCAGGGCAAGCGCCAGCAACTGCGCGTTGGCCGGTGACGGCTCGAAATGGCTGCCCGGCGGATAGTCCGCGGCAAACGCCAGCGCGGCGCGCTCGAAGTTGGGCCCTGAAGCCAGCCGCGCGCGGCTGCTGAACGGGTTGAACGGCTGGAACGGCGGGGCAGCCAGGCCGCTGGTCTGCCACAGCAACTGGCGTGGCGTGATGGCACCCCGGCTGTCGTCGCGCCACTCGGGCAGCAGCACCGCCAGCGGACGGTCGAGCAGGTCCACGCCGGTCTGCAGGCGCGCGATGCCGTACAGCGGGGCCAGCACCACTGCCGTCAGCCCGCGCCCCTGCAGCAGCGCGTCTGCGGCCACGCCCGTGGCGTAATGCTCGGCGATCAGCACGCCGGCCCGACTGACCAGCAGCGTGGTCGGCACGTCGCGCTGAGCCAATTGCGCCAGCGCCGCGGACTCCGGCGCATCGGCGGCCGGCATGGGCGCACCCTGCCCCTGGCCCAGCGACTGCCACACGCCGGGCAGTTGCTCCGGCCAGCCGGCCTTGGCGGCCTGCCAGTGCCAGGCACGCTGCCAGAACGGCCAGTCGGCGGCGAGCACAGCCAGCCCCAGCGAGCCCAGCACCAGGCCAACCAGAGAGAAAATGATCAGCAACCGTCGCATGCCCCGATGATAACGCTACACTTTGCCCATGCCGCTGCGGATCTGTTTCATCGCTTCAGAAGTGACGCCCCTGGCCAAGACCGGGGGCCTCGCCGACGTGGCCGGCGCGCTGGCCAAATACCTGCACGCCGCGGGTCACGACATCCGGCTCTTCATGCCGCTGTATGGCCAGATTGATCGCAGCACCCTGGAGATGTGGCCGGTGGAGTTCCTGCAGGACCTGCCGCTGCGCCTGGGCAGCCACAGCCTGCGCTTCAGCGTGCACACCGCGCGCCTGCCCGGCGCCAGCACGATGGTCTACCTCATCGACTGCCCGAAGCTGTTTGAGCGCGCCACGATCTACAGCAATGCGCCCGACGAGCACCTGCGTTTCCTGGCGCTGACGCACGCGGCGCTGCTGAGCTGCCAACGCATGGGCTTTGCGCCACAGATCCTGCATTGCAATGACTGGCACACGGCGCTGGCGCCGCTGTTGCTCAAGACCGTGTTCGCCTGGGACACGCTGTTCAAATCCACGCGCAGCCTGCTCACCTTGCACAACATGGGCTACCAGGGCGTGTTCAGCGCGGCCGATGCGGCCGACACCGGGCTGGAGACCAGCCTGTCCCGCCTCGACTATTACGAGACGAGCGAAGGCCGGGTCAATCCGCTGAAAGAAGGCATCCTGCATGCCGACCACATCAGCACCGTGAGCCCGACCTACGCCCGCGAAATCCAGACGCAAGACTATGGCTGGGGCCTGGATGGCGTGCTGCGCGACCGCGCGGCCGACCTCAGCGGCATCCTCAACGGGGTGGACTACGAGGACTGGGATCCGCGCCATGACCGCTTTCTGCCCAAGCACTACAGCCCGACCCAGATGGCCAACAAGGCCCAGCTCAAGCAGATGCTGCAGCAGCGCCTGGGCCTTGCGGTCAGCGACAAGCGCCCCCTCATCGGGTTGATCAGCCGTATGACCCTGCAAAAGGGCTTCGACCTGCTGTTCGACGCGCTGCCGGCGCTAATGGCAGAGCGGGACTTCGACATCGCGGTGCTGGGCAGCGGCGAGGCGCGCTACGAAGAGTTCTTTGCCGAACTGGCCCACCGCTGGCCGCACCGCGTGGCCTTCCATCGCGGCTACAGCGACGAGCTCTCGCACTGGATCGAAGCCGGCAGCGACCTGTTCCTCATGCCCTCGCTGTACGAACCCTGCGGCCTGAACCAGATGTACAGCCTGCGCTACGGCACCATCCCGATCGTGCGCCGCACTGGCGGCCTGGCCGACTCCGTGCAGCATTTCGATCCGCAGACCCGCGAAGGCACCGGCATTGTCTTCAATGATTATGACGCCACCGGGGTCAGCTGGGCGCTGAACACGGCGCTCGACCTCTACGCCCAGAAGGTCCTGTGGCGCAAACTGGTCAAGAACGCGATGGCGCAGGACTTCTCCTGGCAACGGCAGGTCGGGGAATACGAGACGCTGTACGAGCAACTGCTCGCGCAGCCCCGGAAGCCGGACTGATGCCGCACCGGGACGAACGCGATGACTACGTCGGCCTGCTCGACAACAACCAGCAGGCCTTCGACCGGTTCTTCAACGAGTTCTTCCCGCGCCTGTACCGCTTCGTGCTGACGCGCGTGGCGGGCAACCACGACGCCGCCCAGGAGCTGTGCCAACAGGCGCTGATCCGCGGCATCCAGCGCTTTGCCAGTTATCGCGGCGAAGCGGCGCTCTTCACCTGGCTGTGCCAGATCGCGCGCCATGCCATCAGCGACTGGTGGACCCGCCAGAACGCCGACGCACAGCGACTGGTGTTCATCGAGGATGACGCGCTCGTGCGGGCAGCCGTCGAGACCCTGCGCACGCCAGCGCGACAGCAACCCGAGCGCGCGCGGCTGGATGCCGAAGTCTCTCGCCTGGTGCAGGTCGCCCTCGACCAGCTGCCCGTGCATTACGGCACGGTGCTGGAATGGAAATATCTCGACGGCCTTTCGGTCGCGGAAGTGGCACAGCGGCTGGACCAGCCGTTCCTGGCCACGCAGTCCTTGCTGGCACGCGCCCGCGATGCGTTCCGGGAAGTCTTTGCCGTGCTGGCCGGGCCAGAACTTGCGCCGATGCTGGCCGGCACGCGCGGCAGCGGATTCGACGAATGACCCCGGACGACGACAACAGCCCGGTCGGCAACCTCCTGCAGCGGGCGCGCCGCCGCGAGACGCCGCCCGACTCCGCGCGCGAACAGACCTATCGTGCGGTGCATGCGGCCTGGCTGCAGACGCACCGGCAGCGGGTGCGGCTGCGCCACCTGTCCCTGGCCGCTGCGGTGCTGCTGGGCGTTGGCCTGGCCAGCCTGCTCTGGTTGCAGGGGCTGCCTCGTGCGCCCGCCAACGCAGCGACAGCGCGGGTGGAATCCCTCAGCGGCAGCGCGGTCCTGCACGGTGACAGTGGCGCCTCGCCCGTCCCCGTGGCCCTGGCTGCAGGCAGCCTGCTGAACAATGGCGATGTCATCCACAGCGCAGCGGGCAGCCGACTGGTCCTGCGCCGGCCGGGCGGCCTCACCCTGCACCTGGGCCCCGACAGCGAAGTGGCCTGGGTGTCGCGCGACACGCTGCACCTGGTGCACGGCCTGCTCTATATCGATACGGCAGGCAGCCACGGCGACGAAGCCTTTGCCGTGATCACTCATGCCGGCCGCATCCGCCACGTCGGCACGCGCTTCAGCGTGCAGGTGGACGGGCGCAGCGTGCGCGTGATGGTTCGCGATGGCGCCGTGGCCATCGGCACCGCTCACGGCGAGCACTTCGTGCCCGGTGGCCTGGAAGAACGGATCAGCGCCACCGGCGATGTCGCCGACCTGCCGCTGACGGCAGACAGCGGCCCGTGGAACTGGCTGCTGGACGGCACGCCGCGCTTTGTCGTGGAAAATCGCTCGCTGCACGAGGTTATCCACGAGATGGCCAACGCGGCCGGCATCGCACTGGTGTGGCAGACGCCCAGCGATGAACAGCAGGCGCAGCAGATGGTGCTGCACGGGCCCACGCTGGCCATGGCACCCCTGCGCGCTCTGGAAGCCACGCTGCTGACCACGCGCTTCACGCTGCAGCAGACTTCTGCTGGCGAAGCAGGTGTCAGCCGTTACGACGTGATGGCCCGGTAGCGCGCCGGCGTGTGCCCATGAACCGCAGGGAAGCGGTCGCCTGTCTGATCGGCCTGCTCACGCTGCACACGGCACAGGCCCAAAGCAGCGGCCACCTGGCCGGCCGCAGCGTCGCCGATGCGCTGGCAGAAACCAGCAACGCCTCGCTGCGCTTCCTCTACAGCTCGCAGTTGCTACCGCCCACGCTGCGCGTCATGCAAGAGCCCACCGCTACCGCTGCGCTGGCCATCGCCCGCGAGATCCTGGCGCCCCATCACCTGACGCTGACCGCCGTGGCGCCGGATGTCTATGCTGTTGCGGCCGCCACGCCCGCGACACAGACACCCTCGGCCGTCGCTGCCGGCACGGCGCCAGAGCGCCCGGCTGAGGCAACGGACATACCGGCTTTCGAGACGCAGATCACCGGCGAACGCTACCCCTACGGGCTAAAGCGCAGCGATGACTCGCTGTTGTATTCCGCCGCCAGCCTGGGTGCCACGCCCAGCCTGGGCGAAGACGCGCTGTACGCCCTGTCGCGCCAGCCTGGGCTCTCGCAAGGCGACCTCTCGGGCCGGCTGAATATCCGCGGTGGCGGCCCGAACGAGACGCTGATCCTGATGGATGGCTTTCCGATACGCGAGGCCTACCACATGCCCGGCTACCGCGGCGTACTCAGCGTCATCGACCCGGCCATGCTGTCGGAGATCAGCCTGTATTCCGGGGCGATCCCGGCCCGCTACGGCGACCGCATGAGCGGCGTGCTGGCACTGCGCTCGCTGCAGGCCGACGAGGCCCCCAGCCACTCGGTGGGCGTGGGATTCCTGAACGCGCGCGCGCGATCGGTGCTGCCCATCGGCCAGGGGGATGGCGACCTGCTGCTGGACGTGCGCTACGGGGCCACCGGCTACCTGCTGCAGGCCCTGCAGCCCGCCGCCAGCAATCCGCGCTACGGGGACTTGTTCACCCGCCTGCGCCTGCACGCTGGCGAGCACAGCGACATCACGTTCAACGTCCTGAAGGCCCAGGACAGCCTGGCCGTGCATCGCAACGGCCTGCAGGAAACCAGCCGCCTCAGCAGCGACCTGGGTTACTACTGGCTGCACAGCACCACCAGCCTGCCCCTGCACGGGGAAGACGAGGCGCGGCTATCGGTGTGGCTGGGCAACTCCCAGATCGACACGCAGCGATCCGGGCAGCTCGACAGCCCTGGGTTTGCCAACGGCCAGTTGCAGGAGCGCCGCTTCGCCAGCCTCTGGGACCTGCGCACCGAGCTGCAATGGCCCTGGCGCGAAGCCCATGTGCTGGATGCCGGGCTGGACCTGGCCCACGGCAACGCCCGCTATCGCTACGACAGCGCCGTTCGCTATGGCGCCGGCATCGCCTCAGCGCTGGGCGTGCCCGATGCCAATGCACAATCCTTCGACCTGCAGCCACGCCGCAGCTCCGGCAGCGTGTACCTCTCGGACAGCTGGCTTGTGCTGCCAGGGCTGACGGCGCAACTGGGCCTGCGCGCGTCGCGTTTCGAGACGCCGGATGCCGGCGACCTGACCAACTGGGATCCGCGCACCAGCCTGTCCTGGCAGGCCTGGCCCCGCACGACACTGCGTGCGGCCTGGGGCCGCGTGCACCAGGTCAGCGACTTGAGCGAAATCGTGCCCGGTCGCGACCTCAATGGCCGCCTCATCAGCCAGCAATCCGAATATGTGGTGCTGGGCGTCGACCAGGCCCTGGCGCACACCCTGCTGCTGCGGGTCGAGGCCTTCCAGAAGGACCAGCTGCACCTGCTGCCGCTGCAGCGCAACCTGCTGCGCACGCCCAGCATCCTGCCGGAGTTGAGCCTGGATCGCGTCTGGCTTGCGCCGCGCGGCGCCCGCATCCGCGGCATCGAGCTCAACCTGCAGCAGACTGCGCAGGATTGGCACTGGAGCGCGGCCTACGCCCTGTCCAACGCCAGCGAAACCTATGCGCAGGGCCGCATGGCCCGCAGCGGCGACCAGCGCCATGCGGCTTCGCTCACACTGGACTGGACCCGCGGCAACTGGCTGGCCAGCAGCGCGCTGAACTACCGCAGCGGCCTGCCCACCACCACCTTTGCCAGTGATGGCAACGGCGGCCTGGTGATTGGCCGGCGCAACGCCAACCGGCTACCGGGCAGCCTGGGGCTGGACCTGCGGGTCAAATGGCACCATCCCCTGCCGCGCGGCACCCTGGCCGTGACCGGCCAGGTCAGCAACCTGCTCGGCGGTGACGGCAGCTGCTGCTCGGAGCTCGCCGCCAGTTCCCGCGGGGGCACGCCGCAGGTCCGGCTGCAGCGGGACGGCTCGCTGCCCCCCATCCCCTGGGCCGGCATTTCCTGGGACTTCTGACGTCGCCCCCCTACGCAGCGACTGATTTCCCGTGGTCGACCCGTCTAAACTGGGGACTGTTCCCGAACCGGACCGACCAGACAGCATGAATGCGGACACACGACCTGGCGAGACAGCGGCCCAGCCCTTCCGGCTGTCCTGCGTCGTGCCCGCGTACAACGAAGGCGAACTGATCGTCGACTTCCTCACGCAGCTCACCGCCACGACCCGCGCGCTGACGCCCGACGTCGAGATCGTCGTGGTGAACGACGGCAGCACAGACCGCACCGGCACCCTGGTCACGCAGCTCGCCGCCACGCTGCCTATCCATTACATCGAACTCTCGCGCAACTTCGGCAAAGAAGCGGCGTTGCAGGCCGGGCTGGATGCCGCGACGGGCGACTGCGTCGTGCTGCTGGATGCCGACTTCCAGCACCCCCTCGACGTGATCCCGCGCCTGGTGGAACGCTGGCGCGCCGGCAGCGACATGGTCTACACCACCAAGGCGCACCGCGGCAAAGAGCCCCGGCTGCGCCAGCTCGGATCGCGGCTGTTCTACGCGCTGGTGTCGGGGCAGCGCGGCGGCAACCTGCCGCCGGACGCGGGTGATTTCCGCCTGCTCGACCGCCGCGTCGTCGATGCGCTCTGCGCGCTGCCCGAACGCAACCGCTTCATGAAGGGCCTGTACGCCTGGGTGGGGTTCCGCTCCGAGGGCATCCCCATCACGATGCAGGATCGGGCCGCTGGCGAGAGCAAGTTCAATGCGCTGCGGCTGGCCAGTCTGGCGGCAACCGGCATCACGGCCTTTTCGGTCAAACCGCTGCGGCTGGTCATGCTGATGGGCCTGGTGATCTCGGTCATCTCCATGATGATGGCGGCGTGGATCGTCATCGAGAAGCTGTTCCTGGGCCAGGACATCCCGGGTTTCGCGACGCTGGCCGCCGCCGTGTTCTTCCTGTCCGGCGTGCAGTTGGTCAGCCTGGGCATCGTGGGCGAATACGTCGGCCGCATCTTCGAGGAAGTGAAGCAGCGCCCGCGCTACCTGGTCGCTGCCGAGGCCGGCCCGGGCGCCCGCCCGCTGCGTCCCGGCGCGAACGAGCGCAACAGGCCCACGACGTGACGATGACCATTCCCCCGGCCAGGCGGCGAATCGCCGTCTGCGCGGACGACTTCGGCCTGACCGATGCCGCGTCGCGCTCGATCCTCGCGCTCGGCGCGGCTGGCGCCATCACGGCCACCAGCTGTGCCGTCGATGGCCCTGCGGTCGAGGGGTACCTGCAGGCCCTGAAGGCGCTGCGGCCCGGCCTTGCGGTGGGCCTGCACCTGAACCTCACCGAAAATCCCCATTTCGCCGGCTGCCAGCCGCTGCCGCGCTGGATCCTGGCGACCTGGCTGCGCCGCAGGCCCCAGCTGGACAGCCTGCAAGCCGAAGTACGCCGACAGCTGGACCGTTTCGAGGCGCTCTTCGGCGGCGCCCCGGACTTCGTCGACGGGCATGAGCATGTGCACCAGTTCCCGGTGCTGCGCGACCTGCTGCTCGACGAGATTCAGGCCCGCTATGGCAGCGCGGTGCGTGTGCGCAGCACCTGGCCCAGCCACTTCCGCGGTGCCAAGGCAGCGCTCATCGCGCTACTGGGTGCCCGGTCTGTGCGTCGCGGACTGCTGGCGCGCGGCCTGCGCAGCAACCGCGACTTTGCCGGTGTCTATGACCTCAAGGCCACCGGCGGCTACGCACGGCGCATGGACGAATGGCTGCGCACCCTGGATGACGGCGGCCTGGTGATGTGCCACCCGGAGTGGCCCGGCGCAGCGGCCGACCCCGCGCGCGCGCAGGAGCATGCGTTCTTCAGCTCGCCCGACTGGCCGCGGCTGCTGCGAAGCTGGAACGTCGCGCTGGCGCGCTTCGGCAGCCCATGATCCGCAGCGCAGTCGTCCCGCGCTACCGTGACTTTGTCACGCAGCCCCAGACGCTGCTCCTGGCCGGCTATACGCTCGTCTACTTGCTGACCTGGTCCCTGGTGCCGCTCTTCGCGCACTGGAACGTCCCGGACGACAACCTCGAACAGCTGGCCTGGGTACTGAACCCGGACTGGGGCTACAACAAGCACCCGCCTTTTCCCACCTGGGTGCTGTGGGTCTTCGAGCGGGTGTTCTCCCACGGCGTGCCGCTGACCTACCTGCTGGGCAGCCTGCAGGTGGCGATGATGCTGGGCCTGGCCTGGCGACTGGCCTGCGAAACCCTGGACGCGCGGCGCGCGCTGGTTGCCGTGTTGCTGATCAGCTGCATGAGCTATTACACAAACCGGCTGTATTTCTTCAATCACAACACCGCGCTGATGGTCGCGCATGCCGGGGCGGTCTACTCGCTGTGGCGCTGCGTAAGCACCGGGCGAACCGTGTGGTGGGTACTGCTGGGCCTGTGCTGGGGCGCAGGCATGTTGTCCAAGTACCAGATGCTGCTGACCATCGCCTGCAACCTGGGCTTCCTGCTGCTGCTGGCCCGCAGGCCGGCGTGGCGCGCCGAACGGCTCGAACTGCTGAAAGGTGCGCTGCTGGCCAGCGTGCTCTGCGCAGCCCTCCTGGCGCCGCACCTGGCCTGGCTGATCCGCAACCACTTCCCGACCTTCGCCTACGCCAGCCACTCCATGGCCGCGGACCTACCCCTGCTGCATCGCCCGCTGGGCGTGCTGGGGTTCTTCGCGAACCAGGTCTGGCGCGTCCTGCCTGTGACGGTGCTGGCACTGCTCATGCTGCGCCTCCATGCCCAGCCCCCGCGCGACACGGCAGCCTGGGGCGAGCCCGATGGCATGCCGGACCGTGCGGCAACGGTGCAGCAACTGCTGTGGCTACATGCCTGCGGACCGTTTGTGTTGATGACCCTGCTGGCGCTGCTGGCCGGCATGGAACTGCAGATGCACTGGGGCACGGCCTACCTGTGGCTGCTGGCACCTCTGGCGCTGACCACGCGCCGCGGCCGACACTTCACCGCACTACCGCTGCACCGGATCTTCGCCGGCATCCTGCTCGTGCAGCTGCTGAACCTGGCCTATCACGCCCGCTAGCGCAGCGCGACGCGCCCCTTCTGCTCGAACGGAATCGTGCGCAGCAGGCCCGAACTCAGCGACACCTTGCCGACCAGCCGGTATTCCAGCTTGTCGCTGCGCGCGCCACTGGTCGCATAGCGCAGCAGCGTCGCGGCGGCATTGGCCATGACGGTGACGTCGAAGTCCGCATCGCCCTGCGCGGGCACCGTGAAATCGCGCTCCGACTCACCGCGCGCAAACTTGTCGCCGGCCACCTCGATCTCGTAACTGATGCCACTGACCGGCAGCTCGCGCTTGTTGGGGTTGTGCACGTGCATGCGCACGCGCAGTTCCTGCTGCAGGAGGTCGAGCTTGAGGATCTCGACGCCGACGATGGTCAGCTGCGGTGCCTCAAACTTGTAGCCCAGCGTGCTGCAAGCCGCAGCGACCAAGGCGACTGCCAGCAGCAGCACGGCAGCGCGGATCTTCCTGACCATCTTCAACTCCTGCCGTAAAGGGCGTTCAGCTCGCGGTGCTGGCGCGCCAGTTCCGGCGTCAGCCCGTCCAGCGAGGCGCGCCATTGCCAGTTGCCCTGCACCGTACCGGGGAGATTAAGCCGCGCATCGGTGCCCAGACGCAAAATGTCCTGCAGAGGCAACACTGCCAGGCCCGCCACCGAGGCCAGCGCCGCCCGCAGCAGCGCGCCGGCCCCATCGTCATGGTGGAACTGCAGGTAGTCATGCAGGTGAGCGCGAACCCGGTTATCCAGCCCCGCATACCAGCCGGCCGTCGTGTCGTTGTCGTGGGTGCCCGTGTAGACCACGCAGTCGTGTCCGTGGTTGTGCGGCAGGTGCGGGTTGGCGGCTTCACCGCCAAAGGCAAACTGCAGCACGCGCATGCCCGGCAGACCAAAGTCACGGCGCAGCGCATCGACATCGGGCGTGATGACGCCCAGATCCTCGGCGACCACCGGCAGGTCGGGGATCACCGCAGCCACGGCCGCCAGCATCTCGCGGCCCGGCGCCTCGCGCCACTGGCCACCGCGCGCGTTCGCTGCACCGGCCGGCACTGCCCAGTACGCAGCCAGCCCACGGAAGTGGTCGATGCGCAGCAAATCAAAGCGGCTCAGTTGCGCGCCCAGCCGTTCGCGCCAGAACAAGAAGTCTTCGCTGCGCATCCGCTCCCAGTCGTACAGCGGATTGCCCCACAGCTGGCCGTCTTCAGAAAAATAATCCGGCGGCACGCCGGCCACTTCGCCAGGCAGGCCCTGCGCATCGAGCTGGAACTGCTCGCGCTGCGTCCAGGTCGTGGCCGAATCGGGCGCCACATAGATCGGCAGGTCTCCGAAGAGCCGCACGTCGCGCGACTGGGCATAGCGGCGCAGCGCATCCCACTGGTGCGCGAACTGCCACTGCTCGCGCTTGGTCGCCGTGATGGCATCGGCACAGCGCAGCGTCGCGGCCACCATCGCCAGCGCATCGCGATCGCGCAGGGGCACCGGCCACTCCCACCAGGCCGCGCCGGCCTGCAACTGGCTGATCGCCTCGTAGAGGGCATAGTCATCGAGCCAGGCTTCATTGGCGCGGCAAAAGGCTGCGAAAGCCAGCTGGCCGCCCGGCGGCTCGATCGTGGGGTCGATGAACAGCGGGTTGCCCGCATAGTCCGAACGCGTCCAGTACGGCGACCCGTCGGCACCGGTGGGGCCCAGCGGCAGCACCTGCCACACCGAGAAGCCCGCCTCGGACAGCCAGTCGATGAAACGGCGTGCGCGGGCGCCCAGGGCGCCACGCTCTCCCTCGCACAGCAACGAGGACGGATGCAGCAGCACGCCGCTGCGGCGCCGGTCCAACACCGGCAGGCGCTGCAACCGACCCGGCTCGCCCATCAAGCCTGCGTGCGGCGCATGACGCCACCGGCTTCGGGCGCGCCACGGCCCACGGAAATGCGCTCTGACAACACCGCGGGCGGCTCGAGCTTCAGCAACCGGTACAGGCTGGTGAGCTGGTGGCGGAACAGCTGGTCAAAATCGCGCACCGCCTCGGGCGGGTTGTAATCGCCAAACCACCAGAACCAGTCGGAGCTCTCGCACTGCGCCAGCTGCCGCCCCGCGGCCTGCGCCTCGGTGGCAGAGAGCTGGCCGCTGGCCAGCACCGCGTCATAGGCCAGCTTGGCCTCACAGAGCCGGTCCCAGCCGGCATTCTTGGACGGATCACCCATCCACGTAGACAAGGTGCCGTGCACCCAGCTGCCCGCGCGCACCTTCGGCAACACATGCGGCGCGACACCGCGCGAGCGCGCGTCGTCCACAAAATCACTGAGCGTGGTCAGTTGCAGGCGCGGGTGCTCGGCCAGCGCGGCGTACATCGCGTTGAGGAAGTAATAGCCGTTGAACGGGTAGTACTCCCAGGCGTTCTCGCCATCCAGCGCCACCAGCACCACGCGGCCGTCCACGCCCTCGGTGCGGTTGGCCAGTCGTTCGAGCTCGCCCACCAGATGGGCCGCGGCATCATCGCCATGCCATTTTGAATAGGTGAAGCCGATGAGGTCCGAGACTTCATCGTGGCGGAAGAAACAGGCCATCTTGCCGTGCGCACTGCGATGGGCCTGGTTGAGCAGGCGCTCACCGTCATGGCCGTCGTGGCCCACGGGAATGCCCGACTCCTCCAGCGCACCACGCAGCACACTGGAACTGGAAGCGATCCATTCCAGGCCCGCGTCTTCGATCACCTGCAGCGCGCCTTCGCTGATCGCGCCCTCGGAAGGCCAGCAACCGCGCGGGTCGCGACCAAAGACGCGGCGGAAGACACGCAGTGCTTCCTGCATGTGCCAGGCCGCGCGCTCTGCGCCGCCCGGATAGGCCGCGTGGTGCGGCAGTGAGGCGCTGGGCTCGCACTCGCGTGCAGCCTTGAAATCCAGCAGCAGCGGCAAAATCGGGTGGCTGTAGGGCGACACCGCCAGCTCGCAGCGGCCGTCATCGGCCAGGCGGCGATAGCGCGGCAACACACCCGCCAGCAGCTCGCCGATCAGCTCCAGCAGGCTGCGGCGTTCTGCGACGCCAAAGTTGCGGCCGTGCTCGGCCAGCCGAGCGATACGCAAGTCGGTGCGACGCACGGTCTCGCCCATCCAGGCCACGTGGTACCAGACGGCCAGGTCACGCAGGAACTGGTCGGACGCATAGAGGATCTGCTCGGGCGTTCCCAGCGACACGGCCAGCGTGGCCAGCTCCGCATACACCGGATGCCGCTCGATGAGGTTCTGGCGGTCAGCCCGCAGGCAGGCACGCAGCAGCGCCAGCCGCTGTGCCGGCTGCGTGGGCAGCGGTGCCTCGGACAGCAGGGCCAGCACTGCGTCGGGCAGTGCCTCGCCCTGCGAGAGGTGTGCGTTGACGCGCTCGGCCAGCTCTTCGAGCTGTTCGATGAGCACCGGCGTGAAATTGACCACGGCGCGCGCGCGCGGGTTGGCCTCCAGGTGCGCGGCCATGTCGACGTAGTCCTTGATCGCGTGGAGATAGGTCCACGGAAAGACGTACTGGCCCGACAGCGCATCGCGGTAATGCGGCTGGTGCATGTGCCAGAACAGCACGACCGGCAGCCGCGGGGCGCTCATCGCAGCCGCCTCACGTGCGCACCACGCCAAGCTTTGCGAGCATCTCCGGCGTCACCAGCACCACGCCCTTGGGCGTCACGTCGAAGCGCTCGCGGTCGCGGTCGGCATCCACGCCGATCTGCATGCCCGCGGGCACATCGCAATGCTCGTCGATGATCGCGTTGCGGATGGTGCAGCCGGTGCCGATGTGCACGCCGGGCATGATCACGGCGCGGAAGATCTCCGAGCCCTCATCGACCCGCACACTGGAGAACAGCAGCGACTCGCGCACCACCGCACCGGAGATGATCGAGCCACCCGACACCAGCGAGTTGATCGCCATGCCGCGGCGACCGTCTTCGTCGAGCACGAACTTGGCCGGCGGCTGCTGCACCTGGTAGGTCCAGATCGGCCACTCTTCGTCATACACGTTGAGCTCGGGGGCCACGTGCACCAGCTCGAGGTTGGCCTCGAAGAAGGCATCGACCGTGCCGACGTCGCGCCAGTAGTTCTGCGCGCGCGTCTTGACGTTGCGGAACGGATAAGCAAACACCTGCAGCGAATCGATCGCCTTGGGGATGATGTTCTTGCCGAAGTCATGCCCGGAGGTTTCGTCGGCCGCATCTTCCACCAGCAGCCGTTCGAGCAACTGCGTGTTGAAGATATAGATGCCCATCGAGGCCAGTGCCACGTCCGTGCGCCCCGGCATCGGCTCGGGGTTGGCCGGCTTCTCGGTGAACTGCGTCACGCGGTTCCACTCGGTGACCGACAGCACGCCGAACTCGCGCGCATCGTTGATGGGCACTTCGACCACGCCCACGGTGATGTCGGCGCCCTTCTCCACGTGATAGGCGATCATCGGGCCGTAGTCCATCTTGTAGATGTGATCGCCCGCCAGCACGAGCACGTGCTTGGGGCGATGCTGCCGGATGACATCGAGGTTCTGGTAGACGCTGTCGGCGGTGCCGCGATACCAGTGCTTGCCGACCTGCTGCTGCGCCGGGATGACATCGATGAACTCACCGAACTCGCCGCGCAGGTAGCTCCAGCCACGCTGCACGTGCTGGATGAGCGACTGCCCCTTGTACTGCGTGAGCAGGCAGATCTGCCGGATGCCGGAGTTGACGCAGTTGGACAGCACGAAATCGACAATGCGGAACTTGCCGCCGAAGGGCGTCGCTGGCTTGCAGCGATGCTCGGTGAGTCCGCGCAACCGCTCGCCGCGGCCACCGGCCATGATCATGGCCATTGCTCCGCCGGTCAGCCGGCTCACGTAGCGCCCGGAAGTGGTCCGTGAAGTCTTTGCCATGCTTGAAGTCGCCGTGGGATGTGCTTTCTGTATATTACCCATCAATCGGCCGACAGTGGTCCGAAGAGGCGCCGCCATCAGCACTGTTTTCCCATCGACACCCGTGCCTGCCCTGCTGCGGGCAGGTCTGGATCGGATTGCCGCCGGGCAACACCACGATCCACACAGCCTGCTCGGCTGCCACGAGAGGGACGGAGCAACTGTTGCGCTCGCCTACTTGCCGGGCGCCGAGTCCGCGGGCATCGCTGACGGCCCGCCGCTGCTGCGGCTGCCAGGCACCGACTTCTTCGGCTGGGAGGGCACATCGGCCTCACTGCCTGCGCACCCACTGCTGCACTGGCAGGATGCCGCAGGCCATCGCAACGCCCGCATCGACCCCTATAGCTTTGCCGCCACCGTCAGCCCTGCTGATCTCGCGCTGTTTGCCTCCGGCGGCCACGCCGAAGCGTGGAAGCTGCTGGGTGCACACCCGGCGCGCTTCGATGAGGTGCAGGGCGTGCGCTTTGCCGTGTGGGCACCCAATGCCGCCCGCGTCAGCGTCGTCGGTCCGTTCTGCGACTGGGACGGCCGCCGCCTGCCGATGCGCGCACTGGGTGACAGCGGCGTGTGGGAGCTGTTCATCCCGGGCCTTGAAGTCGGTCAGATCTACAAATTCGAACTGCGCAACCGCGACACCGGCGGCGTGGAACTCAAGGGCGACCCTTACGCGCGCGCCATGGAGCTGCGTCCCTCCACCGCATCGATCGTCACCACGCGCGATGACCACGCCTGGCACGACAGCGCCTGGATGGCCGCGCGGCCCACGCACGACTGGCTGCATGCGCCACTGTCCATCTACGAAGTGCACCTGGCCAGTTGGCAACGCAGCGAGGATGGCGGCTTCCTCAGTTATCGCGAACTGGCCGCACGCCTGATCCCGTATGTGCAGCAACTGCACTTCACGCACATCGAACTGCTGCCGATCACTGAACACCCGCTGGATGATTCCTGGGGCTACCAGACCACCGGCTACTTCGCGCCAACCAGCCGCTTCGGCACGCCGGCCGACCTCAAGTACTTCATCGACGAATGCCACCAGGCCGGCATCGGCGTGCTGCTGGACTGGGTGCCTGCGCACTTCCCGCGCGACGCGCATGCACTGGCGCGCTTTGATGGCACGGCGCTCTATGAATATGCCGACCCGCGCAAGGGCGAGCACCTGGACTGGGGCACCTACATCTTCAACTACGAGCGGCACGAGGTGCGCAGCTTCCTGCTCGCCAGCGCCTGCTACTGGCTCGAAGAGTTCCACTTCGATGGCCTGCGCGTGGATGCCGTGGCCTCGATGCTCTACCTGGACTTCGGACGCCGCGGCGATTACGCGCCCAATCGCTACGGCGGGCGCGAGAACCTGGAAGCCGTCGAGTTCCTGCGCCAGCTCAACAGCGTCACGCATGCACGTTCACCCGGCACCGTGATCATGGCCGAAGAGTCCACCGACTGGCCGATGGTCTGTCGCCCCGTCGACACCGGCGGGCTGGGCTTCTCGATGAAGTGGAACATGGGCTGGATGCACGACACGCTCTCCTACTTCAAGGAGAACCCGCTCTATCGCAGCCATCACCAGGACAAGCTGACCTTCGTGATGATGTACGCCTATAGCGAGAACTTCATCCTGCCGCTCTCGCATGACGAGGTCGTGCACCTGAAGCGTTCGCTGCTCGGGCGCATGCCGGGCGATCGCTGGCAGCAGTTTGCCAACCTGCGCCTGCTCTACACCTACATGTGGATGCTGCCGGGCAAGAAGCTGCTGTTCATGGGCGGGGAGATCGCCCATCCCTGGGAGTGGGACTTCCGCGCGTCGCTGCCGTGGCAGCTCCTGCAGTACCCCGAACACCAGGGCGTGCAGCGACTGCTGGGCGACCTCAACGCGCTGTATGTGCGCGAGCCTGCGCTGCATGGCCGGGAGTTCGAACCAGAGGGATTCGCGTGGATCGACTGCGCGGACCGCGCCCACTCCACGCTGAGTTTCGTCCGGCGCGCCGGCGATCGCATCGCCGTGGTGGTACTCAACTTCACGCCCGTGCCCCGCCCGGGCTATCAGCTGGGCGTGCCTCAGCCAGGGCGCTATCGGGTGGCGCTGAATTCAGACTCTGCGCATTACGCGGGCAGCAACCTGGGCACAGAAGTGGTCGAGGCGCAGCACACGCCCTGCCAGGGGCAGGGCTGGAGCGTGCACCTGGACCTGCC
>CANGFJ010000037.1 GCA_947453065.1 Pseudomonadota bacterium
CGCAGCCGGTAGTCGCCCACCTTGCTGATGGTGCGCCACAGGCCATCAGGCATCTTCAACTCGACGCCGTTCTCGCTGTATTTCGCATCGGCACTGATGGGGTCGCGGCGCGGGTCGTGGGCACCCAGGGCCTGCAGGTACTGCTCGCCGATGTCGGTGAGGCACTGCCGGTCGCAGGCCCGGTTGGCGGCAGCAGTCGGTGGGCTGAAGAACGGCGTGACTAAAGCCATGGCCAGTGAGAGGGCGATGCCGGTCCGGCCGTTGAAGTGCTGCGTCATGGTGCGGACCCCTGAGGTGTTTTTATTGTGCCCGGATACTAGCGCACATTTTCCAGCGTTCGGTTTATCGTAGGGCGTGGCAAGCAATCCCGCAGCAGACGGGCCATCCAGGGGGAGATCAGATGACTTCAAAGCGCAACGCCCGGTGGGCGGACGTGAACCGTAGAAATTTCATCGGTGCCGGTCTGGCGGGCGCGGGGCTCGCGCTCGGCGGCCTGCCCCTCTCGGCCCTGGCGCAGGAGCGCAGGCTCACGACAGTTGGCGGGGTCGCCCGGACCCAGGCTGGCCGCGTTCGGGGCCTGCTCAAGGACGGCGTGCAGCAGTTCTGGTGTGTGCCTTATGGCGCGCCCACCAGCGGGGCGAACCGGTTCATGCCACCGCAAAAACCGGCCGCCTGGTCCGGTGTCAAGGATCACTTCGAGATCACCTTCGGCGCACCGATGGAACCGGGCGGTACGGAGCCTGCACCGGTTGTGACGGCGCTGAATCGCCTGACGCCGCAGAGCGAAGACTGCCTGACGGCGAACGTTTTCACGCCGGGGCTCGACAAGAAACGTCGCCCCGTCATGGTGTGGATGCATGGCGGCGGGTTCTCAGCCGGGTCCGGCAATTACCTGCTGTACGACGGCACGAACCTGGCGAAGAAGGAAGACGTGGTGGTGGTGTCGGTCAATCACCGCCTGAACCTGTTCGGCTTCCTGCACTTGGCTGACATCGGCGGCGCGAAGTGGGCGGGCGCGACGAACGCGGGCATCCAGGACCTGGTGGCCGCCCTGCAGTGGGTGCGCGACAACATCGAACACTTTGGCGGCGACCCCGATCGGGTGACGATTTTCGGGCAGTCAGGCGGGGGCGGCAAGACCACCACCGTGATGGCGATGCCCTCGGCCAAAGGCCTGTTCCACCGGGCCATTGCCCAGAGTGGCTCGGCCTTCCGGGGTGTCACGGCTGACGAGGCCAGCGAGGCCGCAGAACGCTTCCTCGCCAAGCTCGGCATCAAGAAGGATCAGCTGGAGCGCATCCAGCAGCTGGACTTCCGGCAGATCCAGGCCGCGTTCTACAGCAACCCCACCATTGCACGACTGGGCACCGGGCCGGTCATCGACGGGCGCATTCTGCCTCGGCACCAGTGGGACCCGACGGCGCCTGCCTATTCCGCCAACGTGCCGCTGCTGGCGGGCTCTGTGGAGAACGAGAACGGCTGGCTGGGGCCACCGCCCTATGAGCTGGCCGATGACGAGTTGCTGAACCGCTTCACGGCGCGTCTGGCGAACAAGGACGCAGCCGAAGGCCAGAAGTTGCTTGCCCTGTACAGGCGCCTGCATCCGGCCACCCGCAACCAGATGCTGTGGCTCATGGCCGAGGCTGACGATTCGCGTCGGCAGAGCGCCCAGGCACTGTGTCGGCTCAAGTACGAGCAGGGCACGGCGCCGAGCTACCTGTACTTCTTTGACTGGCAGTCGCCCGTGCACGATGACCGGATGGGCGCCTACCACACGCTCGATATCCCGTTCGTGCTCTACAACCTGGACATCGGGGCCTCGATGACGGGCTCGGCCCAGGCGCGTTACCAGCTCGGGCATGTCATGAGTGCGGCCTGGGCGGCGTTTGCCCGGACGGGCAATCCGAACCATGCGGACATGCCGCACTGGCCGACCTTCGAACCCAACGCCTATCCGACGATGGTGTTCGGGAACACCGTGCAGGTGTCCAACGATCCGAACAAGGAAGAACGCCTGGCCCTGGCGGCTTTACGGGCCAGGCGCACTGCCTGACGATCGGGCGGCGGTCTGGTCAGGGCAGGGTGGTCACCGGGCCACCCCTTTGCAGGCCAGGCCCACGATCGCTGCTTCGTCTTCGGCTGAAATCGGTGTCAGGCGCATCTCGATTTTCTGCCCGTCGCGGTGAAAGCGGTCTTCCTGCAGGGCGGTGGGCTCAAGCTGGCCAGAGCGGCAATTGGCCTCGGCATGGCTGATGCCATAGTCGCCGCTGGTATCGCCCTCGATGCGGGTCTGCATCGTGACGTAGACCAGGCCCGCCTTGGGCGTGATGTGCGCGGTGTCCAGGAAGTAGACGCGCGGCGTGCAGGCGGGCGTTTTGCCGTCCGGTCCGGTGGTGGCCGGGGCGGTCTGGCAGGGGGCTTCATTCGAAATGCGTTGCCACTGGGCAGGCGTCGCTTTTTCGCAACTGCCCAGCATCACCGCCACAGCCAGTCCAGGCACCATCCACTTGTTCATGTGCACACTCCCCGTTTGTTCTGGGGAGGCAGTATCGCCCAACGGGCTGTGCAGGTCAGTCTGCCGTGGTCGTGGTAACTTCCCCGGCACTCTGCGCAAGGAATGGCGATGAAGCATGTGACAAGGATGACCGGTCTCCTGTTGGCGGCGGCCCTGCTGCTGGCCGGCTGCGGCCAAGAGCTCCCCGTGATCAGCAATTCGGATGACGCCGCGCATGCCCGCATCGGCGTGACGATGGGCTCTACCGGCGAGGCAGTGATCAAGCAACGCTTCCCCGAAGCCGTCGCCCAGACCTTTGCCGATCCGATGGATTCGGTGGCGGCCATGAAAGCCGGCCAGATCGATGCCATCGTGATGCCGTATCCGGCGGCCTACCAGATCGTGAAGCACAACCCTGATCTGGTGGTGCTGCCAGAGCAGTTGTCGAAAGAGGACTCGGCCATCGCGGTTCGCCAGGGCAACCCCGAGCTCCTGGCGTCGGTCAATGGCTTCATCCGCGAGTTGCAGGCAGACGGCACGCTCGCGGACATGAAACGGCGCTGGATCAAGCAGGACCTCTCGCCGTACGAGGAGTTGCAGATTGCCGTACCCACCCAGGGCGTGCCGCTGCGCGTCGGGGTCACTGCGACACGCGATCCGACCAGTTTCGTCGATGCCACGGGGCGGATCACCGGGCATGACGGGGAGCTGGCCCGCAGGCTCGCTGCCAGGCTGGGCCGTCCCCTGGAGTTCCTGGATACGAAGTGGATGGCCCTGATCCCGGCATTGCAGTCCGGCAAGATCGACCTCATCGTTTCCGGCATGACCGCCACCGACGAGCGTCGCAAGTTCGTCGATTTCTCCGAGGTCTACTTTGCCAATGCGCAGGTGCTGCTGGTGCGAAAGCCCGGTGCTGTCGCGGTGGCAGCGACCCCGAAGCTGGCAACGCTTGCAGACCTGAAGGACAAGCGCCTGGGCGTGCAGCAGGGCACGGTGTACGACGGTTACGCCATCAAGACCTACCCGGACGCGAAAGTGTCGCAGTTCGAAGGGCTGGCAGATCTGTCGCTGGCGATCAGTTCCGGCAAGGTGGATGCGGGGTTCTCGGATGAGCTGAGCCTGGCCGAGGTGATGCGGGAAAACCCGCAGCTCGGAATCCTGGGTCAGCCGCTGTTCAGTTCGTCCGTGGGCGTGGGGTTCAACAAGAGCCGTAGTGATCTGCGTGAAGCGTTCAACCGTTACCTGGCCGATATCCGCAAGAGCGGTGTCTACGCCGAGATGGTCGATCGCTGGGTGACCCAGCGCGCAACGAAAGGCCCGGATGTGGCCGTCGCCAATCCCAACGGCGTCCTCAAGGTGGGCCTTAACACCGGCGGGATGCCCTTCACGGGCAACCTCAATAACGAGTTGGTGGGCTTTGACGTCGAGATGATGCGTCGCTTTGCCGCCTCGCTGGGCAAGGCGCCCGAATTCCATGACATGGCCTTCGGGAGCCTGGTAGCCGCCGTGGCCAGTGGCAAGGTGGACCTGATCGCCAGTTCCATCTTCATTACCGAGGAGCGCAAGCAGCGCATCGATTTCTCGGATTCGTATTTCGAGCAGGCTTCGGTGGCCTTTGCGCTGAAGTCCAGTCTGGCGGGCAACGAGGCCGCGGCACCGGCTGCGGCTAAAGCGTCATTCCTCACCCGGGTGCGCAACAGCTTCTACAGCAACATCATCCTGGAACAGCGTTACCTGCTGCTCTGGGACGGCCTGAAGGCCACGGCGGTCATCTCGGTGCTGGCCACGTTGTTCGGCACGGCCCTGGGTGCGCTGGTGTGCTTCATGCGGATGTCGCCGCTGGCCGTGCTGCAGGTCCCGGCCAAGGTCTACATTGGCATCCTGCGCGGCATGCCGGTGGTGGTGCTGCTGATGTTGATCTACTACGTGGTGTTCGCGTCGGTGGATATCAGCCCGTTGTTGGTCGCGGTGGTGGCCTTCGGCATGAACTTCGCGGCGCATGTCTGCGAGATGTTCCGCACGGGCATCGAGGGCGTGGACAAGGGCCAGTCCGAGGCGGGTGCTGCGATGGGGTTCACCAAGACCCAGACCTTCGGGTTCATCGTGCTGCCGCAGATGATCCAGCGCATCCTGCCGGTCTATAAGGGCGAGTTCATCTCGCTGGTGAAGATGACCTCGATCGTGGGCTACATTGCGGTGCAGGACCTGACCAAGGCCAGCGACATCATCCGCAGTCGCACCTTCGATGCGTTCTTCCCGCTGGTGATGGTGGCGGTGCTGTACTTCCTGATTTCCTGGTTCCTGATGCAGGCCCTGAACCACCTGGAGCGGGTCACGGACCCGAAATACCGACGCAACAAGGCGGGCGCGCGATGATCAAGGTCGAACATCTCTCTAAGCGCTTTGGGGCCCACACGGTACTCAAGGACATCACGGCCGAGATCCGCAAGGGCGAGGTGGTGTCGATCATCGGGCCGTCGGGCACGGGCAAGAGCACCTTCCTTCGCTGCCTGAACCTGCTGGACCAGCCCAGTGGCGGGTCCATCGAGATCGATGGCGTCGACATCCTGCAGCACAAGGCCGATGTCCCGCGCATTCGCCAGAAGATGAACATGGTGTTCCAGTCGTTCAACCTGTTCGCGCACCTGTCGGTGCTGGACAACCTGACGCTGGCACCGATGAAACTGCGCGGGCTAAGTCGTGCCGTGGCCGAAGAAAAAGCCCACGAACTGCTGCGCCTGGTGGGCCTGGGCGAGAAGGCGGGCCACTTCCCGGACGAGCTTTCGGGTGGCCAGAAGCAGCGCGTGGCCATTGCCCGCTGCCTCGCGATGGAGCCGGAGATCATCCTGTTTGACGAGCCCACCTCTGCGCTGGACCCGACCATGGTCAGCGAAGTGCTGGCCGTTATCCGCCGGCTGGCTAAAGAGGGCATGACCATGGCGATCGTGACCCATGAGATGGACTTCGCCCGCGACGTGTCCAACCGTATTTTCTATATGGACGAGGGGCTGGTTTACGAAGAAGGCACGCCGCAGCAGATCTTCGAGAATCCCCAGAAAGAGAAGACACGGGCATTCATTCATCGCATCCGCAGCCTGCAGCGCCGGATCAGCACGGCGGACTTTGACTTCTACGCCCTGAATGCGGAGATCGAGACCTTCTGCGAACGGCAGTTCCTGCCGCGGGCGGCGCGGCACAACCTGCTGTTGCTGGTCGAAGAGTTGCTGCAGATCCTGCGGCCGCGCCTGGCGCTGTCGCCCATCGACCTTGCGATCGGGTACTCGGAAAAGAACGGCAGCCTGGAACTGGTGCTAGAGAGCGACGGGAGTGCCGGAGATCCGCTGGAGGTCACAAACGGCGAGGATGACCTGTCGGTGTCCATCGTCAGGGGGTTCACCGACAAGGTGACCCACCACCTGGTCAACGGCCGCAGCCGCCTTGAGGTCATGGTGCGCAAGGCCTGATCTGGCAAGATGGGCGTCCTGCCGCAAGCGCGGGAGTGACGCCATGCCGGGTCGATACGGGTTGCAGGGTTCGGGTGAGCGGCAGGCCGTTCTGGCGGTTGTTCGCCAGCAGCAGGCCGAGATTGCACGGTTTCTGCCCGAGGCCGTCTTGGCGCGGCCTGAAGCAGTGCATCGCGCCCGGGTGGCCACCCGTCGACTCCGATCGTTATTGAAGACGTATGCGGAGCTGTTCGATCCGGGGCCGCTCCCTGCCTATCGCCAGAACCTGGGACGGTTGGCCCGCTGGCTGGAAGGCGTCCGGGAAACTGACGTACTCAGCACCCTGCTCCTGACCGTTGCGGGCGAGGCGAGCCTCCCGCAGCGGGCGCAGCAACGATTGCGCGGGGCGCTGCGCGCTACCCAAAGTGGTGCGCGGGCCGCCCTACGGGCCCGGTTGCAGGGCCCCAGCTGGTGCAGCGTGGTGCGTGCCCTGGCCCGTGTGGCAGATGCCTCCCTGCTCGTCCTGCGCCAGGGCGCCTGCGACGAGCTGGTGCTGCACCAGGCCGGCAGGACCTTGATCAAGTGCCGCAAAGGCCTTGAGCGCCGGCCCAGGTCTGTCCCTGAATGGCATGCCCTGCGCCTTCGCATCAAACGGTGCCGGTACGCGCTGGAGCCGGTTTACTGCGTCCGCAAGGGGCAGGGTGTGCGCGAGGTCATGGCTTGCCTGGCGCTGATGCAGACGCTGCTGGGAGACCATCGGGACGCGGTCCTGGCGCTGCGCTGGCTGCAGCAGCAGGCACCCGCTCTGGGCCAGGCAACAGTCCGCGTGCTGACCGAACGCCTGCACGCGCGCGAGGCGCAGGCCCGCACGGCACTTGGCCTTGTTCCTGCATAGGGTGTCCCATGAACCACGATGCGACCCCTGGGCAGAGGCGGGACATGGACAAAAAACTGGCAACGGCAGATGGCCTGCATGCAGAACTGGATCGACGGATCCGCGAGCGCGCGCGCGGTCCCTATTCCCGGTACGTGAATAGCCAGCTGCCCATTCCGGTGCCGCTGGATCGGCGGGATGACACGGGCTGCAACTGGACAGTACCGACCCAGCCGGTAGAGCCCCTGGCGGCCATGCCGTTCCTCGAACTGATCATCACGCAGTTGATGCGTGAATATGACCTGGTGCCGGGCTAGGCGGACTGCCAGCGCGCGTAACAGCGCGGGTCGCCGTAGGCGAGGAAGTCCGGGTTCAGGTAGCTGTCCTTCGTGTTGTAGCGCAGGGCTTGCCCTGCGTCCGCGGTGACTACCTGTCCACCGGCTGCCTCCAGCACCGCCTGTCCGGCGGCAATGTCCCACTCTGAGGTGGGTCCCAGCCGGGGGTAGAGGTCGGCACTGCCTTCGGCCACTACGCACAGCTTGATCGAACTGCCCACGGCCCGCAGTTCATGCGGGCCCATGCGATCGAGCTTGAGTGCCAGCGCCGGGTTGCCATGCGAACGACTGCCCAGCACGCGCAGCGGCTGCGCAGCGATGGCCTTGACGCCGATGCGCACCCGCCCGCGATCATTGGCCTGCCGCCACGCGGCTTCGCCCGGGATCCCGGAGTAGGTGGTGTCGGTGACCGGGATATGCACCACGCCCAGCACCGGCCGATGCCGCTGGATGAGCGCGATGTTGACGGTGAACTCGCCGTTGCGCGAGACGAACTCTTTGGTGCCGTCGAGCGGATCGACCAGCCAGTAACGATCCCAGCGGCTGCGTTCCGCGAAGGGCATCTCGGCCGATTCCTCCGACAGCACCGGCAGACCTGGCGTGAGCTGCAGCAGTGCGGCCTCGATGAGCCGATGCGCACGCAGGTCTGCCTCGGTCAGCGGCGACTCGTCGGCCTTGGCCCTGGCCTGGAAGTCGGTGGCGTACACCTCCAGGATCTCGCGGCCGGCACGCCGGGCAATGCCGACGACCGACTCGAGCAGCTCAGAGGGCTGCCAGGGCACTGTTGTAGTCCGTTTCGAAGATGCCCGATTCCCGGAGGCGGCTGACGATGCGTTCGGCGGCCTGTTCAGCGCTGAGTTCCCGCGTGTCGATCGTGATCTCTGCGTGCTCGGGGCGCTCGTAGGGCGAGTCGATGCCGGTAAAGTGCTTGAGCTCGCCGCGCCGGGCCTTCTTGTACAGGCCCTTGGGGTCGCGCCGCTCGGCTTCTTCCAGCGGAGTGTCGATGAACACCTCGATGAACTCATCGGCTGCCAGCAGTTCGCGCGCCATGCGCCGCTCGGAGCGGAAGGGCGAGATGAACGAGGTCAGCACGATCAGGCCGGCGTCCACCATGAGCCGGGAGACTTCGCCGATGCGGCGAATGTTCTCGACGCGGTCGGCGTCCGTGAAGCCCAGGTCCTTGTTCAGGCCATGGCGCACGTTGTCGCCGTCGAGCAGGTAGGTGTGGCGGCCCAGCGCGTGCAACTGCTTCTCGACCAGGTTGGCAATGGTCGATTTACCCGAGCCCGACAGACCGGTGAACCACAGCACGCAGGCCTTCTGGCCCTTCTGTGCGGCGCGCGCCTGGCGGTTTACGTCCAGCGCCTGCCAGTGGATGTTGTCGGCCCGGCGCAGCGCGAACTGCAGCAGGCCAGCGCCCACGGTGTCGTTGCTGAGCTTGTCGATCAGGATGAAGCCGCCGGTCTCGCGGTTCTCGGTGTACGGGTCGAAGGCGATGCTGCGGTCGAGGTTGATGTTGCAGACCCCGATCTCGTTGAGCTCCAGCTGCTTGGCCGCCAGGTGCTCCAGCGTGTTCACGTTCACCTTGTACTTCGGGGAGGTGATCGTGGCCGAGACGGTGCGGGTGCCGATCTTCAGCAGATACGGACGGCCAGGCAGCATGGCCTCTTCATGCATCCAGATGACGGTGGCCTGGAACTGGTCGGCCACGCCTGCGGGATGATCGGCGGCCACCAGCACATCGCCGCGGCTGACGTCGATCTCGCGGTCCAGCGTCAGCGTGATGGACTGGCCAGCGCCTGCGCTGGGCAGGTCGCCGTCCTGCGTGACGATGCGGGCGACCAGTGCCTCCTTGCCGGAGGGCAGGGCGCGCAGGCGATCGCCGGGCACGACGCGGCCACTGGCAATGAGGCCGGCAAAGCCGCGGAAGTCGGAATTGGGTCGGTTGACCCATTGCACGGGCAGGCGGAAGGGCAGACCCTGCAGGTCTTCCTCGACCACCACGTTTTCTAGGTGTTCAAGCAGCGACGGCCCGGTGTACCAGGGTAGGGCCTCGGAGGCGGTGATCATGTTGTCGCCGCGCAAGGCCGACAACGGCACGCAGACAATGCCCTTGAGGCCGATCTGCGCAGCAAACTCGTGATAGCTGGCAACGATCTCGTCGTAGCGTTCCTGCGAGTAGTCGACCAGGTCCATCTTGTTGATGGCCACGACCACGTGCTGGATGCCCAGCAGCGACACGATGTAGCTGTGGCGGCGCGTCTGCGTCAGCACGCCCTTGCGCGCGTCGATGAGGATGATCGCGAGGTCGGCCGTGGAGGCGCCCGTGACCATGTTGCGCGTGTACTGCTCATGGCCCGGCGTGTCGGCGACGATGAACTTGCGCTTTTCGGTGGAGAAAAAGCGGTAGGCCACGTCGATGGTGATGCCCTGCTCGCGTTCGGCAGCCAGGCCGTCGACGAGCAGCGCGAAGTCGATCTGGTCTCCCTGTGTGCCAACCTTCTTGGAGTCGGCCTCCAGGGCGGCCAGCTGGTCTTCGTAGACCAGCTTCGATTCATACAGCAGGCGCCCGATGAGCGTGCTCTTGCCGTCGTCGACGCTGCCGCAGGTGATGAACCGCAGCAGGCTCTTGTGCTCGTGGGACTTGAGGTAGCCGAGGATGTCGGTGGCGATGAGGTCCGAACTGTGGGACATCAGAAATATCCTTCCTGCTTCTTCTTTTCCATCGACGCACTGGAATCGTGGTCGATCATGCGGCCCTCGCGCTCTGAGCTTGTGGCCAGCAGCATTTCCTGGATGACCTCGGGCAGCGTCGTGGCGGTGCTCTCGATGGCGCCGGTGAGCGGGTAGCAGCCCAGCGTACGGAACCGAACCATCTTCATTTCAGGCTTTTCGCCGGGTTCGAGCGGCATGCGGTCGTCGTCAACCATGATCAGCGTACCGCCACGGCGCACGACCGGCCGCGGGGCGGCCAGGTACAGGGGCACGATGGGAATGTTCTGCTGATGGATGTACTGCCAGATGTCCAGTTCGGTCCAGTTGGACAGCGGAAAGACCCGCAGGCTCTCGCCCTTGTGGATGCGGGTGTTGTAGCTGTGCCAGAGCTCGGGGCGCTGCCGCTTGGGGTCCCAGCGGTGCTGGGCCGAACGAAAGGAGAAGATGCGCTCCTTGGCGCGGGACTTTTCTTCGTCGCGACGGGCGCCACCAAAGGCGGCGTCGAAGCCGTACTGGTCGAGGGCCTGCTTGAGACCCTGGGTCTTCATGATGTCGGTGTGCACCGAGGAACCGTGGGTAAAGGGCCCGACGCCCCGTGCCACGCCTTCCTGGTTGATGTGAACCAGGAGTTCGAGCCCCAGCTTGCGCACTGTTTCGTCCCGGAACGCGATCATTTCGCGGAATTTCCAGGTGGTATCGACGTGCAGCAGGCGGAAGGGCGGCTTGGCCGGGTAGAAGGCCTTCATCGCCAGATGCAGCATCACCGAGCTGTCTTTGCCGATGGAATACAGCATGACCGGGTTTTCGCACTCTGCGACGACCTCCCGCATGATGTGCAGGCTCTCGGCCTCAAGGCGCTGTAGATGCGTCAGGGGATACATGTCTGGGGCAATTTCCGGGTTTTGTCGTAGCGAACTCACAATTATAGCGGGGGTCGCTGCCAAGCGGGTTTTAAGGTGATACCCGTCGGGTTATGCAAGCCGGGGGCGGGAGGCGGCGGCGTGGCAGCTTTGAGACACGGGTTCGTTCCTAATGGGCGCGTGATCCTTTAAACTCCCGCCGCTTAAGTCACATCAGCCCTCTGAAACCAACAGGTTTTCTGCACACCCCATGAGCCAGAGCCAGGGTCCGCGCGATCCCGCAAGCCTTCTCGCCCGCCAGACCGCCACCACGGCGCTGTTTGGTGGCAATGCCACCTATGTCGAAGACCTCTACGAGCGCTACCTCGCCGGGGAGGAAGTGCCAGCCGACTGGGCCGCTTATTTCCAGGGCGTCAAGCCCAGCTCGGGGGGCGAACGCGCCCACGGGCCCATCGTCCGCGAGCTGACCGAAAGGGCAGCGGCACCGCGCACCGTGGTGGTCGTGGCGGACGCCGCCAACGAAAAGCAGGCCGCCGTCTCCCGGCTGGTGCAGATCTACACCAATCGTGGCCACCTCATCGCGAACATCGACCCGCTGGGCCTGATGAAACGGCCCAAGCCGCGCGTGATGGAGCTCGAATACATGGGCCTGTCGGCGGCCGACCTCGACACCGAGTTCTTTACGGGCAGCCGGACCGATGCCATTCCGCGCCGTGCCACCCTGCGCGAGATCACCGCGCTGATGGAGCATGTGTACGCGGGCACGATCGGCGCCGAGTTCGCCCACGTGTCGGACACGGAAGAGCGTCTCTGGCTGCAGGACGAGTTCGTCCGCGGTCGCCTGCAGAAGCAAATGGACCCGGCAGAGCGCAAGGGCATTCTCTGGCAGCTGACGGCCGCCGAGGGGCTGGAGCGCTACCTGCACACCAAGTACGTCGGCCAGAAGCGCTTCTCGCTGGAAGGCGGCGATTCGCTCATCCCGATGCTCGATGACCTCGTGCAGCGGGGCGGCGAGGCCAAGGTGGACGAGTTCGTCATTGGCATGGCCCACCGCGGCCGCCTGAACGTGCTGGTCAACGTGCTGGGCAAGGCACCCTCGCAGTTGTTCTCCGAATTCGAAGGCAAGTACGACCTGGCCAAGCTGCAGGGCTCGGGCGACGTGAAGTACCACAAGGGCTTCTCGTCCGACCTGAAGACCGCCGGCGGCAACGTGCACGTGGCGCTGGCCTTCAATCCTTCCCACCTTGAGGTGGTGAACCCGGTCGTCGAGGGTTCCGTGCGGGCGCGCCAGGAGCGCCGCGGTGACACCGACGGCTCGCGCGTCGTACCCGTGCTGATCCACGGTGATTCCGCGTTCGGTGGTCAGGGCGTGGTCATGGAGACCCTGCAGCTGTCGCAGGCGCGGGGCTACTACACCGGTGGCACGCTGCACCTGATCATCAACAACCAGGTCGGTTTCACGACGCACGATCCTGCGGACACGCGTTCGACGATGTATTGCAGCGACGTGGCCAAGATGCTGGAAGCGCCGATCTTCCACGTCAACGGCGACGACCCGGAAGCGGTGCTGTTTGTCACGCGTCTGGCGCTGGCCTATCGCCTGCGCTTCCACAAAGACGTGGTCATCGACCTGGTGTGCTACCGCCGCCTGGGCCATAACGAGGCGGACGAGCCGGCTGCCACGCAGCCGATGATGTACCGCGTGATCCGCCAGCACCCGACCACGCGCAAGCTGTATGCCGATCGCCTGGTGGCTGATGGCGTGCTCACGGCCGCGCAGGCGGCAGAGATGGTCGAGGAATACCGCAAGTGCCTCGACGAGGGACACCCGACCGCCCGCGCCGCGCTGGGCATGGTGGGTAATAAGTACACCGTGGACTGGACGCGCTACCAGGACTGTGACCCCAACGAGACGCCGCGCACCGCGCTGGCGCCACAGCGGCTGCAGAACCTGGGTGCGCGCATCGTGGATGTGCCGCAGGGCTATTCGCTGCACCCACGCGTTGAGCAGGTCTACGTCAATCGCCGCAAGATGCTGGCGGGTGAATTGCCCTTTGACTGGGGCTGTGCCGAGACGCTGGCCTATGCGGCCATCCTCGAGGACGGCCACGCGGTGCGCATCAGTGGCCAGGACAGCGGGCGTGGCACGTTCTTCCATCGTCACGCCGTGCTGCACAACCAGGACACGGGCGCCTCGTATGTGCCGCTGGCCAACCTGACCAAGGACCAGCCGCGCTTCAACGTCATCGATTCGGTGCTGTCCGAAGAAGCGGTGCTGGGCTTCGAGTACGGATTCTCCACGACCGACCCGTCGGCGCTGGTGATCTGGGAAGGCCAGTTCGGCGACTTCGTGAACGGCGCCCAGGTCATCATCGACCAGTTCATCTGTTCCGGTGAGTCCAAGTGGGGCCGGCTGTGCGGACTCGTGATGTTCCTGCCGCATGGCTACGAAGGGCAGGGGCCAGAGCATTCCTCGGCGCGTCCGGAGCGCTTCCTGCAGTTGTGCGCCGAGAACAACATGCAGGTCTGTGTGCCGTCGACGCCTGCGCAGATGTTCCACATGATCCGCCGGCAGATGCTGCGCAGCCTGCGCAAGCCGCTGATCGTGATGACCCCGAAGAGCCTGCTGCGGCATGAGCTGTCGGTGTCATCGCTGGACGACCTGACCAAGGGGTCGTTCGAGACGGTGATCGACGAGATCGATACGCTGGACCCGGTTGAAGTGACTCGCGTGGTGTTCTGCAGCGGCAAGGTCTACTTCGACCTGCTGAAAACGCGCCGCAAGGAAGGCATCAGCGACGTGGCCCTGGTGCGCGTCGAGCAGCTGTATCCGTTCCCACTGCAGGCCTACGAGGCGATCATTCGCAAGTATGCCAAGGCCACCGAAGTGGTCTGGTGCCAGGAAGAACCGCAGAATCAGGGCGCGTGGTACCAGATCCGCCATCGCCTGGAAGCGAGCCTGGACCTGGATCGCCATCACCTGCTGTATGCGGGGCGCGGCCACGCGGCGGCGCCGGCAACGGGCATCGGCAAGGTGCATGACGCTGAGCAGGCGGGCCTGATCGAAGCGGCGCTGCGGGCCACCGTGGCGCTGAACGCCGGAAACTCCACCGAACGCCTGGTCTCTGGCGCTGCCGCTCCGGCCGCCAAGCGCAAGCGTTCCTGAATTCAACCGAATACCGAGATCCCATGAGTACTGAAATCACCGTTCCCAAGCTGCCCGAGTCGGTCGCCGATGCAACGCTGGTGACTTGGCACAAGAAGCCTGGCGACAGCGTGGCCCGCGACGAGAACCTCGCCGACCTGGAAACAGACAAGGTCGTGCTGGAAGTCCCGGCGCCGGCCGCGGGCGTACTGAAGGAAATCCGCATTGCCGCCGGCACCACGGTGACCAGCGGGCAGTTGCTGGCGATTTTCGAAGCCGGTGCCGTGGCGGCCCCGGTGGCTGCAAAGGGGGCTGACGCGCCGCAGGCGGCAGCGCCGGCTGCCAGCGCCGACGCCTCGGGCAAGCTGAGCCCGGCCGTGAAGCGGGTGGTCGAAGAGACCGGCGTGAATCCTGCCTCGGTGCAGGGCAGCGGCAAGGACGGCCGCCTGACCAAGCCCGACGTGCTGGCTGCTGCTGCCGCGCCGGTTGCCGCTGCCAAGGCCCCTGCGGTCCTGCCGTCGTCCGGTGCCCGCGGCGAGCAGCGCGTGCCGATGACGCGCCTGCGCGCGCGCATCGCCGAGCGCTTGATTCAGGCCCAGTCCACGCAGGCCTTGCTGACCACCTTCAATGAAGTGGACCTGCTGGCCGTGCAGGAGCTGCGCGCCCGCTACAAGGACAAGTTCGAGAAGCAGCACGGCGTGAAGCTGGGTTTCTCGTCGTTCTTCGTCAAGGCCACGATCGAGGCACTGAAGAAGTACCCGGTCATCAACGCCTCGGTGGATGGCAACGACATCCTGTACCACGAGTACTACGACATCGGTGTGGCCGTTTCGACGGACCGTGGTCTGGTGGTGCCGGTGCTGCGCAATGCCGATTCGCTGTCGTTTGCGGACATCGAGAAGGGCGTGGGCGAGTTCGCCGCGCGGGCCCGCAAGGGCGCGCTGACGATGGATGACCTGACGGGCGGAACGTTCAGCATCACCAACGGTGGGGTGTTCGGGTCGCTGCTGTCGACGCCGATCGTGAATGCGCCGCAGAGTGCCATTCTTGGCATGCACAAGATCCAGGAGCGTCCGATGGTCGTCAACGGCCAGATCGTGGCGCGGCCGATGATGTATCTGGCGCTGACCTACGACCATCGCATCGTCGACGGCAAGGAAGCGGTGCAGTTCCTCGTGTCTATCAAGGAAGCCCTGGAAGATCCGGGTCGCTTGCTGTTGGGAGTCTGAGCGGATGTCCGACAGCTATGACGTGATTGTGATCGGCGGTGGCCCTGCTGGTTACCCGGCTGCCATCCGTGCCGGCCAGAACAAGCTTTCCGTGGCCTGCATCGATGGCTGGAAGAATTACGACGGCAGCTATGCCTTCGGCGGCACCTGCCTGAACGCGGGCTGCATTCCGTCCAAGGCGCTGCTGGAGTCCTCCGAGCTGTTCCATCGCGCGGGCCATGAGTTCAAGGCACACGGCATCAGCCTGTCGGCCCTGAAGATGGACGTGGCGGCGATGCAGAAGCGCAAGGCGGGCATCGTCAAGGGCATGACCGGCGGCATCGCCTCGCTGCTCAAGGCCAATGGCGTGACGGCGCTGCAGGGCGTGGGTCGCCTGATGCCTGGACGCAAAGTGGAATACACGGCACCGGATGGCACGAAGAAAGAGCTGTCGGCGCGGTTTGTCGTGCTGGCCAGCGGTTCGGTGCCGATGCCGCTGAAGACCGCGGCGTTTGACGGCAAGCACATTGTCGATTCCTGGGGCGCGCTCGAATTCGATGCGGTGCCCGAGCGCCTGGGCGTGATCGGCGCCGGCGTCATTGGGCTGGAACTGGGCAGCGTGTGGGCGCGCCTGGGTGCGAAGGTCACGGTGCTGGAGGCGATGGACGGCTTTCTGCCGATGGCCGATCGCCAGTTGGCCAACGAGGCGCTCAAGCAGTTCACCAAGCAGGGTCTGGAGATCAAGCTGGGCGCGAAGGTGTCCGCGGCTGCCGTGGCCGGCAAGGCCGTTGCCGTGACCTACACCGATGCCAAGGGCGAGAAGCAGGCCGAGTTCGACAAGCTGGTGGTGGCCATTGGCCGCAAGCCCTATACCGACGGCCTGCTGGCTGAAGGCACGGGCGTCGAACTGGACGCGCGCGGCTTCATCCAGGTCGATGCGCACTGCCGCACCGCTACGCCGGATGTGTTTGCGGTGGGTGACTGCGTGCGCGGGCCGATGCTCGCGCACAAGGCCAAGGAAGAGGGCGTGATGGTCGCTGACCTCATCGCCGGCCTGTACGGCCACACCAATTACGACGCGATCCCGTCGGTGATCTACACGGCGCCAGAGATGGCCTGGGTGGGCAAGACCGAGGAGCAGGCGAAGGCATCGGGTGTCACGGTGAAGACGGGCGTGTTCCCGTTCGTGGCCAGCGGTCGGGCCCGCGCCATGGAAGCCCCGTCAGGGTTTGCCAAGATCGTGGCCGATGCGGTGACCGACCAGGTGCTGGGCGTGCACATCATCGGGCCGATGGCCGGCGAACTGATTGGCGAGGCCGTGCTGGCACTGGAATATTCTGCCAGCTGCGAGGATCTGCAGCGCACGATCCACGCGCATCCGACCCTGTCAGAGGCAGTGCACGAGGCCGCCCTGGCCGCTGACAAGCGCGCCATCGACATGCTCAACCGCTGATCGCGGTGTGGGCTTGGCCGGGCAGCCGATCAGGTTGCCCGGCGTACCTTGAAGACGTTCGGGATACGGCCCAGCCGCTGGATCAGGCGCTGTAGCGCGTCGTTATTCGGCACGGCCAGGCGCACGACAAACCGGGCGACGCGATCTGCCGGGTCGGTATCGCTGCTGACGCCCTCGATCGAGAGGTGCTCCTCGGCGATCAGGTCCGAGATATCGCGCAGCAGGCCGCGACGGTCGAAGGCCTCGATCGTGAGCTTCACGGCCAGCAGGTCCTGCTGGCCGCTCGACCATTCCACATTCAGTTGCCGCTCGGGCTTGGCCTTGAGCATGCGGGCCAGGCCCTGGCAGCCGCTGCGGTGGATGGTGACGCCGCGGCCCTGCGCGAGGTAGCCGGAGATGGGTTGGGGGCGTACCGGCCCACAGCAGCGGGCCAGGGTAATGGGCAGGTCGCCCACGCCTTCGATGTCCACGGGTGAGCGTCCACTGTCGATTCGCTTGCGCAGTCGAGGGGCCGGTGGCACTTCCGGCGTGTCGATGGCTGCGGTCTCGGGCGCAGCCACGGCGTGTGCGGGCGGGGACTGCGCGTCATCCATCCTGCGGAAATACGCGCGCAGCTTGGCGCGGCTCTTGGGTGAGGCCAGGTAGCCCAGGGACGGGGAGAGCCAGTCGCGGCTGGGGGCGGCGGTCTTCCCAACGATGATCTCGATGACATCGCCGTTGGCCACTTTGTGGTCGAAGGTGACGATGCGGCCGTTGATCTTGGCGCCGCGGCAGCGCTGGCCCAGATCGCTGTGCACATGGAAGGCGAAGTCCAGTGGCGTGGCGCCTTGGGGCAGGTCGACCACTTCGCCCTTGGGCGTCATCGCATACACACGGTCGGCAAACAGGCCGACGCTGGCCTTGCTGAAGGCCTCGGGTTCATCGTCCTGCGCGGTGGCAGGGTTCAGCAGTTCGCGGACGGCCTGGATCTTGCGTTCGTAGCGCTGGGTCTGCCCGCTGCCTTCCTTGTAGACCCAGTGCGCCGCCACGCCCAGTTCGGCCTGCGCCTGCATCTGGTGGGTGCGGATCTGCACTTCCAGCGACTGGCCGTCCGGGCCGTGAACCGCTGTGTGGATGGACTGGTAGTTGTTGTCCTTGGGCGTGGCGACGTAATCGTCGAACTCGCCGGGAATGAAGGGCCACAGGCCATGCACGATGCCCAGCGCTGCATAACAGTCTGCGATGTTGTCAACGATGATGCGCACGGCGCGCACGTCAAAAAGCTGCTC
>CANGFJ010000038.1 GCA_947453065.1 Pseudomonadota bacterium
CCGCCGTCGACATGCAGACGATGAGCCCGGAGGCGCGATTGGCCGATGCGGGCGTCGGTTTGCGCGAAGAACACCTGCAGTCGGTCCGGGCGGGTTATACAGCCGGTCATAAGGTCCTGGCACTGGCTGATCTACGCAGTGCATTTGCCGATCCAGATGGGCGCGAGCCTGGCCGGACGATTGAGTTACACCTCACGGGCCACATGGACCGTTACATCTGGGGATTCGATGGCGTGAAGTTCTCCGACGCCCAGCCCTTGCAGTGGCAGCGCGGGGAGCGGCTACGCATCGTGCTGGTCAACGACACCATGATGGAACATCCCATCCACTTGCATGGCATGTGGACCGATGTCGAAGATGAGGCCGGAGAATTCCAGGTGCGAAAACACACCCTGAGCATTCCGCCAGGCACCAAGCGCAGCTATCGGGTCACCGCCGATGCGCCAGGGCGCTGGGCTTACCACTGCCATTTGGCCTACCACATGGGCCTGGGCATGTTTCGCGAGGTACAGGTGTCATGAGACGCTGGATTCGCTGTTTTGGCTGGGCGGTGTGCGTGGCCTACCTACCCGTTGGGCAGGTAGGCGCGCAGGCGTTGCATTCCGGCCACGATATGTCGGCAACGCATGCTGCGGGCGCAGACATGAAAGGGCATATGGAAGATGACGCCACCTACTACAAGGTGTCATTCGATCGGCTGGAGTGGCACGAAGCCAGCGACGAGTCGGCGTTGGTGTGGAATGCCAAAGCCTGGGTCGGAAAGGACTTCAATCGCCTGTATGTGCGCAGTGAAGGGGAGTCGGTCAATGGCAATGCGCAGCACGCCGCAGTGGAGGCGTTGTGGGTACGGCCCCTTTCACCCTGGTGGAACCTGGGGGTTGGCCTTCGCCAGGACATGAGGCCTGCGCCTTCGCGCAGTTGGCTGGCGCTGGGCGCGATTGGGCTGGCCCCTTACCGCTTCGCGGTGGAGGCAACGGCTTACCTGGCCACTGGTGGTCGGACGGCCGTTCGCCTGGAAACGGAATACGACCTGTTGCTGACAAATCGCCTGGTGTTGCAGCCACGTCTCGAGCTCAACGCCTACGGAGAGAGTGATCGGTCTCGCGGGATCGGCGCTGGCCTTTCTGATATGGAGGCCGGGTTGCGACTACGTTACGAAATTCGGCGTGAGTTTGCGCCCTACATCGGCCTGGTGTGGGCGCGGAGGTTTGGCTTGACGGAAGAGATCGCGCAGGCAGCGGGCCGCCCGCCGGGTGAACTGCAGTCTGTTGTCGGCTTGCGGGCCTGGTTCTAGGCATGCCAACACCACTTACTCAGGAGCAACGCTCATGATCGGTATCAAACACTATTGCCTGGCGCTGGCGTTCGTCATGCCGGGCTTGGCATTGGCCCATGCGCACCTTGAAACGTCAGTGCCGGCTGTCAACAGCACGGTGCCTGCCATGCCGGCAGAGATTGTGCTGCAGTTTTCCGAAGCCACTCGCCTCACCGCGCTGAGCGTGGAGAAAGAGGGAGGCAAGGACAGGCAGGACATCAAAGCGCCCAATGAGACCGTTGCCTTGCAGCGCATCGCAGCGCCGAAGCTTCAGCCTGAGGTCTGCCTGCTGACCTGGCGTGGCCTGAGCGATGACAGCCATCTGGTCAAAGGGACGATTCGTTTTACTGTGGCGGGCTCCTAGGCGCGCGGCGTATGACACCCGATCTGGCGTCAGCGCTGGTTCGAGGGCTGGCCTTTGTCGCGCTGTTCCAGGCTGTCGGTAGGGGGGAAGGCGTGATCCTCATCGCCGTATTGGGTGCCACGGCATTCCTGACCAGTTTCTATTCGCCGGGAGCCCTATGAAAGATCCAGTCTGTGGCATGGCCGTGACAGCGCAGTCTGCGCACAGGCTGGAGTACCGGGAGGAAACCTATTTCTTCTGTGGGCCACGCTGCAAAGCGCGGTTCGCCGACAGTCCCACGCAGTTTCTGTCCCCGGCGCCGCCTGACGCGGGGGCTGTAACGACTGGCCGCGGTGTGGTCTACCTCTGCCCCATGCATCCCGAGGTACACGAGGCGCACCCAGGCCTGTGTCCCATCTGCGGCATGGCGCTGGAACCTGAGCTCCCCGCCGTCGATGACGCGGACACTGCAGAGCTGCACGACTTCGAGCGCCGCTTTGTCCTGACTGTGCCACTGACGGCTGCTGTGTTCGTGCTGGCCATGTTCGGGCATGCCCAGCAGTGGCTGAGCATGGCGACCCAAACCTGGGTCGAGTTGCTGCTGGCCACGCCGGTCGTGCTCTGGGCAGGCTGGCCGTTTTTCCTGCGCGGCTGGCAGTCGCTGATCCATCGCCGCCCCAATATGTGGACGCTGATCAGCGTGGGAACCGGCTCTGCGTTCCTGTACAGCCTCGTCGCCACGCTGGCGCCGCAGTGGTTCCCCGACTCGTTCAGGTCTATGGGGCGGGTTGCGGTCTATTTCGAAGCCGCCGCGGTCATCATCTCGTTAACGCTATTGGGCCAGGTCCTGGAACTGGGCGCACGATCAAAAACCTCGGCGGCCATCCGGTCGCTGCTGGCCCTCTCGCCCAAGACCGCCCGCAGGGTGAATGCGGATGGCAGTGAAGACGATGTGCCGCTGACGCAGATTCAGGTGGGCGATCGCCTGCGCGTGAGGCCTGGCGAAAAGGTGCCGGTTGATGGCGTCGTGGTGGAAGGCAGCAGCGCTGTGGACGAGTCTCTGATTACCGGGGAGGCGCTGCCGGTGACCAAGCGCGTGGGCGACCGACTCATTGGCGCGACGCTCAATGCGCAGGGTGCCTTGATACTGCGGGCGGAGCGCGTGGGCGCATCCACCGTGCTGGCGCAGATCGTACAGATGGTGTCCCAGGCGCAGCGCTCCCGGGCGCCGATGCAGCGCCTGGCAGATGTGGTGGCCGGCTACTTCGTGGTAACGGTGGTGGGCGTCGCCGTGCTGACCTTGCTCGGTTGGGGGCTCTTTGGCCCTGAGCCCAGCTGGGTTTTCGGTCTGATCAATGCGGTCTCGGTACTGATCATTGCCTGCCCCTGTGCATTGGGTCTGGCCACGCCCTTGTCCATCAAAGTGGCGACGGGTCGGGCAGCGACCCAGGGTGTGCTGTTCCGGGATGCTGCTGCCATCGAACAGTTACGGCGTGTCGATACGCTGTTGATCGACAAGACCGGCACCCTGACAGAGGGACGTCCAACGCTGGATCGCACGCTGGCCGTGCCAGGTGTCGAGGCAGACGAGGTCTTGCGGCTCGCGGCGAGCCTGAACCAGGGCAGTGAGCACCCGCTCGCCGTGGCCATGGTGTCTGGGGGGCGCCAACGCGGGGTCGTGCTGCAGGCGCCCGTGAATTTCCTGGCCCTGTCGGGCCGGGGTGTCAGTGGAGACATCGAGCATCGTACGCTGCTACTGGGCAGTGCAGGGCTGATGGCCGAGCAGGGCGTCCCGCTGGATGCACTGGCTGCACAGGCCGAGGCCTTGCGTGCCGACGGCGCAAGCGTGGTCTTCCTGGCTGAGGCCGGAAAGCTGCTTGGCCTGCTCGCGATTTCGGACCCGATCAAGCCAAGCACGGCAGCGGCCCTGCAGGCCTTGAGCGCCGCAGGCCTGCGCATTGTGATGGCCACGGGGGATGGACTGACCACGGCCCGATCTGTCGCGTTGCGTCTGGGTATTCGGGAAGTGCACGGCGAGATCACGCCGGCTGGCAAGCTGGCACTGGTAGAACGCTTGCAGGCAGAAGGACGAATTGTTGCGATGGCCGGTGATGGCATCAACGATGCCCCGGCGCTGGCCCGGGCCAATGTGGGCATCGCCATGGGGACGGGCACCGACGTGGCGATGAGCAGTGCGCAGGTGACGCTGGTGAAGGGGGATCTGCGCGGTATCGCGGTGGCCCGATCACTCTCCGTGGCCACGGTGCGCAACATGAAGCAGAACCTGCTGTTTGCGCTGCTGTACAACGCGCTGGGCATTCCGGTCGCAGCCGGCGTGTTGTATCCGATCACGGGCGTGTTGCTTTCCCCCATGATCGCTGCGGTGGCGATGAGCTTCAGTTCTGTGTCGGTGATCACCAACGCCCTGCGACTACAGCGTCAGTGAATACCGTGCGACCAGTTGCAGAGAGCTTTCCACGGCATTGGGCAGTTCGCCGATCCGTAGTCGATGGCGCAGCGTGCTGTTGACACGCAGCCCCTCCACCGTCATCTGCCAGTGGTCGGAGAGGTCCATTCGATAGGCCAGGGTCAGGGCTTCGCCATCCTGGTGACTGTCAAACCGCGTCGCCCCGCGCTCGGTCGTGGTATGGAACTGCTCGTACCGCGCCGACAGGCGGTGACGGCCAAAGGCCTTGCTCACCAGCAGGAAGTCCGACCAGTACGCCAGGATGTGGTTGCCCCGGCCGTCGGCGCTCACGCCCACCGACGTGTCGCCATCCAGGCGTTGCGCGATGAGCGTCCAGGCACCGGGCAGTTCAATGCGAACGCCATACGCGTTGAATCGCGACAGCCAAGCATATTCCTGACTGTCGTGGATGGCCGGATCGCCCCGGTTGTCGTAGTGCAGCGCGCGCGCTACGACGCGATCCAGGTAGGTGAACTCAAGGCCACCGTAATAGCCGATGCGGTGGTCGATTTCACGGAAGAGTTCATATGAACCATCGGCGCCCGGTATGCCATTGATGTCTGGCAAGCGACCGAACAAGGCAGTCTGCCGGTCATGGATGGCCCAGCCCCGCTTCTGTATCAGGACGCCCATGGGGTCGTTCCAGCCGTAGACTCCAACGACCCCGCCGATATCGAAGGAACGTCCAGAGCCGGCGCCGGTTGCGGTGAGGTTGAGTTCCGCGCCAATGGCGCGTACCTCCTCGCCGATCCAGGTGTTGATGGCCGATGAGCTCAGCGTATAGAGGCTCTGCCAACCAATGCCACGATTCTCCATGGAGACAGGCGGGTAGAAAGCGCCCAGGCGCGCCCGCCACCGCAGCAGCGATACGGGCACCGGGCGCCATTCCAGTATGGCTTCGGTCAGGTCGATGGGGTTCTTGTCGGCGTCGCCGGTGGCAAAGGCCGTGACGGAGGCGCGGAGGGTATCTGTTACCGGGCCGCTGTAATCCAGAAGCAGCGGGCCGATATGGGCGCCGTTCTGTGAGGCGTCGTATCGCAGCAGGCCGAGTCCGCCGCTCCTGAACGAACTCAGGGAAGAGTCGGCAGCGGTCAGCCTGAGGTCAATCTGGGCGGTGAATTCATGCGGACCACTTGCCCAGCACGCTGACGTAAATAGGGTAGAAACCCATAGCATCCCTGCCAGGGCGGTGCATCCAAGCGTGCGCATATCAGTAGCGTAGCCCCTTCATCTTGCCCGCTACGCCGCGGACGGGCAGCAGTGAACCCTCGAGTTTCACGTTGAGGGTCAGTTTGTCGTCACCGCGCAGGGTGATCTTCTGCAGGACCCTGGCTTCCTTGTCCTTGAAGCGGGGTCCCCATGCTTTGACGGTATAGGTGCCTGCGGGCAGGTCGGTGATCTGTACTTCGCCTGCGCCATTGGTCTTGCCGAAGTAGGGCGAGTCGGCCACAACGATGTAGCCGATCATGAAGTCGTGAATGTTGCACCCCAGGACAACCAGGCCGGGCTGTTCAAAATCTACGGGGGCGTGGCGAACGCCACGATACAGGCCGAGGGCAAAGCGTTTGGCAGGCGAAAAGGAATAGACCTGATGGGCAACGGAATCGCTGTTGGGAAACGTCACCTTGGCACCCTGTGGGATGACCAGCACCGCGGGTTCAAACTGCATGTTGACCTGGTCCATCACCACCGGTGGTGAGGCGGCCCTGGGGATCGTGGCGCTGCGGCTCTCGCCAACGGGCGACAGGATGAGCACGGTGTCTGATACGGGGACCAGGTCTCGGTCGGTGAGGCTCGCCCGCAGCTCTGCTGCAGGGACGAGCGGTGCGGCAAGCAGCAGCACGGCCACCAGAGACGTCGTAAATGCCACGGATCGCATGAGTGAAGCATCCATTGCTGTCTGCCGGAGCGCGCCAGCCACACCGTGCAGGCTATACCGGCCTTTCTGGGGTTTAGGTGAGTTGCGTCGCAATTTTACATAGCAAGCTTGGTCAGAATGGCCTATCTGGAATAATTTGTATCCCTGTTCGCTGGGTTAAAGCCATTGAGCTGGCAACGATTCGTATGCAGACATTCCGCTCCAGAATTCTCCTGATCCTGCTTGGGCTGGTCATTGCGACCCAGCTGGCGACTGTCTCCGTGTTTGCGGTTCGCTCGCGAAGCGCAGCGGAGCAGCGTGCCAGCGAGGGGTTGGTGTCCTCCGGACACGTGATGGATGCCCTGCTGAACTCGCGCGCGCAACAGCTGCAGGATGGCGTTCGTGTCCTGGCTGCGGACTATGGTTTCAAGGGCGCGGCCAGTTTCGGGGACAAACCGACCATCCTCTCCGCATTGCAGAACGTGACGCAGCGCATTGGCGCGGACATGGCCACGCTCGTCGACCTGGACGGTGCCGTCATCGCCTCCACCAACAGCCAGTTGAGCGATGCCCGTCACCTGCAGCTGCTGCTGCTGCGGGATGGTATTGCAGAAGCGACCCTGACTTATGAGTCCTTGCAGGGAAGCCTGTACATGCTGGTGGCCTCTCCGGTCCGTGCGCCGACGGCAATCGGTTATGTGATCGTTGGTTTCGAGGTTAACCAGCGGCTTGTGGCGGACCTCAGTCGCTTGCTGGGCGCTTCGGTGAGTTTCTATGACAAGCACGACAGGGACGCCGGCTCGCTGGTGACCACGCTCGATGCCATCCCGGCAGTGCGTACGCGAGAATTCCTCCACGGACCGACTTTGCAGGCGGGTGTCCCGGCGGAAGTGATGGCCGATGGCGTCAGCTATATGACCCTTGCTCAGGATGTGCCCCACAGCGAAGGCGGCATCCTGGCGGTGCTGCAGCAGCCGCTGCAAACCGCGCTTGCTGCTTATGGCGAGTCGCAAACCCTCTTCCTGCTCATTGGCTTCCTTGCAATCGCGCTGGCCATTCCGGTCGCGACCTGGCTTTCGCGTCAAGCCAGCCGCCCGATCGAGGAGTTGGTGGCCGTAGCCCGGCGTATCGAGGCAGGTGACTACAACGAGACCGTCCATTTGCACGGCGCAGCAGAATTCAATCGTGTCGCGACGACGCTCAATTCCATGCAGCATCGGGTGGCCGAGCGCGAGCAGCAGATCCGCCATCTGGCGACCCACGATGTGCTGACAGGTTTGCCTAACCGGCTGCTGGCGCTGGAGTGGATCGCAACGACAGTGGCCGAGGCCCCCTGGTCTCGCAGCCTTCCGCTGATGCTCATCGAGATCCAGGACTTTGCCCGGATTCAGGCCTCCCTTGGACATGTGGCATCCGACAGGTTGCTCTCCGATGTCTGCAAGCGCCTGCAGATGAACGTGGGTCCGGACGATTTTCTGGCACACGTCAGTCCCGCACAGTTTCTGGTGGTCTGCCGCGCCTTGGGCAGTGACTTGGCAGAGGAGTTTGGTTACCAGTTGGTCGAGTCCCTTCGCGTTGGGCTGCTGGTTGACGCCCTGCCGGTGTGTCTCGATGCTCGCGTTGGCATCTGCTACTACCCGGATCACGCGGAAACAGCGCCCGATTTGTTGCGTAGCCTCGATACGGCGCTGCACGACGGACTGGATGCGAACAAGTCCGTGTTCCTTTACCGGCAGGGCCTGCAAGCAGATCAAAAGCGACAGTTGGCCATGTTGGCGGACCTGCGTCAGTCCATTAAAGACAATGCGCTAACGCTGCACTATCAGCCCAAAGTGGGCATGCGCAACCATGAAGTGCTGGGCCTGGAAGCACTCGTCCGGTGGCGGCATCCGGTTCACGGGCCGGTGTCGCCGCTGGAGTTCATTCCGTTGCTCGAGCGCACCGGGTCGATCTGGCTTCTGACGGGGTGGGTGATCCGGACTGTGGTGCAGCAGATGGCGGACTGGAAGAAACAAGGGTTTGAGCCCGACGTGTCGATCAACCTGTCTGCGTCCGACCTGCTTGAGCCGAGAATGCCGGAGGTTGTCGTCCGGGCCCTGCAGGCCAGCGGCGTTTCATCGCGCAAACTGGTGCTGGAGATTACCGAGAGTGCGTTGATGCACGAACCGGAGCAGGCAATCCGCACCATGGAGCGTTTGCGCAAGGATGAGTTCCGGTTTTCGGTCGATGACTTCGGTACCGGGTATTCCTCGCTTTCCCAGTTCAAGCGATTGCCGGTGGACGAAATAAAGATCGACAAGTCGTTTGTGCAGGCCATGACGGCTGGCAGTGATGATGCGTTGATCGTCAAGGCCACCATTGACCTGGGGCACAGCTTTGGCGTGAAGGTCGTGGCCGAGGGCATCGAGACCCCGGAATGCTGGCGGCTCTTGATGGATCTGGGGTGCGACTACGCGCAGGGCTATCTGATCAGCAAGCCGCTGCCAGCCGATGAGGTGATGGCCTACATCCGACTGCTAAATGGCAAACTTGAGTTCGCCGAGTCGCCGACAGTGCAGATCAGGGCGTTGCAGGAGCAGGCTGCGAGTGGTTCGCCGGCACTGAGCAACGCCTGATGCGCGGGGTGGTCCCTTAGCCTGCGGCGGCAATGCAGAAGGCGCAGAGCTTGTTGCCGTCAAGGTCGCGGAAGTACGCGCCGTAGTACCCGAATTCCACCGGCCCGCGCGGACCTGGCGCCCCCTCATCCTGCCCGCCGAGTTGCAAGGCCTTCGCGTGCAGCGCATCGACCTGGGCCTTGGCGTCCATCTTCAGCGCGATCATGGTGCCGTTGCCCGCGGTGGCCGGCTGAAGGTCGAAGGGCTTGCACACCCCCAGCGCCGGCGCATCGGCGCGAGTGCCCCATGCGATCGAACGGTCTGATTCGCGCAGGCGGCCTGCCCCAATCTCTGCAAACAGCGTGTCGTAGAACGCGGCGGCACGCGGCAGGTCATTGGTGCCAATGGTGATGTAGCCGATCATGAGGGGGCTCCGAGTGGGGGGAAAGGATCGGCAGTATACGCGCGGGGTGCCCTTGCCCAGCGCGGCTAGATGCCCTGAAAGAAACTCGCCCCGATGTGTCCGGTCTTGACGTAAACGAGTGCGCCTTCCGCCAGGGTGAAGGCTGCCTGCGTACTGCCGCGAGGGATGCGTAGCCAGGTGCCGTCGGGATAGCGACCCACCTCGTCATGCAGGCATCCCTCAATAACGAAGAGTTCCAATCCGCCTGCCTGCAGCTGGGCGGGCTGCGCGGTGTGCGGTGCCCAGCGCTGGAGGGTGGTCACGATGCCGCCGTGTTGGTGCAGGGGGAGGACCGCAACGCCGGGGGTGGGCCCGGCTTGCCAGGTCGCGCTGCGTGAATCGATGCGCACGGTCTGGTTGTCGCCGTCCAGGAACTGCCGGAGCTTCACAAGGATGGTGCACCCTTCCTCGGGGCGGGGAGTGTGCGCGGAGCCGGGTGGGTTGCGCAGGTAGGTGCCTGCTGGGTAGTCGCCATATTCATCGGAGAACTGGCCGGCCAGCACCAGAATTTCCTCCCCGCCGCCATGCGTGTGCGCGTGGAACTGTGTCTGCGGCAGGTACTGCACGATCGTCGTGGCGATGGCCACTTCATCACCGATGCGGTCCAGCATGCGGCGGTTGACGCCGTGGGCGGGGGAGCTCACCCAGGCGATGTCAGGGGTGTGGAGCACGACGCGAAGGTCGAGGTCAGCATTGAGTTTCATGGCGCTACGCTAGGTGAAACCACGGGTCTGCGCCATCCTGCAACGGTGCCCGCCGTTGTGGATGCGGTAATCTGCCTGTAACCCATTCGTGGTATTTGTGTAGCGCCAGACTCTGTGGAGTGCTTGTTATCGTGATTCGGACTGTCCCGTGCAGCCAGCCAAGGCTGTATCGCCTGCTGGTCCCGGCCATGCTGGGTGTCGGCCTGGTGGCCTGCACGACCTATCGGCCGCTGCCGCTGGATGGGGAGGCGGTGCTGGAAAATCCTGCCCCCGCGGCGGTCGTGCAGCAGGCCGGGGCTTTGCGGCATGCGCTGATCCGTCCGGTGGTCCTGGATTTCTCGGCCCCGCTGAGCCTGGATGCGATCAGCGTCATGGCGGTAGTCGCCAATCCGGACCTGACGGCCTTGCGCCTGCAGCAGCAGGTCGCCACTGCGCAGTTGTTTGCCAGTGGTCTGTTCCCGGATCCGCAGGTTTCGGTCGGCATCGATCGCGTGCTTGCGCCGGCAGAGGCCGGCCTTGTCACCGGAGTGGCCGGCGGCCTTTCGCTGGATGTGCTGGGAACGCTTTTCACCCGCAGCGTTGACCGCGACGTGGCCCGCAGGGCTTCGGGACAGCTGCGTCTGGATCTGGCCTGGGCAGAGTGGAACACGGCCGGCAACGCACGCCTCCTGGCAAGCCGGCTGCCCTATCTGCAGCAGGTGGACACACTGTCCCAGCAAGTCTCTGCCACCGCCACGCAGCTGTTGGCGCAGGTTCAGGAGGCTGCGGCCCGCGGCGATCTCAAGGCGGATGATCTGCAGGCCCAGCGTGCGGCGGGACTGGATGCCACGCTGCGGGCCACTGCAGCCCGCAAGGAACTGCTGGCCACGCGTCTGGCGCTCAACCGCGTTCTGGGGCTTAGGCCCGATACGACACTGGCCCTTGCGGAGCCTGAGAGCAGGCCGTTGCCCGCTCGGCCTGCAATGGCCGAGTTGTTCACTGCCGCGCGAAGGCAGCGACTGGATCTGCAGGCGCTGTCCGAAGGGTATGCGGGTCAGGAGGCTGGCCTGAAGCGGGCCGTATTGGGCCAATACCCGCGTGTCGGACTCACGCTCAACCGGAACCGGGACACCAGTGCCGTGCACAGCTGGGGCCCCGCAGTGAACCTTGACCTGCCGCTGTGGAACCGCAACCGCGGAGAAATTGCACAGGCTGCAGCAGGCCGTGACCTGCTACGCGCTGAGTTCGCGGCCCGGTTGCACCAGACGCGCGCCGACATTGTGGCCCTGGCCAGTGCGCTGGACGAGGATGAACAGGCGCTGGTGCCGGCGCGTGCAGAGGCTGCCGCGCTGGGCAGTCTGGCCGCCGCCTATGCAGCGGCGGCTGTCCGGGGCGACCTGGGTCGCAGCGTCGTGGAGGCTGCCCGTCTGGCGGCCATCGACAAACAGATCACCGTGCTGGGGCTCGAGCAGTCCTGCACCGAACAGCGCATCGCCCTCGCGCTGCTGACCGGAGACCCCTTCCCATGAGATGTGCCGCTACCCGCCTCCTTGTTGCCGCTGTCCCACTGTTTTTAACGGCCTGCAGCCGACCTGCGACGGAAGCCGAACCGCAGGTCGCTGCCACAGTCGAGGTGACCGGCGTTGCACGGAGTGACTTCCGTGATGCCGTACTGGCCTATGGCCTGATGGAGGCTGCGTCTGGTCAAGGCCATGCCGTGAGCCTGCAAGTGGAATCGCAGCTGGCCGCCGTCCTGGTACAGCAGGGTGAAGTCGTGCGTCAGGGGCAGCCGCTGTTGCGTCTGCAGCCCAGTGCTGTCACGGCTTTAGAGCAGGGGCGGGCCGGGCGCGATGCACTGGCCGCGCAGGTGGAGTTGCAGCGGCTACTGCGTCTGCGCGAGCAGGGATTGGCGACGGAGTCCGAACTGCAGGCCGCCAGGGCAGTGGCCGAGTCCGCCATGGCGCTGCGCGACAGTCTCGTCGAGCGCGCAGGTCCCGGTCAGGGCGTGCTGATCACAGCGCCGGTCAGCGGTGTTGTCGATGCGCTGGCAGGCCATCCAGGTGAAGTGGTGGCGCCGGGTGTCGTGCTGGTGCGCATTCTGCCGCCGACCTCCGTGGTTCTGCGGCTCGGCGTGGAGCCTGATGTCATCGTCGGCATAAAACCGGGTGCGGACGTGGAGCTGGCAGACCTTCAGGATGCCCCGCTTGGCAGGGGCCGTGTGCAGAGCATCGACCCGCGTATCGATACGGCATCGGGCCTGGTCGCCGTGCTGGTGCGCGTTAATGCAGCGAGCGGCATGCCGGCCGGCACCCGCGTGCAGGCCCGGATTATCCGCGCCGTGCATGCCGGAGTGGCGGGCGTGCCTCGATCCGCGGTGCTGTTCGAGGGCGAGCAGGCCTTTGTATTCACGGTCGCCGAGGGCATTGCCCGACGGCACGATGTGAGCCTGGGAGTCAGGGATGGCAGGCAGATAGAGATTGCCTCGGGCCTCAAGGCCGGCGAACAGGTGGTGGTGCTCGGCAACGATGCGTTGCACGACGGCATGGCCGTGACCGTGGCGCAGGCCGCAGCCGGGGACGCAACCCCGTGACAGGCTGGCTCTTCGATCACCGGCGGTCCGTCCTGTTCCTGCTGGTTACGGCATCGCTGCTGGGTGCTGTGGCAGCCTGGCGCTTGCCGGTGGGGCTGTTTCCAGTCATCGATTTTCCGCGCGTCGTCGTCAGCGTCGAGGCCGGTGATCGTCCGGTGGAGCGCATGGTGTCGGAGGTCACGCGCCCTCTGGAGGAATCGCTGCGTGCGGTTCCCGACGTGAAGGGACTGCGATCCACCAGTTCGCGGGGTTCGGCCGAGGTCTCGGTCAATTTCAGCTGGGGCGTCGCGATGACCATCGCCGAACTGCAGGTGCAGTCGGCGGTGAATGCGGCCCTGGCCGATCTGCCGGCTGGTACGCGATTCAAGGTCCGCAGGATGGATCCGACGATTTTCCCCGTGCTTGGGCTGTCCCTGACTTCCAGTCAGCGCGATCTGGTCGCCCTGCGCGACTTGGCGACTTACACGTTGCGTCCCGTCCTTGCCGCGTTGCCGGATGTCGCGCAGGTCGAGATACTCGGCGGGCAGACCAGCGAGTACGAAGTGCAGGTGGATCCCCAGCGGCTTGCCGCCGTGGGGCTGGGATTGCAGGACGTTGCGCAGGCGCTCAGTGCGAACAACGTGTATGCCGCCGCCGGCAAACTCGAAGACCGCTACCGGCTGTTTCTGACGCTGACCGATGGCCGGCTGACGACACTGGACGCTCTGCGGACACTGGTGCTGAAGTCGGGGCCGGGCGGCGTGGTAACGCTGGGGTCGGTCGCGCACATTGCAGCCAGCGTAGAACCCGTCTGGACCCGCGTGACGGCCGATGGCCGCGACGCCGTCCTGATCAACATCCGCCAGTCCCGCGGTGCCAATGCGGTGTCGCTGGTGAATGCCGTTCGCACGGCGCTGGCAGCGCATGCCAGTGAAGTGCCTGCCGACGTTCGCGTCGGCACGTTCTACGACCAGTCCGAGCTGGTGCAGTCCGCCGTGGGCAGCGTGATGGAATCGATCCTGGTCGGTGCCGTGCTCGCCGGGCTCGTTGTGCTGCTGTTTCTGCGCAATGCGCGGCTGACTTTGCTGGTGGCCATCGTGCTGCCCATTGTGCTGGCCGTGACCAGCCTGCTGCTGCAGGCCTTCGGCATGAGCTTCAACATCATGACGCTGGGCGGAGCAGCCGCTGCCGTCGGTCTCATCGTCGACGACACCGTCGTGATGGTGGAGCACCTTGTACGTCGCCTGCAGGAGTCCAGAACCCGCGATCGGCGTGTCGTGCTGTCGGCCGCAGGCGAGATGCTGCGCCCCATGCTGGGGTCCACGCTCGCTACGGTCGTGGTCTTCCTGCCATTGTTCTTGCTATCGGGCGTGACCGGTGGCTTCTTCAGGGCCCTGGCGCTGACCATGGCTGCGGCCTTGCTGGTGTCGCTGGCGGTCGCGTTGCTGGCTGTTCCGCTGATCACGCTCAATCTGGCGACGGATCACCATTCGCTAGAGGGCGATCAGGTCGATGACTGGATGTCCCGCCTGCGTGAGGCCTATGCCAGGCTGGCTGCCCGTCTGCTCGGCGCCCCCGGGCGCGTCGTGGCGGTGGTGGTGGTGATGATGGCCGTGGGTGCGCTGGCATTCTGGCGCCTGCCCACGGGCTTCATGCCGAAGATGGACGAGGGCGGCTTCATCCTGGATTACCGCGCATCGCCGGGTGTGTCCCTGACCGAGACGGATCGCCTGTTGCGGCAGGTCGAAGGCCTGATCCGGGCGTTGCCCGAGGTCGATACCTATTCACGCCGCACCGGTGTGCAGCTGGGCGGGGGCCTCACAGAGGCGAACGAGGGGGATTTCTTCATCCGCCTGCGCCACGGCAAACGCCGGAACATCGAAGCGGTCATGGCCGATCTGCGGGATCAGGTCGAGGCACAGGTACCGGGCTTGCAGATCGAAACCATCCAGCTGATGGAAGACCTGATCGGTGACCTGACGGCCGTGCCGCAACCGGTGGAAGTGAAGCTCTTTGGTGCCGACCTTGCCGAAGTCAGGCGGCAGGCCGTGGAAGTGGCAGAACGGCTCGAAAAGGTTCCCGGTGTCGTCGAGGTGTTGAGCGGCATTGTAATCGCGGGCGATGCCCTCGATGTCCGGCTGGATCCGGTGCGCGTGGCCGTGGAAGGCCTCGACGCAGAGTCCGTCGGGCGGCAGCTGGAGGCTCTCGTCGGCGGCACGCAGGTCGGCTCGATGCTGGTGGGCGAGAAGCTGGTTGGTATCAGGTTGCAATCCAGGCCTGCGCTGCGCGACCGCGTCGAGGCACTGGGGGATCTGCAGCTGCGCGCACCCGATGGCCATCTGTTCGCGTTACGTCGCATCGCCACGATCCGGATCGCCGCGGGCCAGGCCCAGGTTGTGCGCGAGGACCTCGCCCAGATGGTGGCGGTGACGGCGCGGCTCGAAGGGCGGGACCTGGGTTCCGCCATGGGCGAAATACAGCGCGTGGTGGGGCAGATGCACCTGCCGTCCTCGATCCGGGTGGAGTACGGCGGGCTGTACCGGGAGCAGCAGTCCTCGTTTCAGGGGCTGGCGCTGGTATTCCTCACCGCCTTGCTGCTGGTCACTGCCTTGCTCCTGTACCTGTACGAGCAGTGGGCCATCGTGATTTCGATTCTTGCCACCATTGCCGCCTCCGTCACAGCCGTGTTCCTGGGCCTGTGGGTCACCGCGACGGAACTGGACGTGTCGGCGGTGATGGGACTCACCATGGTGATTGGCATCGTGGCCGAAGTGGCTATCTTCTTCTTTGCCGAGATCCCTACCGATCGAAGCGCCGGTGCGCAACAAGTCGTGCTGGCCGGCAGTCGCCGTCTGCGACCGATTCTCATGACCTCGCTGATCGCGATCCTGGCTCTGCTGCCGTTGGCGCTGGGGCTGGGCAATGGGGCGTCGATGCAGACGCCGCTGGCGATCGCCATCATCTCCGGGCTGGTGGCGGCAGTGCCGCTGGTGCTGCTCTTCATGCCGGCTGTCTATTGGCTGCTCCACGAGCGCCGTTCCCCAGACTAGAGTCGCGCCCGCCACAGGTGATAGCCTGCACCAACAAGAACGACAAGAAGGTGGGGTGTCATGAACGTATTGCCAACAGAGTGGGCGGGTCGTCGGCGCGAGTTCGTCACAGCCGCACTGCTGAGCTGCGCGATCTGGGTCAGCGGGCCTGTACAGGCCCAGCAGGCAGGCTGCGACCGGGCATGTCTCACCGCGCAGGCGGATGCCTACCTGGCCGCGTTGAAAGCCAACACCCCGCAGTCGCTGCCCCAGGCGGCCAAAGCCCGGATCACCGAAAACGGCGCCGAGAAGAAACTCGCCGAGACCTTCTGGGCCAGTGCGCAAGACGTGGGCTATCGCTTTGACATCGTGAACACGCGGCGCGGTGACATCGCCACCGAAGCGGTGATCCGCAATGCAGATGGCAGCAAGACGATGTTCATGGTGCGCCTGAAAGTGATGTCTGGCGCAATCACCGAAATAGAAACCGTCAAGGCCAATAAGGGCGAGGCCGATCGCCTCTGGGACCCGGATCGCCTGACGGAGGTGTCCCCTTATCTGACGCAATCCTTCAGGGAGTCCGAGCGCGACTCGTACTACGACCTGATTGGGGCCGTCGAGAGCTACTGGCGCGCGTTCCAGACCAACGGCACGCCCAAGTACCGCAAAGCCAGAATACTGCCTGATGCGTTGCGCTTCGAGAACGGCTTCCAGACCACTGGCCTGGTTCGGGACGGCGTGTTCAACGACACGGCGCGCGGCTTTGACGAAGGCAAGTTCATCGGTCGCAACATCTGGGATCGCCGCTACCCGGTCGTCGATGAAGAGCGCGGCATCGTGCTCTCCATCGTGCGCTTTGGCATGAAGGCCGGCGCCAAGAGCCAGAGCGTCGCCACGTCAAACGATCGCCTGGTCGCCGAATTCTTTGCCGTGAAGGCCGGGCATATCCAGGACATCCAGGCCGTGCTGTTTAACTTGCCCGACGCCAAGCCCAGCGGATGGCCAGCGGATGACGGCCCGTCGCGCGCAGCCACCGAATAACCATTCCCCATACCCACTCTCAAAGGATGACTCTTATGAAAGCTCTCTTGCCGGTTCTCGGTGCCCTGCTCCTGACTGCGCCTGCTTTTGCGGCCGAGCCGGAATACGCCACCATCAAGATGGAAATCGATGTCGCCAAGCCTGCGGCTGAAGTCTGGGCCAAGGTCGGCAAGTACTGCGACATCAGCGAGTGGCTGTCGCTGGATTGCAAGATCACCTCGGGTGACGGTGGCATGGGCACCGTGCGCGCGCTGGCGGGTGGCCGCGTCCTGGAGATCCTGGTCGCGAAGACGGATCTTTCTTATGGCTATACCCAGCCGGTTCGCGAGGGGCAGTTCTACAACCTGTACCACGGTTTCATGGAAGCCAAGGTCGTGAACGCCAAGTCGTCCAAGATTCTCTACACGCTGGTGCTGGATGTGTCGGACAAGGCCGACAAGGCGGCGAAGGATGCAGACCTCGCCAAGCGCCGCACGAGCTTCGAGGCTGCGCTGCAGAACATGAAGCGCATCGCTGAAGCGAAGTAATCGCCTGAGGCACGCAGGTCCGGGGTGACCCCTGGACCTGCGTGCTGCGCCTGGCTGGCGCTAGCCCTCAATGACGAGGGCAACGAGTTCCCGGGTTCCCGTCAAAGAGTTGGCCACCAGGCAGCCGTGCTCGGCTTTCTCCATCAAGGTCTTCGCCTTGGCCTGGTCCGTTCCTGCTGCCACATGCAACGTTGCCTTCGTCACGTAGCGCGTGAACCGCGACACGCCCTCCACGCGTTCCAGCGTGCCTTCCACGCTGCAGTCCAGCGATAGCCATTCCAGCTTCGATGCGCGCGCAATCGCGCGAAACGTCAACACGAAGCAATCTGCCACCGCTGCGCAGAGCAGGGTCTCGGGGGACCACACACCACCAGGGCCGTCAAATTCCGGTGGCGGCGCGGAGGACAGGTCTGGAAGCCCGGGCGAAGTCACGGTGACGAATGC
>CANGFJ010000039.1 GCA_947453065.1 Pseudomonadota bacterium
ACCTGAAGCTGCCCAAGGGCACGCTGCGCCTGGAAGAAAAACAGGCCGCCGCGGCGGTGGGGCAGATCCGCCTCGCGCACGCCTACAAAGAGCTGCTCGAGGACGAAGAAATCACGGTCGCGCAGGTGCTGCTGACCCTGCAGGACAGCGAGCAACGCGACCGCTACCTCAACGCGCGCGCCACCCTGACGACGCTGCTGGAGCTGGGTGCGATCCCGGTCATCAACGAGAACGACACCGTGGCCACCAGCGAGATCCGCTACGGCGACAACGACCGGCTGGCCGCGCGCGTGGCGCAGATGGCCAGCGCCGACTGCGTCGTGCTGCTCTCCGATGTCGACGGCCTGTACACCGCGGACCCGAACCGCGACCCAAAGGCCGAGTTCATCCCGCAGGTGAAGGTCATTACCCCCGCCATCGAGGCGATGGCGGGTGGCTCGGCCTCGGACGTGGGATCGGGCGGCATGACCACCAAGGTGATCGCCGCGCGCATTGCCGTAGCCGCTGGCGCCCACCTGTGCATCGCGCACGGTCACCACCGCAATCCGCTCAAGCGCATCGAGGCCGGCGCCCGCTGCACCTGGTTCCTGCCCAGCGCCAACCCCGTGGCCGCCCGCAAGCAGTGGATCGCCGGCACGCTCAAGCCTGCCGGTTCGATCGTGGTCGACGCGGGCGTGCTGGCCGCGCTGCTCAAGGGCCGCAGCCTGCTGCCGGCCGGCGTGGTGCGCACCACCGGCCGGTTCGAGCGCGGCGACACGGTCAGCGTGTTGTCCCCGGATGGCCGCGAGATCGCCCGCGGCATCACCGCCTATTCCGACCAGGAGGCCGCGCGCATCCTGGGTCGCCACAGTACGGACATCGAAAGCATCCTCGGCTTCCGCAGCCGGGACGAAATGATCCATCGCGATGACCTCGTCCTGCTCGGCAGCGACGCCCACTCCTGAAGGTTTCCCATGACTGATACACACACTGCCGATGCCACTGCCCTGGCGACACAGATGGCCGCCCTGGGCCGCGCTGCCGTGGGGTGCCGCGAGGCACTGGCCCAGTCCAGCACCGACCAGCGCAACCAGGCGCTGCTGACCGCAGCGGCACAGATCCGCGCCCGTCGGCCGGAGATCCTGGAGGCCAACCGCCAGGACATGGAGGCCGCCCGGGCGCGGGGGCTGAGCAGTGCGATGCTCGACCGCCTGCAGCTGGACGATAAGCGGGTGGAGTCCATGGCCAAGGGCCTGCAAGACATCGCCGCGCTGGCCGACCCGGTGGGCAGCGTCAGCGCCGAGTGGTCGCGGCCCAACGGCATGGTGATCCAGCGCGTGCGCGTGCCGCTGGGCGTCATCGGCATCATCTACGAGAGCCGCCCCAACGTGACGGCCGATGCCGGCGCGCTGTGCCTGAAGTCCGGCAATCCGGTGATCCTGCGTGGAGGCTCCGAGAGCCGCCGCTCCAGTGCGGCGATCCACGAGTGCCTGGTGCACGGCCTGGAGTCTGCCGGACTGCCGCAGGCCTGCATCCAGCTGGTTCCTACCGCAGACCGTGCGGCCGTGGGCCTGATGCTGTCGGGCATGACCGAATACATCAACGTCATCGTGCCGCGCGGCGGGCGCAGCCTGGTCGAGCGGGTGCAGGCCGAGGCACGTGTGCCGGTCATCGGGCATCTGGAAGGCATCTGCCACGTGTACGTGGATCGCGATGCCAATGTGGAGATGGCGCGCCGCATCGTGCTCAACGCCAAGATGCGCCGCACGGGCATCTGCGGGTCGGCCGAGACGCTGCTGGTGGATCGCGCGGGCGCGGCCACGCACCTGGCCGGACTCATCGAGGCGCTGATCGACGCCGGCTGCGAAGTGCGCGGTGATGCCGACGCGCAGCGCGCCGATGCGCGCGTGAAGCCAGCCACCGAGGAAGACTGGCGCACCGAATACCTGGACGCGATCATTTCAGTGCGCGTCGTCGATGGCGTGGATGCAGCCATCGAGCACATTGCGCGCTATGGCTCGGCGCACACCGAGGCCATCGTCACCGATAACACGGCGACGGCCGAGCGCTTCCTGCGCCGCGTAGACAGCGCCATCGTGCTGCACAACGCCTCGACGCAGTTTGCCGATGGCGGGGAGTTCGGGATGGGTGCCGAGATCGGCATCTCCACCGACCGCTTCCATGCGCGCGGTCCGGTGGGAGTCGAGCAGCTCACCAGCTACAAGTATGTGGTGCGCGGCGCCGGGCAGGTCAGGCCCGGCTAGTCGTGGTCGTGGTGCCCGTGGCCGTGCGTGTGGTCAGGGGCGTGCGCAGTCGCATCGGCCGCGCAGCGCTCGCAGTTCACCCAGCCTGAGTCACCGTTGACGTAGTGCTCTTTCTTCCAGATCGGCACGCGGTGCTTCACCTCGTCGATGATGAAGCGGCAGGCCTTGAAGGCCTCGTCGCGGTGCGGTGACGACACGCCCACCCACACCGCCACATCGCCCAGCGCCAGGTCGCCGATGCGGTGCTCGCACACCGCGCGCGTGACGCCGAAGCGGCTGATCGCCTCGGCGATGATGCGCTCGCCTTCCTTGTTGCCCAGCGGCTCGAAGGCCTCGTATTCCAGGTGCCGCACGGCATGGCCTTCGTTGTGGTCGCGCACCCAGCCTTCAAACGACGCATAGCCGCCGCAGTGGTGGTCGAGCAGTTCAGTGCGCAGCGCGGTGCCATCGATGGCCGCGCGCGTGAAGCGGAAGCCGCTCATCCGCCCGCCACCGGCGGAATGAAGACGACCGCATCGCCGGCCTTCAGCGGCTGCGACCAGTCGGCAAATTCGGTGTTGATCGCCACCTTCAGCATGTCTTGCGGCAGCGTGAAGCCGTGGCGCGCAGTCAGTTCGGCGAAGAGCTCGCGCGGCGTCGCGGCGGCGGACTGCACGGACTCTTCGCTGCAACGGGCTTGTTCGCGCAGCAGCGCAAAGTACTGCACGCGGATCTCGCGTGCGTCGACGGCCGGGGCCAGCGCAGCGCTGACGGCCTTGAATTCATCAGGTGTGTTCACGTTATCCAGCGCCTTGGGGTTGGGCTGATCGAGCAGCAGGGTGTCGGAATTAAGCAGGAATTTGCGCGGGCAGTCGCGCCCGCCCGCCACGAAGGCGGCCAGCAGCGGCGCACTGGCCGGCTCGTAGATTGCGCACAGTGGCTCGGGCAGGCCGCCGTGGGCGCTGCGGAAGGCCGTGGCTGTGTGCTGCGTATTGCGTGCGGCGATGAGCGTGGCCAGGGTCTGCGCGTCCAGCTGCGGCAGGTCACAGGCCAGCACCAGCCAGGCCGCCTGCGGGTCGGCGGCCTGTGCGGCGAGGATGCCGGCGGCCGGCCCCTTGGCGATGGGGCTGGTGCCGTCGTGGCTGTCGACGATCTGGCGATACTTCGCGCGGGCCGGTTCGCTCACCTGGTCGGCGCGCACCGAGACATACACCTCGCTGACCTGTTCGCCCAGCAGGCGCATGGCGCGGTCCAGCTGGGTCTCGCCGCCGTACTCGAGCACGGCCTTGTCGCGCTGCATGCGCGTGCTGCGGCCGCCGCTGAGCACCAGGCCTTTGAGCACCGCTGTCACGCGCTGGCCTTGCCGCGACGGAAGTCGCGCTTGCCGCCGGTCTTGGCCATGAGCTGCACGCGCTCAATGACGATGTCGTGCGAGAGCGCCTTGCACATGTCGTAGATCGTCAGCGCTGCGACGGTGGCACCCGTGAGGGCCTCCATCTCGACGCCGGTGCGGTGCTCCACGGCAACCGTGCAGGTGATGCGCAGGCCGCCGCGACGCGGCAGCACTTCGATGCTGACATGGTCCACGGGCAGCGGATGGCAGAAGGGGATCAGCTCATGCGTGCGCTTGACCGCCAGCGTGCCGGCGATGATGGCGGTGTCGAACACCGGGCCCTTTTTGGTGCGATGGCCGGTGCGCGTAAGTTCGCGTGCCACGTTGGCGGGCAGCGTGATCAGCGCCTCGGCAGTGGCTTCGCGGCGCGTCACGACCTTGGCGCCGACATCCACCATCGTCGGGCGGTTGGCGGCATCCAGGTGGGTGAGGGGGGAGCGTGCGCGTGCCATCGTTAACCGCCGATGTAGTTCATTTCGACCTTGGGCTGCACGTCGTGCCGTGCCCGGATCACCGCACGCTGTTCGCTGTAGCGGTCGGTGCGGGCCGTCCACACGCCACGCAGCAGCTGGTCCATTTCCTCGTCGCTGGCGCCGGCGCGCAGCGGGCCGCGCAGGTCCTTGCCGGTCTGCGCGAAGAGGCAGGTGTAGAAGACGCCGTCGGACGACAGCCGTGCGCGCGAGCAGGCGCCGCAGAACGGCTGCGTCACCGACGAGATAAAGCCCACCTGGCCCTGGCCATCCGCAAACGCATAGCGCCGCGCGACCTCGCCCGCGTATTCCGGCTTCACGGGCACCAGCGGCCAGCGCGCGCTGATCGCATCGACCAGGTCGCGCGACGGCACGACCATCTGCTCGCGCCAGTCGTTGCGGTTACCGACGTCCATGTATTCGATGAAGCGCACGGTGACGTTCTTGCCGCGGAAGTATTCCACCAGCGGCAGCACGCCCTCTTCATTGACGCCGCGCTGGATGACCGCGTTGACCTTGATCGGGCCCAGGCCTGCGGCCTGAGCATGCTCGATGCCTTCAAGGACCTCGCTGACGCGGCCAAAGCCGCCGTTCATCACGGCGAATTTTTCCTGGTCGAGGCTGTCCAGGCTGACCGTCACGCGCGCGAGGCCTGCGGCCTTGAGCTCCGAGGCGTATTTGGCCAGCAGCACGCCATTGGTGGTGAGCGCGATATCCTCGATGCCCTTGATGCCGTTGAGGTCGGCGATGAGGTCCGGCAGGTTCACGCGCAGCAGTGGCTCGCCGCCGGTGATGCGCAGCTTGCGCACGCCCAGCGGCACGAACAGCCGCGTCAGCCGGATGATCTCCTCGAACGACAGCCGCTCGGCCGTCTTCAGGAACGGATAGTGCTCGTGAAAGCGCTCGCGCGGCATGCAGTAGGGGCAGCGGAAGTTGCAGCGATCCATGACCGAAATGCGCAGGTCACGCAGCGGCCGCTTCAGGGTGTCGACGGGCAGGCGACCCTGCGTCACGATGTTCTCGGTGCCAGCATTCATGGGAGCTGCGTCGGCCTCACCACCGGTAAAGGCGGGTTACGAATCCCTTGGGATAGACATGGGGGCCCGGCGGCAGTTCGACAAAGCCATCGGTGCCGGCCAGAGCCGCGAAGTCGCCGGAGCCGTTGTGCGGTGAGGCAACGGCCCAGGGCCTGCCCCAGTCGTCGGTCTCTACGCGCACGGGCACAAAGCCGGCGAGGGGCGCATTGAACGTCACCGGCGCGGCCAGCGCAATCTTGTCGCGGCTGGCGGGCGCTGGCGTGGCCCCCATGGCGGCGCCGAGCGCCGGAATGACGTAGCGTGCCAGGCACACTAGGGTGGAAACCGGGTTGCCGGGCAGCGCAAAGACGGCCGCCCCGTTGGGGGCCGTGCCAAACCAGAACGGCTTGCCCGGGCGCTGCGCGATCTTGTGGAAGACCTGCTGCACGCCGCAGGCGGCCAGCGCCGCAGGCACCAGGTCGAACTTGCCCATCGACACGCCGCCCGAGAGGATCAGCACCTCGTAGCTTTCCAGGTGCTGTTTAAGCCGGTCCTGCAGGACCGCCGCGTCATCCACGATGTGGTCGTCCGCCACGCGGTGGAAGCCGCGCCGCCGCAAGGCCGCCGCCACGCCATAGACATTGGAGCGCCGGAGTTGCCAGGCCTCGATGGGCTCACCCGGTTCCACCAGTTCGTTGCCGGTGGAGATCACCATGATGGCGGGCTGCTGGCTGACCCGTAGCCGCGCCATGCCGGCGCCGGCGGCCACCGCGATGTCTGGCGCTTCCAGCGGCATGCCCGCCTTCAGCAGCAGCGCGCCCTGGCGCTGGTCACTGCCGCGGCGGTGTAGGTTCTGGCCGGCCTCTACCTGCAACCCGTCTTCCAGCGTGGCCACGCCGGCTTCGACCCGCAGGCGTTCCACTGGCACCACGGCATCGCAGCCGGCAGGTAGCACGGCGCCCGTCATGGCCTCGATGCACAGGGTGGCTGCCTGAAGCGTCAGCGGTGGATCGCCCGCAGCCTGGGTGGCCTGGATGCGGAAACGGCGCTGCCCCGCGCGCACCGCCTGGGAGGACAGCGCGATGCCGTCCATCGACACGCGGTCAAAGGGCGGCTGGTCTCGCTCGGCGTAGACGTTCTCACGCAGGATCGCCCCCGCGCTATAGCCCACGGGGAGCGATTCGATGGGCAGGCAGGAGAGGTGCCGCCCGATCAGGTCTTCTGCTTGTGCAGGGGTCAACATGGCCAACCCCTTGCTGGGGCGAGTGGCCCGCGAAGGCTTACTTCGACGGGTGCTTCGCCTTGTACACGCGGATCTGCTCGTTCAGGCGGGCAGCGACGGCAGTCAGCTCGTCGATCGCGGCGTTGTTCTTCTGCGCGAACATCGCGGCGATCTGGCCCTTCTGCTCTTCGGTGAGCGTGCTGCCCTGCTTGGACAGCGAGCCATCCTGCTCGAGCTTGATGCAGCCCAGGTAGGCGTCCATTTCAGCGTTATAGGCCTTCACGGCCTTGCTGGCGGCGACCATCTCTTCGAGGGCGGCGGTGTTGCCGTCCGGCATGGCGCTGGGCGCCTTCGGATAAGAGCAGTCTGCAAAGGCAGGCGCGGCGAAGGCGGCGGCAAGCAGCGTAAGGCCAATCAGCTTCTTCATGATTCCCCCCGGTGTTGTAGTCAGTCTGCCTATCTTAAGAGCCGCTTGGGGCGCAGGGCCAGTCCCATCGCTCTGGCCCCTGCGAGACTTACCCGCCGGCGGCAAGGCGTGAGATTATGGCGTCTGGGCGCGCCCGTAGCTCAGTTGGATAGAGTAGCTGGCTTCGAACCAGTTGGTCGGCGGTTCGAATCCGTCCGGGCGCACCAATCACTGTGCCAGCCGTTGCAGTCGGGCAGCGCTGGACCTTCGGGTGCGGGAGCGTGTGGCCATGGTTCGAGCGGCACTGTTGGCAGTGGGTCTGGCATGCAGCACGCTGCTTCACGCGGCCCCTGTTGCCCACGCGGCCGAGCCGCCCATTCGCCTCTATGTGCTGGACGGTGGCGTCCTCGAATCCGACCCCGCGCGGTATCGCCTGAAGCCCGAAGAGGTCGCGACCTCGCAGCTGTCGGTGGCCGCCTTCCTCATCGTGCATCCCAAGGGCACGCTGATGTGGGACACCGGCGCCATTCCGGACGACACGTGGACACCGGGCAAATCAGTGGTGGTGCGGCACCTGGTGCTGTCGAACGGGGCAGAACGGCAGGTGTCCCTGCGCCAATCGCTGGCCGGGCAGCTGGCGCAAGTGGGCTACAAGCCCGCCGATATCACCTACCTGGCGCTGTCGCACGACCACTGGGACCATGTGGCCAATGCCAACGCGTTTGCCGGCTCGACCTGGCTGGTGCGCAAGGTGGAGCGCGACGCCATGTTCCCACAGCCCACCGCAGAGCCGCCGCAGCCGTCGGTGTTCGCCGCGCTGCAAGGCGCCCGCACCACGCTGATCACGACGGATGAGTACGACGTGTTTGGGGATGGCACCGTGGTCATCAAGTCTGCCGCGGGGCATACCGCCGGCCACAGCGTGCTGTACGTGAAGCTGGCCCGGACCGGTGGCGTCGTGCTGGCCGGCGACCTGTACCACTATCCGGCGGAGCGGGCCTTGAACCGCCTGCCTGTGGCCGAGTTCGACCAGGCGCAGACCGCCGAGTCACGGCAGGTGCTGGAAGGCTTTCTGCAGCAGACTCACGCCCAGCTGTGGATCCAGCACGACCTGGTGGCGCATCTGAAGTTGAAGAAAACGCCGTCGTTTTACGACTAGGACTTTCCTTCAAAAACGCATTCCCGGCAGAGGGGAATGCGCTAAGTTAGGCGTCGAATTTTCTGGCGTGGAATTGGCATGGCCCTACTCGTATTTGGTCCCCCGGAAGTTCGTCGTGCCTATGTGGGTGTCATGCGCCTGGTGGCCACGGCGGGGGGCACGCGCCCCTTCGAGGGCGACAGGGCCGAGCTGGTGCGCAGGTTCGCGGGCCTGCAGGGCTGTGCGGGTTGCCACGGCTTCGACACATCGCTCGACTTCAGCGCCCTGCTGGGCACCGACGAGCCTTGGGCCAATGAGGAAGCCGCGATCGCGGCGATCGCAAACGGGCTGTCTACCGCGAAAGATCGGCAGGAAGCCGTGCATGCCGGCCTGATGGTGTCCCTCTATTCCCATGAGCCCGATCCGGCCGGCACCCGCACGGCGCGCCGCATCGCCACGCGCCTCGGGGCCGACGATGCCTTGTTCCGTGCCGTGGAAAAGGTCGCCAACGAGAATGTCGCCACGGCCAAGGCCGAGGTGTTCCGGCGCATGTTGTCGGGTCGTACCGGCATCGACAGCGAGCTGATCGCGTCCCACATGGCCGCGCAGACCCTGGGCCAGGTGTCGCCTCCCGAGCTGGTGGCGCGCTATCACCGCTTGCTGGCTGAAGCACCCCCGGGTTCCCTCGGTGCGGAAATGCGGCAGTTTTACCAGGACGCGAATTTCGACATACCGGGTATGCCCGGCGTGCCGCTGCCGGTCGAGTTCCTGGGCTCCCACGACGTGCACCACGTCCTGGCCGGTTATGGCGCGACGCCACAGGGCGAGGTCTATACCGCAGTGTTCAACGCCGCCAATTCTTCTGCCGGAATCGGTTGGTTGTCGGTGGTGCTGCTGCAATGGCACCAGGGCATCAAGCTGGGCGTGTTTCCGCCCGTCCATTCGCACCTCGATCCGCAGGTGATGGGGGTTGCCGCGCAGCGTGGTGCTGCGACCCCTGTGGACATCTACGACAGTGAATGGGACTGGCTCGCGCTGTTGCCGCGGCCGCTGGAACAGGTGCGCCAGGAACTGGGTATCCCGCAGGGCGGAACCGTTGGGCCCGGATCCTCCTGGTCTGCCTGACGCATCCTCGGTCAGGTGCCTCTGTTTTCAGGTCGCAATATAGGCGGCACTGCGGGCATAGCTTTCTTCCTCTGCCGTGAACGACGGCTCCTCGTCCACCAGGTCCGGGTCGAACCCGTACTGGTGCTGCAGGAATTCACCACGCTGAATGGTTGTTTCCAGGTCGTCGATTTGCTGCTGGGCCAGCGCCAGGATCTTGCCAAGGCCGCTGGCCGTGCGGCTGGCCAGCTCTGACTGCATCTGGAAGCGCAGGAACGACAGGCGTGACAGGGGCTTGAACAACTCGTACAGCCTGCGGATGCGGTCCGTACCAAGGGTCTGCTGCTGGCGGGCTGCTGCGCGCTCCAGGTCCGATTCGATGCTGGGCCAGTAGCGGGTCGTATAGAACGCGGCCTCGTCCTGCTTGTACCACTCTTCGGAACGGCTGATCGACGAGGACACCGTATTGTGGAGTTTCCACAGGAACAGCCGCAGCGACGCGCCATCGATCACTGTCGCCAGTTTTTCGCGGATGGTCGCGCCCAAATCCGAGCTGCCGGGTTGTATGCCCAGCAGGATGTACTCGAGGGGGTACATCTCGATTTCCTTGTTCTGTACGACGTAGGCGTTCAGGTGATGTCGGCAGTACGGGCAGGGGTACAGGCTCGCGAAGAGCGCGAAAAAGGACTTGAACGTTGCCAGTGATTGCGTCTGCGCGGCAGCTGGCTGGCTGGCGATGATTTCGCCCGTGGTATGCAGGCTGCGCCAGACGGCAGGGCCGATGTAGTACGGGAACGAGAGGCGCATGTCCGCATCCCTGACGAAGCTACGGCCCAGATAGACGTCCAGGAAGGCGATGTACTGCGACATCACGCCGGTATCGCGGCCAAATTCGGCCCGCTCGCGTCGTTTCTGTACGCCGTTGATGTAATGGCGGCACAGGCGCCAGGCTTGACGGATGCGGAGTTTCTCCGCGGGCGGTGCCTGCTCGAAGATCTGGGGAATATACGTGCCGTGGCGCGCGAACTCGCCGGCGGCGTTGGCCTGTTGGTACCACTGCAGCAGGGCCGGGACGTTGGCCACGGTGTTGTCCGCGATGTCTGCGGTGGTGCTGACGCTGAAGGCTGTCAGCAGCTTCGGCATGAAGTCTTCGTACCAGTAGGACACCGGCATCATGGCGCCTTCAAGGTGCTCATCGGCGTCGTGCAGGATCACCCGGTTCCAGGCCCGCAGGTAGGACTTCGGATCTTCATGTGGATGGGGCGGTGCGGAGCTGCCCTGAGTCTCCTGATTGCGTAGCCGGTGCAGTTCGTTGCGGATCAGCACTTCGTTCACGAGGTCGATAAATTCCAGCGACTGCTTCCGGGTGGCCAGCAGGGCTTCCACTGCCGCCACGTATTGCGCGCGGTGTTGGCCTGTAGCCGCTGCATTGGCGCGCATCGCCAGCGCCTCTTGCAGCATTTCCGGGGTCTTGTCGATCGCTGGCCAGTGCTCGATGCGCGCCAACAGTCGCTGGTACTCGGCCTGGATGGAAGTGCTGAGCGCATCCAGCACCGGATGGCAGTCTGCGCTGACGATACCCAGTTGCTTGTAGAGCGCCATGGTGGTGCCTACGAACTCGACGAAGTCGCTGATCCGGTACGGCAGGTTCCGGACGGGCAGATGGGTGCCGTGATTGGCCGAGAAGCTGGCACGGAAACAGCGGTAGGCAGCGCCCTGCAGCAGGCGGAAAAAACCGATCTGCATTTGCAGTACGGATGTGCCGTTGCCGGTGTTCTGGCCCGTCGCCTGCGGTACTGGCGGTACCCCAGCTGGGCCCGTTGGCGTGTCTGCGGCTTGCGGGGTGTCGGAGGCTACCGGGGTACGAGTTGCCACAGCGTGTGTGGCGGTCGTCGCCTGGGTGGCACGGTAATAGTCATGGATCGGCCGGCAGAACTCGTCGAAGCTGAGCTGGCCATCGCCGTCGGCATCCATGCCACGGAAGACCGCTTCGGCTTCTTGGTCCGATAGCCCCAAACCCGCCATGCCAACGCGGAACTGTTCCGCGGTGACGCCGGCGTTCTCTGTGCCGTGCAGCGCGCCAAAGGCCTTCTGCAGGTTGTTGAGGCCATCGACCCGCTTGGACAGCGCATAAGACAGGAAGTCATAGACGTCGAAGCTGTCGCCCGCCTGCGAACTGGCCCTGACTTCGTTGATGAGGACGAGCAGTTGTTCCCGGCTGACCGGTTTCTGCAGCGTGGCGGTGACGGCCTGTTGCAGGTCCTCCACCGAAACCGCCTCGTCCTGATCGGTATCAAAAAAACGGAACGCCGCGCGCAGGCTTTCCACATCGGTGGCGTTGATCAGCGGTTCGTAGGCAGTCACTTGAGCGCTCCGGAATATATCGGCTATGGTGCCATACTGGCGTAAAAGCAATGGTTTCCACGCTTGTATCTTTCGATCACCGTCCGTCTCACGAGAACCTAGGCATGACAGGCTCACGCATTGCGATTCCGGCATCGTTCTTTGGCATTGTCCTGGGCTTGGTCGGACTGGGGGATTGCTGGCGCGCGGCGTCCAAGGCCTGGGGGCTGCCGCACACCCTGGACGAACGGGTGATGGCTTTTGCCTTCGGCGTGTGGGTCCTGCTCCTGGTGCTCTACGTGGGCAAATGGGTGTGGGCACGCGAGGAAGCGCTGGCCGAGCTGCGTCATCCTGTGCAGAGTTGTTTTGTCGGACTGGTGGGTGTCGCGACATTGCTGGCGGCAGTGGCTATCGCCCCGCAGGCGAAATCGCTGGCCCTGACCCTGTTTGTGGTGGGTGCGGTGCTGCAAGGGGGCTATGGCCTGTGGTTCGTCGGCCGGCAATGGCAGGGCGAGCGCGAACCCGGCACGGCCACGCCTGCGCTCTACTTGCCGACAGTCGCCGGCAACTTCGTCACGGCCTTTGTCGCCGCGTACTTCGGGTATGTCGAGTTGGGCGCCCTGTTCTTTGGCGCGGGGTTGTTGTCCTGGCTGGCGCTGGAATCGCTGCTGCTGTATCGACTCTCGTTCCTCGCCATGGCGCCTCCGTTGCGGCCCACCCTGGGCATCCTGCTCGCGCCGCCGGTCGTAGGCTGCGTGGCCTACCTGTTCCTGACGGGTGGTGTGAGCGGTGGCAAGCCTGACCTTTTCGCGCAGGCGCTGCTGGGCTACGGACTGTTGCAACTGCTCCTGCTTGTGCGGTTGCTGCCCTGGATCCTGCAGCAGCCTTTCGGTGCGTCGTACTGGGCCTTCAGTTTCGGTGTGACGGCGCTGGCCTTCGATGCCATCGTCTTCGTTGTCCGCGGCCAGACCGGGTATATCGAATGGCTGTCGATGGCGTTGTTCGGTTTGGCCAACGTCTTGATCGCCGTGCTCGTGGCCGGAACGCTATGGCGACTGCTGACCGGGAAGCTCTTGCCGCCACCGCTTGCAGGGCTCAAATGACCACCATGCCGGGCACCTTCTCCTCGCAGGTCATTCTGGTCGCCGGCGGGACGGGTGGCCTGGGCCGGGCAGTCAGTCTGGCCTTCCTGCAGGCGGGGGCCACGGTGTTGGCAACCTATCGCTCAGCCCCTGAGCTCCAGGCCCTGCAGCTGTCTGCAGGCGAACACGTCGCGCGGCTGGAAGGCCATGCGATCGATGTGCTGGATGAAGCGTCACTCGGTCGCTTCATGGCCGACGTGCTTGCCCGGCACGGTCGCTTGGACGGGCTGGTCAATGCAGTGGGCGGCTACGCGGCAGGCGCCCCGCTGTGGGAGATGGACGCCACTGCGCTGGACAAGATGCTTGCCGTCAACCTGCGCTCCGGCTACTGCCTGGCCCGCGCGGTCCTGCCGGCCATGCTCGCGCAGCGGCGCGGTGCAATCGTCAACGTCGCAGCCATGGCTGCCGTGAATCATCTGGGGGCCGCAGCGGCCTATGTGGCCTCGAAGGCTGCCGCCGTGGCGCTCATCGATTCCCTGGCCGTGGACCTCAAAGGCACGGGCGTCAGGGCCAACTCGATCCTGCCGAGCGTCATCGACACCGAGGCCAACCGCAAGGCCATGCCTGGGGCCGCGTATGCCAGCTGGCCCAAGCCCGAGGAGATCGCCGAGGTCATCCTGTTCCTGTGCAGCGACGCAGCCCGCTTGATCAATGGCGCCTCCATACCGGTCTGACCGCAGGAAGATTGAAGCCCGGTTTGTTGTCTATACTTGTGAATGACAGTTCGCACCCTCCAGATCGCCCCCATGGCGATGCTGATGACCCTCGCCGCAGGCCTGACGTCGGCAGCAACCCAGGATGCCACTGACCTCGAAGAAATCGTGGTCATTGGCTCCCGCATCCGCACCAGTCCCTTGCTGCGTGCCCAGCCCGTGTTCGAGATCGATGCGGACCAGATGGCCCGGCAGGGCCTCAGTTCGGCGGTCGATGCGCTACAGCGCATTCCGTCTGCGGGCGGTGGGCTGAACTCGAAGTTCAACAACTCGGGTAATGTCGGCAACCCGCCCGATGGCGGCGGTGTCGGGGCAGGGTCCGCGGAGATCGATCTGCGCTACCTGAGTTCGCGGCGCGTGCTGGTGCTGGTGGATGGCCTGCGCTGGGTGCCGGGTACCGCAGCCTCGGGCGTCCCGGGCTCAGTGGATCTCAACACGATTCCCACGGCCCTGATCAGTCGCATGGAGGTGCTGCAGGAAGGGGCCTCGCCGATTTACGGCTCCGACGCCATTGCCGGTGTGGTGAATCTCATCACCAAAAGCCGGCAGAACGGCCTGATCGCCAACGTGCAGATCGGCCAGACCGACCACGGCGACGGTGCCGCACAGGACTTCAACGTCTCCTGGGGCACAGGCACAGGCACAACACAGCTCGTGGTCGGCGGCGGCTACTTCAGGCAAGAACCGATCTATGCCGGGGACCGGGCCATCAGCCGCTACACGGCGCCGTTTGCCACGTCCTGTCTGCCCGGTGGCTGTAGCTCGGCGACGCCGCTGGGCCGCTTCCTTGTCAGCGACCCGAATACCGGTAGCGACCTGGACCTCACCCTGAAGCAGGCGCTGGCGCCGGGCCAGCGTGCGGTGTATGTGCCGGGCGACCCGACCGGTGCGGGCGCGAGCTTCAAGACGTTTACCACCACTGACCGGTTCAACTTCCAGCCCTACAACTATCTGTCGACGCCGCTGGAGCGCATCAGTGTGTTCGGTTCGCTGCAGCACGCGATCAGCGATGCGGTGCAGCTGCGTGTGCGCGCCAGTTACGTGCAGCGCCTCTCCGCCAATCAGGGCGCACCGCTGCCCTTGTTCATCGGCCCGGATGCCGGCAACGGCAATCTGCTGGACACGCTCCACATCGACGCGACCAACCCCTACAACCCCTTTGGCTTCACGCTGCAGCCGGGCACGTTCTCGTTCCTGGGCCGGCGCCTCATCGAAAACGGGCCGCGCCACTATTCGCAGACCGTCGACACCTGGAACGTCACGGGTGTGCTGTCGGGCGAATTCAAACTGGCCGACAAGGACTGGCATTGGGACGTCAATGCGCTCTATTCGGGCAACCAGGCCCGGCAGGTGTTCACCGGCAACGTGAATGCGCAGCGCGTGCAGCAGGCGCTGGGGCCCGTCGCTCAGTGCACGGCCCCGTGCGTGCCGCTGAATCTCTTCGGGGGTGCCGGCACCATCACGCCGGCGATGCTGGGCTTCGTGGCCTTTACCCAGCGCGATGCGTCCCAGCAGCAGCTGGCGGATGTCTCGGCCAATGTCACCGGCGACCTGCTGGACCTGCCTGCCGGCCCGCTGGCCTTTGCCGCAGGGCTGGAGCGCCGGCACACGCAAGGGTACTTCCACCCGGACGCCGTCGTGGCTGCGGGTTTCTCGGCCGATATTCCGGCCCAGCCGGCCCAGGGCCAGATCACGGTCAACGAGGCCTATGGGGAGCTGCGTCTGCCGCTGCTGGCAGGCAAGCCCTTCGTCCAGCGGCTGGAAGCCTCGGTCGCAGCCCGTGTGTTTGATTACTCCACCTCGGGAACCGGTCAGACCTACCAGGCAGGCCTGACCTGGCGGCCGCTGCAGGAACTGCTGGTCCGCGCTTCGTATGGGCAGGGGTTCCGCAGTCCTTCGATCGGTGAGCTGTTCGGCACGGCGTCGCGCTTTGACCAGGAAATCAGCGACCCTTGCTCGGGCCTGCTGACCAATGGTGCCAGCGCAGCCGTGCGCGCCAACTGCGCGGCCCATGGCGTGCCGGCCAATGGTGGCTACACCCAGCTCGGTTCGCAGATCGCCGTCATCACCAGCGGCAACCGCAACCTCAAGCCGGAGACCAGCCAGAACCGGACGGTCAGCGCGGCCTGGGAACCCGCAGCGCTCAAGGGCACTGCATGGTCGCGTGAGGTGTCGATGGAGTTGGCCTATTCCGATATCGCCCTGGACCAGGCCATCCAGGCGCAGAACGGCCAGACCCTGCTGGATCGCTGCGCGCAGACTGGCGATGCCCTGTCCTGCGCCACCATTACCCGCTCGGCCTCCGGGCAGGTGACCGCCATCGCCAATCCCTTGATCAACATTGGCGGCATCCGCACCCGCGCGCTGGACCTCACGCTGAATTGGCGCGCGCCCGAGTCGCAGGCCGGGCAGTTCGCGGTGTTCTGGTCCACCACGCGCTTGCTGGCGTTCAGCGAGTTCGTGCCTACCTCTGCCGGCCTGACCACGATCGAACGCGTGGGCACCGAGCGCGGCAGTCCGGACCAGGCCTTCCCGAGACTCAAGTCCAACCTCATGCTGGATTGGAGCCGGGGCGCGGTCGGCGCGAGCGTGACGGCCCGATCCCTGTCGGCAGTCCGGGAGGAGGGGAACCCGCAGGCGCTGGGCGCCCGGACCTATGTGGATACGCAACTGCGCGCAACGCCGGCCTTCATCGGTGCCGGCTATGCCGTGGCCCTGGGCATCAACAACCTGTTCAGCGCGACGCCCCCCGGCTGCGTCACCTGCGCCATGAACAACTTCGACCCGAACGCCTATGACAATCCGGGGCGCTTGCTGTATGTGCGGCTGAGTTACAAGCAATAGCCAGGGCGTTCGTTCAAGCACTGCGCTTTCTACGTAACGCCAGATCCGTGTTCTGCCGCCACACTGGATTCCGTTTCCAGAATCTGGCCAGCAAATGGATGCATTCATGCAGGCGGCCCTTGCCGAGGCGAGGCAGGGGCTAGGCGAAGGCGGCATTCCGATCGGTTCGGTGCTGGTGCATGACAACGCCATCATCGGCCGCGGCCGCAATCGGCGCATCCAGCAGGGCAGTGCGGTGCTGCACGCGGAAATGGATGCGCTGGAGAATGCCGGTCGGCTTGCGGCCAAGGTGTACCGCGAGTGCGTGCTGTACACGACCTTGTCGCCCTGCGCGATGTGCGCGGGGGCGATCCTGCTGTATCAGATCCCCCGCGTGGTCATTGGCGAGAACACGACGTTCACAGGCGAGGAAGCACTGCTGCGGTCGCGCGGCGTGCAACTGCGCGTGTTGCAGGACCCCGAATGTCTTGCGCTGATGCGTCGCTTCATCGCCGAGCAGCCGGAAGTGTGGAGGGAGGACATCGGTGTCTGACAGGCCTACACGATTCCCTTTGCTCGTCGTCCTGCTGCTCGGGCTTTGCGGGGCGCAGGCGGTGGCCGCCGATGTGCTTGACGCTCAGGTTGTCCTGAATGCCTATCAGGGCCTGGTAGAAGAACACCTGTCCGGTGTGATGCGTAGCGCAGCAGTGATCGCACGTACCCACGAAGCCAGGTCGGGTCGGTGGCAAACGACCAAGCCATTGCTGGACGCGTTTTCGGCGGACCTGGGTACCGATGCGACGGTGTTCTACGCCAGGCCGGACGGGTCTTACTACTCAACAGAAAACGGCAGGGTCACCGACCAGAACCTGAAGGACCGGCCTTACTTCGCTGCGCTGATGGCGGGCAGGGCAGTGCTGGGCGAGTTGGTCATCAGCAAGTCGACCGGCCATCGGTCGATCATCGTCGCAACGCCCGTTACCGTTGAGGGGCGCGTGGTGGCCGCCATCGGCGTCTCGGTGAGAGCCCGCCTGCTGTCACAGTGGGTGGATGCCACGCTGCAGTTGCCTGCCGACTGGTATTTCTACGCGCTGACTGATTCGCAGCAGATTGCCCTTCACCGCAACATGGACCGGTTGTTCAGGACCCCGACTGAGGTGGGGGATGAGGCGCTGGGTGAGGCCTTCGCCGAGCCGTTACGGCAGGAGCGTGGGGCGTTTGCCTACACGCTCGATGGCCAGCGAATCACCACGATTTTCCAGCGCTCACCGTTAATCGGGTGGCACTTCTTCCTGGCTCGATAGGCAAAGCGCAGCGCGCCAGC
>CANGFJ010000040.1 GCA_947453065.1 Pseudomonadota bacterium
CGGCAGCGCTCGAACTGCAGCATGAGCTCGACGGGGGCGGCCTCGCGGTTAGCCTTGTAGGCGGGGTAGATGCGGTTGCGGAACGAGGTGGCCAGGCTGCCATCGAAAGCCACGGCCACGTACTCGGGCTGCGCACGCTCAAGCAGGTCACCCAGGAAGCGCGCAAAGCCATACAGCGCGTGCACGGGGTTGCCCTCGTCATCGTGCAGGTCCGGCGGCATCGAGTAATAGGCGCGGAACACATAGACCGACGCGTCGATCAGGTAGACCAAACGGCTGCCCCGGACTCAGCGCTGCGCGTCGCGCAGACGGGCGTGCAAGGGACTGCTGCGGGGGAAATGGGCCTGCAGGTACTGCATCTGGTCGGCCAGCACGCGGCGGCCTTTGAGGTACACGTATTCGGCATAGGTCGGGGCAAAGGGCACGGCCACCAGCTGCATTTTGGCCTGCTCGGGCGTGCGCCAGGCCTTGGCGTTGTTACAGCGGCGGCAAGCGGTGACGACGTTGGTCCAGCTGTCGGCGCCGCCCTGGCTGAGCGGGTGCACGTGGTCGCGCGAGAGTTCGCTGTTGGCAAAGTGCTGCGCGCAGTACAGGCACAGGTGGCCGTCGCGGCGGAAGAGGGTCTGGTTGTTGAGCGGCGGGATGTAGTCGCCGCGGGTGTTGCCGGGGTTACCGGTGTGCCCGTAGGTGGCAATGATGGAGTTGACCTCCAGCACGGTACGCTGGCCCGACAGGGCGTTGCTGCCCCCGCGCAGTCGGTAGAGCGTCGAACCGCAGGCGTAGGCCACCTGGCCCTGGTGGTAAAGGCTGGCCGCCTCGCGGTAATCGACCCATTCCAGCGGCATGCCGGCCACGTTGGCGCGCAGCACGGGCTGGTTCAGGCCATAGCCCTCCTGCGACGGCACGACCGCGAGGTCGTCATCGGCAGCAAGGGCCTCGTGGCCGTGACTGTTCGATTTGGGCTGCTTCAAGCCACTCGACGATAAGGCAACTGGCCTCAAACGACAACGCAGGGCAAATGACCGACAAGGCCGGCTCAGCGCAGCACCCGGTTCTCGCGCCACGGCGTGCGGGGCAGCCACACCGGCAGGCCTTCAGGACCTGCGGCGAGCGCCCCGGTGGCCGGCGCGGTGGCCGCCAGGCAGGTGTTGGTGCTGCGATAGTTCAGGGCCACCTTCAGCTGCCATTCGTTGGCGTCGCCCAGGTCGTGGGCAAAATCATCGGCGGCGGCGCAGCCCGGCAGGTTGGCCTGTGCGGCGCCGGTGCTGCGCGTGGCCGAGAAACCCTCTGGGTAGTCGCCGAAGCCGGCGTTGTTGACGCCGCGGAACTGGATCGAGAAGTAGGTGGTGCCGCAGTTATCGGTGGGATAGAAGCCATAAGGCTTGCCGCAGGTGTTGGCGCCCACCTGCAGCACCTCGACGCCAATGCCCCGCAGCGAATTGACGATGGATTCGCTGGCCGAGCAGGTGCCGCTGCTGGTCAGCACGAAGACGCGCGCCAGGTTGAGCGTGGGCAGGGCCTGGCCTGCGGTCACCGAGAAGCCCTGCGTGCTCGACAGGAAAGGCTGGGGCGCCAGGGGCACGCCGGTGACTGGGTCGGTCGAGGGGTGCTTGCTGTTGAACTGCAGGCGCTCGAAGGTGAAGCCGGCCGTGCGCGCGGGGCCGGCGATCATGTAGGCCAGCTCGCTGGCGATGTCCAGGTAGCCGCCGCCGTTGTAGCGCAGGTCGAGCACCAGGTCCTGGGCCTGGCCGGTCTTGAGCACGTTCACCGCGTCGATGAGGCCGCGCTCGGCGGTGGCGATGTGGTCGTTGAACAGCAGGTAGCCCACCCGGCCCACACCGGTGTCGATGACCCGCGCGTTCTGCACGGGCGTGCTGGTGACGTTGGCCGACTGCAGCGTGACGGTACGGGTGCTGGTGGCGCCGCGGTCGCGCACGGTCAGCGTGTGGGTCTGGCCGGCGGCCGTCGGGAACAGGCCGGCGTTGATCGTGGTCACGCCGGCCGAGGTGTTGTCGTTGACCACATCGATGCCATCGACGCCCAGCACTTCGGCGCCGCGCCCCACGGCGGGGGTGGCCAGGGCCAGGGGCGAACCCGGCTCGGTATAGGCGACCAGGATGCGCCGGGGCGGCGTGGTGGCCTGCACGGCCCACTGCGCGCCGTAGCCCGCCTCTACGCCCGACTGCGACAGGGCGCGGTAGGCGGCGGTGTCGTAGGTGAAATGGAAGCGGTCCTTGGACTGCCCGGAGGCCAGGGTCTGGGTGGTCTTCTGCAGGTCGAAATAGGCCAGCGTGGTGGCCGTGGCCGACGGGTCGCGGTCGGGCACTTCGTCGAACCAGAGGTAAAGGTCGTTGGTCCAGGATCGCAGCCAGTGGTTTTCGGCCGCGATACTGCCCTGGCGGTCGGGCCAGGCGCGGCCGGTGTCCGGGTTGAGGGTGGTGCGCGGGGCCTGGCACTGGGCGGCAAAGCTCGACGCCGGCTGGAAGAGGCCCGCGGTATAGGGGATGCCGGCGGGAGTCACAGGGGTCGTCGGCGCCGTGGGTGTGGTGGTGGCGCTGCCGCCCCCGCCCCCGCAGGCGGCCAGACTGGCCAGGGCCAGCGGCGCCAGCAGCCGTATCATGGGGCTGCCGAGGCGGGCGAGCGGATTCGCCAACAGGCCGCAGGCCTTCCCCAAGGTGAGTATTGTGAACGGCATATGAATCTGTCTCACTTCACGTGTCGCGCAGACTAGTACGCGCAAGCCCATGAACTCGTAGGACTTTCTGCGTTTTCGAGGCGCCGGAAGGGCGATTGTTTTTTGATCAACCCAGCATGAAACGCGGAAATTACAGCTTTTTTACTCACTGCAGCGCTTTTCGTCCACAGACTTATCCACAGCTTGTGTGGACAAGGTTCCGCCGCCCATGAGCGCTGAGCAGATCCTGAAGGTCGCGCTGGACACCCCGCTGCGCCGGCTGTTCGATTACCTGCCCGGCGACGTTCCGGCGGCGGTCGGCAGCCGCGTGCGCGTGCCCTTTGGGCGGCAGCAGCTCGTGGGCGTGGTGATGGGCCTGGCCGAGGGCTCGGACGTACCGGTGGCGAAGCTGCGGCCGGTCACCGAGGTGATCGACGCCGAGCCGCTGCTGCCCGCCGCGCTGCTGGGCTTCCTGGGCTGGGCGGCCAGCTATTACCACTATCCGGTGGGCGCGGTGCTGGCCGCCGCGCTGCCCAAGCTGCTGCGCGAGGGCGTGGACGCCCGCGAGGCCGTGGCCCACTGGCACGCGACCCCGGCCGGGCAGGAGGCGCTGGCCGCGGGCAGCCTGGGCCGCGCCCCGAAGCAGCGCGAACTGCTGGCCCTGCTGGCCGCCCAGGGGCCGCTGGTCACCCTGGACCTGGCAGAGCGGCTGCCGCGCTGGCGCGAGGCCTCGCGCCCGCTGCTCGAGCGCGGCCTGATCGCGCAGGAGGACGTCGTGGCCACGGCCGTGGACGCCGCCCTGCCCGCCCGGGCCGAGTCCAGCCACACGCTCTCCGAGACGCAGCAGGCGGCCTTTGCCAGCCTGTGCGCCGGCCTGGGCCAGTTCGGCAGCTTCCTGCTGGATGGCGTGACCGGCAGCGGCAAGACCGAGGTCTACCTGCGGCTGATCGACGAGGTGCTGGCCCGCGGCCAGACCGCACTGGTGCTGTGCCCGGAGATCGGCCTGACCCCGCAGCTGGTGTCGCGCTTCCGCGAGCGCTTCAGCGTGCCCATCGCGGCGCTGCATTCGCAGCTCACCGACCGCGAGCGGCTGGCGGCCTGGCGCAGCGCGGCCTGCGGCGAGGCCCGCATCGTCATCGGCACCCGCTCGGCGGTGTTCGCGCCGCTGCGCGACCTGGGGGTGATCGTGGTGGACGAGGAGCACGACGCCTCGTTCAAGCAGCATGAGGGCGGCTTTCGCTATTCGGCACGCGACCTGGCGGTGGTGCGGGCGCAGTCGACGGGCGTGCCGGTGCTGCTGGGGTCGGCCACGCCCTCGTTCGAGTCACTGCACAACGTGGCGCTGGGCAAGTCGGTGCGCCTGTCGCTGCCGCGGCGGGCGGGCGCGGCCGAGCCGCCGTCGCTGCAGCTGGTCGACATGCGCGCCCACGCCGTGCACCGCGGCCTCTCGACGCCGCTGGCCATGGCGATCGACCGGCACCTGGCCGACGGCGGGCAGGTGCTGGTGTTCATCAACCGCCGCGGCTACGCGCCCACGCTGATGTGCAGCGGCTGCGGCTGGATCGCCCCCTGCCAGCACTGCGACGCGCGCATGACCGTGCACCAGCGCGAGGGGCGCCTTTCCTGCCACCACTGCGGGGCCGACGAGCCGCTGCCCGACGACTGCCCGCGCTGCGGCTACAAGGTGAAGCCGCTGGGCCACGGCACCGAGCGCGTGGAGGAAACCCTGGCCGAGCGCTACCCGGGGATGCCGATCGTGCGCTTTGACCGCGATGCCGTGCGGCAGGCCTCGGACCTGGAGGCGGCCATCGAGCGGGTGACCAGCGGCGAGGCGCGCATCCTGGTCGGCACGCAGATGCTGACCAAGGGGCACCACTTTCCGGACGTGACGCTGGTGGCGGTGCTCAATGCCGACCAGAGCCTCTTCAGCACCGACTTCCGCGCCGCCGAGCGGCTGGCCCAGACCATCGTGCAGGTGGCCGGCCGGGCGGGACGGGCGGCGCGGGCCGGCGAGGTGCTGATCCAGAGCGAGTTCCCGCAGCACCCGCTGCTGCTGAGCCTGCTGGCCGAGGGCTATGCCGGCTTTGCGAAGCAGGCGCTGATCGAGCGGGCTGCGGCCGGCTGGCCCCCGTATGGGCGCCTGGCGCTGCTGCGCGCCTCGGGCGTGAAGCCGGAGGCGGCCATCGATTTCCTGCGCCAGGCGCGCAAGCTGGCTGGCACCCCGGTGGGCGTGACGCTGCAGGGCCCGGTGCCGGCGGCGATGGTCCGCCGCGCCGGCCGCCACTACGCCCAGCTGCTGGTGGAGAGCACCGAGCGGCCGCTGCTGCAACGCTTCCTGAACAGCTGGCTGCCCCAGGTGGAACAGCTGGAATCGGGCCGGGCCCTGCGCTGGGCGCTGGATGTGGATCCGCTGGAGGTTTTCTGACCAGGGTTAGCAGGTAAACTGCTGCCCCCTCGCCGCCCCGCGGCAAACGCCTGGATGAATGCCTTGAAGCAAGAGCTCGAGCAGTTGCTCTCTGAAGCGCTGGCCAGACTGACCGGCACCCTGCTGCCGACGGCCGTCGATGCGAAGAACATCGTGATCGAGCGCACCCGCGACCCCGCCAACGGCGACTTCGCGACCAACATCGCCATGCGCCTGGCCAAGGGCGCGGGCCTCAAGCCGGTGGACCTGGCCAAGGCGATCCTCGACGTACTGCCCGCCTCGCCCCATGTGGTGAAGTGCGAAGTGGCCGGCGCCGGCTTCATCAATTTCTACCTCGCCGGCGATGCGCAGGCGCAGGTCGTGCGCCAGGTGCATGAGCTGGGCGATGCCTTCGGCCGCAACGGCAGTGGCGGCAACAAGAAGGTGCTCGTGGAGTTCGTGTCGTCGAACCCCACCGGCCCGCTGCACGTGGGCCACGGCCGGCATGGCGCCTTTGGCATGAGCGTCTCGAATCTGCTGGTGGCCAACGGCTACCAGGTGCAGCGCGAGTACTACATCAACGATGCCGGCCGGCAGATGGACATCCTGGCGGTGAGCATCTGGCTGCGCTACCTGGAAGCCTGTGGCGAGCGCTTCGCGTTCCCGGCCAACGGCTACAAGGGCGAGTACATCCGCGACATCGCCGCCAACCTGCTGCAGAAGGTCGATGCGACCTACCAGCGCCCGGAAGGCGAGCTGTTCGGCAACCTGCCGGCCGACGAGCCGGAAGGCGGCGACAAGGACGAATACATTGATGCGCTGGTGCTGCGTGCGCGCGCCCTGATCGGCGATGACGCATTCCGCGAGATCCTGGACCTGGGCCTGGCGGCGATCCTGGGCGACATCGAGCAGGACCTGGGCGAGTTCGGCGTGCACTACGACCGCTGGTACTCCGAGCGTTCGCTGGCCGAGAACGGTGCCATCGACCGCGCGCTGCAGCGTCTGGCCAAGCACGACCACGTGTACGAGAAAGACGGCGCGCTGTGGTTCCGCGCCACCAACTTCGGCGATGACAAGGACCGCGTCGTGGTGCGCGAGAACGGCGTGAAGACCTACTTCGCCTCGGACATCGCCTATCACCTGGAAAAGCGCGAGCGCGGCTTCGACATCCTGCTGGACATCCTGGGCTCGGACCATCACGGCTATGTGGCGCGCGTGCGCGCCGCGCTGGAAGCCATGGGCGAACCGGGCGAGTCGCTGGAGGCCTGCCTGGTGCAGTTCGTCACGCTGTTCCGCGGCGGCGAGAAGGCGCAGATGTCCACGCGTTCGGGCGAGTTCATCACGCTGCGCGAACTGCGCGGCGAAGTGGGCAACGATGCCTGCCGCTTCTTCTATGTGATGCGTGGCAACGACCAGCACCTGGACTTTGACCTGGAGCTGGCCAAGTCCCGCACCAACGACAACCCGGTGTATTACATCCAGTACGCGCATGCGCGCGTGTCGAGCGTGCTGCGACAGCTGGCCTCCAAGGGCCACGACTATGACGGCACGCTGGGCCTGGCCAGCCTCGCGCAGCTGACCTCGGTGCACGAGACCGCCGTGCTGACCGCGCTGGCCAAGTACCCGGAGGTCATCACGCTGGCTGGCGCCAACCGCGCGCCGCACACGCTGGTGCACTACCTGCGTGATCTGGCCAACAGCTTCCACACCTACTACAACGCCGAGCAGTTCATCGTCGAGGACGCGGCCCTGCGCAATGCGCGCCTGGCACTGGTGCTGGCCGTGCAGCAGGTGGTGCGCAACGGCCTGGCGCTGCTGGGCGTGTCGGCACCCGAGACGATGTAGCCATGAACAGCCCGCGCATGAGTGCCCGCGACTACAAGAGTCCGCGCCAGAAGCCGGGCCTGGATCTGGGGCGCTGGCGCGAGTTTGGTATCGGTCTGGGCGTCGGCCTGCTGGTGGCCACGGTGATCTTCATCAAGGAACACCGGCCACCCCAGGCGGTCGTGGCCGATGCGCCCGCCCCGGCAGCGCGCAAGGACACGGCAGCCGCCAAGGCCGCGGTCGAGCCCGAGGCGCCCGCAGAGCAGTACGAGTTCTACGACATGCTGCGCAAGTTCGAGGTCGTGGTGCCCGAGAAGGAACGCGACGTGCGGCGCGACCAACCCACCGTGAAGATCGAGCGGCCCGGCGTATATGTGCTGCAGGCCGGCTCTTACCGCACGCCCGAAGACGCCGAGCGCGTCCGCAGCCAGCTGGGAAAGATCGGCGTGACCGCCAGCGTGCAGCGCGTGGCCATCGACGCGGACGTGTGGCATCGCGTGCGCATCGGGCCGATCAACAACCTTGACCAGCTCAACCGTCAGCGGGCCCAACTACGCCGCTCGGACATCGACGCGCTGGTCATCCGCCTGGGCGACTGACGCGGTCCGAATTTCGTCGAGTGCGTCGATGCAAACTGGACACCTGAACCAGTAGTCTTGTCTCCATGACCCTTCTGCAGATCCTGATTGCTGTTCCCGCAGTCCTTGTGACCGTCGGTGCCCTGTTTGTGCTGTGGCGACTCGTCAGCAGCCCCAAAGCCGCGCCCGCACGGCCATGGGACGAGATACCCGCAGAGCCCGCCACGCAACCCGCTCCTGCCGCGCGGGTCGTGCAACTGGTAGAGCCCGACGCAGACTCCAAGGCCGCCAACCCCAAGCAGATCCTGCACAGCCTGTACGCCCTTGCCTTTGATGACGCCGAACTCGACGCACGCGACGCCATGGCCCGTGCCGGCCAGGCGGAGGTCGTGGCCGCCTCGGTGGCGCTGCTGGCGCGCATCGAGAACCAGCCACGCTATGCGCCGCGTCGCCCCCAGCTGCTGCCGCAGCTGATGAAGGCCATCGACACCGGTGAGGCTTCGCTGACGGCGCTATCGCGCCTGATTGCGCAGGATCCGGCGCTGGCAGCCAACCTGCTGCGCATGGCCAATGGCCCGCTCTACCGCGCACAGAAGGCACCGGTGGAGAACATCGAGCGGGCCACCGCGCTGATCGGCACCGATGGCATCCGTTCGCTCGCCGCGGCCGCCATGTTGCAGCCCGTGCTGGAATCGGGCACCGGCGTGTTCGGCAAGTTCCCGGAGATCATCTGGGAACACACGCTGTACTCTGCTGCGGCCGCTGAGGCGCATGCGGCACTCATCGAGAACGCGGATCCGTTTGCCGCGCAGATGCTCGGCCTGCTGCAGGGCCTGGGCTCGATCATCGTGGTGCGCGTGGTCCGTGACGAATACGCCGCCCGTCCGCATGTGGTGCCCGACGCCGGCGTGGCCACTGCGCTGCTGGAGGCCTGGGCTGGCTCCACCGCGCGCCGTATTGCCGAAAGCTGGGGCCTGTCGGACCGCATCGTCGATGCGCTACACGACCAGTTACTGGAGACCACCCCAGAGCAGCTCAGCCCGCTGGGCCGTTCCTTGCGCTTTGGCCGCGTGGCCGGTGCCCTGCTCATGCTGAGCCTGCGCGGCAAGCTCGATGCGCGCCGGGCGTTCCGTACGCTGGTGGCCGACGAGCAGCATGACGTGCAGATCCGGCGGATCTGGGAACACCTGCAGCGCAATCAGAAGGCCGGCTAAGGGCTCAGGCGACAGGCAGGCTCATCGGCTTGCCGACGGACAGCCGCTGGCCGAGCAACTGCTCGGCCGGCAGCGGACGCGCGAAGTAATAGCCCTGGGCATAGCGGCAGCCCAGCGACTGCAGGATGGCGACCTGTGCCGCATCCTCCACCCCTTCGGCCACGCTGGCCTTGCCCAGGTTCTCCACCAGCGTGAGCGTGGCATGGATCACCGCGAGCACATCCGCACTGGCCGCGAGGTCGCGCACGAAGGAGCGGTCGATCTTGATGACATCAAAGGGATAGTCACGCAGGCAGCCCAGCGAGGAGGTGCCCGTACCGAAGTCATCCATCGCCAGGCTGACGCCCAGGCGACGCAGGTCGTGCATGAGTTCCTGGGTAGAGGCTGGATCGCGCATCACCTCGCGCTCGGTGACTTCCAGCTGCAGGCAGTGCGCAGGCAGCCCCGTGTCATGCAGCGTCTTGCGGATGCGCGTGAGCAGTTTGTCGCCCAGCGCCAGCTCCGCACGCGACACATTGACGCTGATCGTCTCGGGCGCGCCTTCGGGATCGAGGGCACGCCAGCGGGCCAGCATGTCGCAGGCCTCGTGCAGCACCCACTGGCCCAGCGCCACGATGAGGCCCGACTCTTCGGCCACCGGGATGAACTCTACCGGCGAGATCACGCCCAGCACCGGGTGGTTCCAGCGCAGCAGTGCCTCGACTGATGTGGTGAGGCCCGTATCGAGCGCGATGATCGGCTGGTACACCAGCGTCAGCTGGTCCGACCCCATGGCCTTGCGCAGCCCGCTCTCGATGGTGACGTGGCGCGTGAGCCGGACATGCATCGCCTCGTTGAAGACCACGGAGCAGGCGCGTCCGGCGCGCTTGGCCTCGTACATGGCCACATCGGCGTTGCGCACGACGGCCTCGGCGCTTTCCATGCACTGCTGGCTGGTCACGATGCCGATGCTGGCAGACGAGTGCACGTCGCGGCCATGCACAGCATAGGACGGGGCGAGCGTGTTGAGCAGGCGCTCGGCGATGCGCTCGGCATCGGGCGCCGTGCGCAGGTCGTTGATGAGCACGAGAAACTCATCCCCGCCGAACCGGGCTACAAGGTTGCTGTCTGCCTCGGCGTGCGTCGTGTCGGTGGAGCGCAACGTGGCATGCAGGCGGGCGGAGATCTGGCGCAGCAGTTCGTCGCCGGCTTCATGGCCCAGTGCGTCATTGACGAGCTTGAAGTGATCGAAGTCCAGGAACAGCACGGCATACGCGCCCTGCCTGCCACTGCGGACCTTGTCGATGGCCAGCTCGAGCTCTTCCATGAACTTGGTGCGATTGGCCAGGCCCGTCAGCTTGTCGCGACGGGCGGCGGCCGCCAACTCGGACTCCATCGCCTTGCGCTGCGAGATGTCCTGCACGATGGACCAGACCACGTCCCGGCCCGTCGCGTCGGTCATGCAGATGCCGGAGAGCAGCACCGGGCAGAGCGAGCCATCCTTGCGCAGGTAATCTTTTTCATAAGGACCATAGCGGCGCGTACGCAGCATGGACTCGATCTGCACCTGCTCCTGCTCGGCATAGACCGCAGGCGTGACGTCCCAGTAGGTGAGCGAGAGCAGTTCGTCACGCGTGTAGCCGCTGGAAGCCACCATGGAATCGTTGGCCTGCAGGAAGCGACCGCTGTGCAGGTCGTTAAGCGAAATGCCCACCGGCGACAGTTCGAAGAGCGAGCGGAAGCTGGCCTCGCTCTCCTGCACACGGGACTGTTCCAGCGCCAGCCCCCGGCCCGCGGCCAGGCCGCGAAGGCGGATGCGATAGAACGCAATGCTCAGCACGAACACGAGCAAGCCTGCAGGCAGCAGCCCCAGAAGCGCCCAGCGACGGGCCGCGGCAACGCGCGCGATGTAGACCGATGCATCGACATCAATGCCCAGCGCGCCGATCTGGGCGCCGTTGCTGTCCAGGATCGGGGCCCAGCCGGTCATGAACGAGCCCCACTTGTCCGACAGCGGCTCGGCAGTGGCATCCGCCTGCCCGGGTTGCCCACTGCCCAGCGCAACCAGCATGGCCGGATCGCGGTCCTCGTAGACCTCCCAGACACCCGCCTGGTCATCGACGCCGTCACCGTCGTGGTCACCGGGATCGGCAGCATCCAGCACGAAGCGGATGTCCTTGCCGTCCCGAACGGCCGTATAGATGTAGCGGATTTCGGTGTTCACGCTACGCAGGCGGCGCAGCGGCTCGACAGCACGGCGGTATTCGGGACCGTTACGCTGGTCAGCGTCGCGGAACGACTGGTGCAGCACCGGGTCCACCTGCAGGGCCGCCGCCTGGGCGATGCCGACGAGGTAATGGCGGTAGTTATCGCGGATCGACTCGGTGGAAAACAGCCACAACCCCAGCACCCCTGCGCCCACGGCCAGCATCGCGGCGATGGCCACGGAAATCGACTCGCGACGCGCCCTGCGCCGGTCGCGGTCGATAGAGCTGGTTTTTGGCATGGCGTGAACGAATCTAGAGGGCGGTCGCAGAGCATCGCCTCAGGCAACTGATTGTTCTGTGATTGTTGTCACGCCGTCGCGGACCCAAGCTGTCGATGCTGTTGCACTCTATGAACATTGCTACCGAATCGGTTTCTGCCGACGACATCACCCGCCTGCTGAAGGCGGCCGCGAGCCTGGGTGTGCTGGGCAGCGGCACCTTGTCTGCGCCAAGCCTCCTCAGCGCCTTATGTAACCCCGGTGTGACGATTGCCGAGCTGTCTGGCCTGCTGGAGCAGGAGCCGGGGCTCACCATCCGCGTGCTGCGCGTGGCCAATTCGGCTTTTTATGGCGGATCGCGCAGCGTTAACACGCTGGATCGCGCACTGGTCGTGCTGGGCCTGGATGCCGTGCGGGGCATTGCCGCCGCTGCTTGCCTGGACAGGACCGTCATGCGCGCGCCGGAGTTGGCCTGCGTGGATCGCCCGGCCTTCGTGCGTCACAGCCTGGCCACTGCGGTCTCGGCGGAAGGCCTCGCGCGCATTCACCACCCCAGGCTGGCCGGCGAGGCCTTCGTGGGCGGATTGCTGCACAACCTGGGCATCCTGCTGCAGACCCTGCTGAACCCCGAGGGCGGCAAGGCACTGATCGCCGCCCTGCAAGTCGACCCCTATCAGGACATCCGGGCGCTGGAAGCGCAGCTGAATCTCATCGGGCACGAAAACTGCGCGGCCATCGTGTTCGAGTCGTGGCACCTGCCGGCCTCTTTGGTGGCTGCGGCAGGCAACCATCATGCAGTGCTGCCAACGCTGCACGCGCATCGCACGCTCGCAGCACTCATCCAGCTGGGCACCCACTGCGCCGCGGCCACCGGGCATGGGTTCCCGATGGAACCGCTGACGCGCGTACCGGATGCCGCAGCAATGGCCTTGCTGGACCTGAGCGAGGAGACCCTGGCCGGCATCACCAACGTGCTGTCAGAGCGCATGTCGGTGCTACATCAGTGCCTGTCTGATCTCTGAGACGGCAGCTTCGACAGATTCTCGATAGCGGGCGGATGGCTCGCGCACGCCATGCGTCAGCAACTCGCGGCGCACGCCCACACTGGCACCCGTGACATACAGGGCGGCTCCATGGTGCTGCGCCTTGCGCTGAAAAGCCTCGATGGTGATAGCCGCGGTCGAGTCGATGAGGTGCACGGCCGAGAAGTCGAGGACATAGGCCTTCGGCTGCACGGCAATTCGCTCCAGCGCCGCGGCGACACCCGCTGCCGCGCCAAAGAAAAAAGCACCCGAGATGCGATAGACGAGAATGTCGCGGTCGGCTGGCTGGCCCACATAGCCACCCTGCTCGTGATCACGCGGCGCATCGGCTTGATCACCCTGCACACCCACCGCCTGCGACATGCGGTGCACGAACAGCAGCGCGCTCAGCGCAAAGCCCACCACGATGCCCTGCATGAGGTCGTGGAAAACGGTCAGCAGCAGCGTGGCCAGCAGGACCAACGCATCGCCGCGCGAGGCGCGCAACAAGGTCACCACGGCGTGTTTCTCGGCCATGTTCCAGGCCACCGTGGCCAGCAGCCCCGCCAGCGCTGCCAAGGGAATGTACGCGGCCAGCGGTGCGGCCAGCAGCATGAACAACAGCAGGAACAGCGCATGCAGCACGCCGGCCACGGGTCCGTGCGCACCGGCCCGCACGTTGGTGGCGGTGCGCGCAATGGTGCCGGTGACACAGAAGCCGCCAAACAGTGACGAGGCAATGTTGGCCACGCCCTGGGCCACCAGCTCGCAGTTGGCGCGATGGCGGCGGCCACTCATGCTGTCGGCCACGACGGCCGACAACAGGCTCTCGATGCTGCCCAGCAGCGCGAACGACAGCGACACCGGCAGCAGCGTGATCACCCGTTGCCACGTCAGCGCTGGCATGCGCGGCCACGGCAGCGTCTGCGCGATGCCGCCGAAGCGGGTGCCAATGGTGGCCACCGGCCAGTGCAGCAGTGCCACCGCCAGCGACGTGACGAGGACGGCGATCAGCAGGTTGGGCCACTGCGGCCGATAGCGGCGGATCAGCACGATCAGCCCGATGCTCACGGCGGCGATGAGCGCGGACTCCAGGTTGAACGTCGGCAGTGCCTGCGCAATGGCCTGCAGCTTGGGCAGCAGCGGCCCGGGCTCTGGGCCGGCGAGCGTAAGGCCCAGCAGATCCTTTAACTGACTGGCAAAGATGATCGCCGCGATGCCCGAGGTGAACCCCACCGTGACCGGGTAGGGAATGTATTTGATGAAGGTGCCCAGGCGCAGGTAGCCCGCAGCCAGGAGGATGACGCCGCTCAGCAGCGTGGCCACCAGCAGGCCCTCGATGCCCTGCGTGGCCACGGTGCCGGCCACCAGCACGATGAACGCCCCGGCCGGCCCCCCGATCTGGAAACGGCTGCCGCCCAGCAGTGAGATGAGCAATCCGCCCACAATGGCCGTGTACAGGCCGCGATCGGGCGTGACACCCGAGGCGATGGCAATGGCCATGGAGAGGGGCAGCGCGACGATGGCCACCGTGAGGCCTGCGACCGCGTCCGCACGCAGGGCCGCCAGGCCATAGCCTTCGCGTAGCACCGTCACGAACTTGGGCGTGAACAGGGCGGCGAAACCCGGCGGTGGGGGCGAAGCAGGCATCGTCCGACTATGCCATGCGTTTCGCGATGCTTTTCCGCGTTGCACGAAATAAGTGCAGCACAACTACGTATGGCGGAGAGTGCCATTTCGTGGTGCAAAACGCCCGGATCCGCGTCGATGCACCCCCCGACACGCCGCATTCAGGGCGTAAAACGCTCACTCAAGCCCCCAGAAGGCAGGCAGCCATGCCTTTTAATGGTGCGTACCGCGCACCCGCGCAGTGAGCATGCTCGTTGCTGCGCCCTGTTTTTGCGCCTTTTTCGCAGCAGTTCGCGGTTTTTCAACGCCGGCGGCTGCGGCATAATTGTTTTAATAACAAACGATTGGGGTCTGCAATGCCTGTTGCGAACGGGGCCGATACGGCCTTCATGATCATGGCCACTGCACTTGTGCTGCTCATGACGCTGCCGGGGCTCGCGCTGTTCTATGGCGGCCTGGTGCGCAGCAAGAACGCCCTGTCGATTTTGATCCAGTGTTTTGCCATCACCTGTCTGGCTTCGCTGCTGTGGGTCGCCGTCGGCTACGGCCTGGCCTTCCGCGATGGCGGCAGCTGGCAGGGGTTTCTGGGCAGCTTCGACCGCAGCTTCCTGTCTGGCATGACGGCCACCAGTCTGGTCGGCACCATCCCGGAGCCGGTGTTTTTCATGTTCCAGCTGACCTTCGCGGTCATCACACCGGCGCTGGTGATCGGCGGCTATGCCGAGCGCATCCGCTTCAGCGTGGTGCTGTGGTTCAGCGCGCTGTGGCTGTTGCTGGTCTACGTGCCGGTGGCGCACTGGATCTGGGGCGGTGGCTGGCTGGCCAAGCTGGGTGTCATGGACTTTGCCGGCGGCATCGTCGTGCACGTGAATGCCGGCGTGGCGGCGCTGGTGTGCGCGCTGGTCATCGGGCGTCGTCGCGGCTTTCCGCAGGTGTCGATGGCACCGCACAACCTGCCGCTGGTCGCCACGGGCGCCGGCATGCTGTGGGTCGGCTGGTTTGGCTTTAACGGCGGCAGCGCGCTGGCCGCCAACGGCACGGCCGGCATGGCCATCCTGGCCACGCACCTGGGCGCCTGCGCGGGTGCGCTGGCGTGGATGCTCATCGAGTGGCGCAAGTACGGCAAACCCAGCGTGCTGGGCCTGCTCACCGGCGTCGTGGCCGGCCTGGGCACCATCACGCCCGCCTCGGGCTATGTCGGCCCGATGGGGGCCATTGCCATCGGCTTCATCGCCGGCACGGTGTGCTTCTTTGCCACGCAGCTGCTCAAGCGCGTGCTGCACATCGATGACTCACTCGACGTCTCGCCCGTGCACGGCGTCGGCGGCGTCATCGGCACACTGCTGACCGCCGTGTTTGCGGCCACCGCGCTGGGCGGCACCGGCTACAGCGTGCAGCCGGACATGCTCGCGCAGCTGGGCGTGCAGGCGCTGGGCATCGCCGTAACGGCGGCTTGGTGCGGCGGCATGACCTGGGCGCTGCTCAAGGCGCTGGACCTGACGCTGGGCCTGCGCGTGTCTGAAGAGGATGAGGCCGAGGGGCTGGACCTGGCCGAGCACGGGGAGCGCGGGTACAGCCCGTAAGGCGCCGGGGCTGTCAGGCCCCGACCAGGGCCACAATGCGGGCACGCACGGCAGAGAGCTCTGCCGCGCTGGCCTTGCCTTTGTGGCGCGCCTGCCGCGCAGACCAATCGAGGCTCTTCACCTGATCGGCCAGCACGGCGCTGGCGGGCTGGGTGCTGAGGACCACCTCGAAGGGGTAGCCTTTGATCTGCGTCGTCAGGGGACAGCAGAGCATGAGGCCCGTCTTGCCGTTGTAGGCAGCGGGACTGACGACTAGCGCGGGGCGATGGCCCGCCTGCTCATGCCCGGCCTGCGGCGTGAAGCTCAACCACACGATATCGCCCGCCTCGGGCAGGTAGCGGCGCGGCACTACAACAGCTCGCGACCGACCGGCGCGCCGAAATCGACCGAGCCAGGCAAATTGTCGGGAGTGATCCCTTGCAGCAGCTGCGCCAGATCAAGCGCCTGCGGCGGGACTGGCGTGATGAGCACCTGGCCGTCCTGCTCGATGATGTCGACCGGCTGGTCGACGACCAGCCGGGCCGCATCCATGACGCCGCGCGGAATCCGCACGGCGGCGCTGTTTCCCCATTTTTTGACGACAACACGCATAGGCAGTCCCCGATCTGGCCAGCCGTGACCGTAAGGGATTCGTGCCGTCGTGTCTACTTTGTATATATGACGGGAACAGGGAGATTGCCTCCCCGGCCCCTTAGTCCTCCGGCGCGTGCCGGAAGTCCACGCCCAGCGAACGCAGCTTGCGGTACAGGTGCGTGCGCTCCATGCCCACGCGCTTGGCCAGCTGGCCCACCTTGCCGTTGCACAGCGAGAGCTGCTGCTGCAAGTAGGCCCGCTCGAACTGCTCGCGGGCTTCGCGCAGCGGCAGGGCCAGCAGGTCTTGCTTGACCAGGGGCTCGTCGGGCGGCGTGTGCGTGGCCAGCTCGCGCTCGATTTCCTCGAGCTTGATTTCCTCGGCACCCCCCTTGATCAGCATGCGCCGCACGAGACCGCGCAGTTCGCGCACGTTGTCGGGCCAGGGATAGTTGCGCAGGCGGTTCTGCGCGGCCACCGCGAAGCGGCGGAACGGCAGCTCTTCGGTGTCGACGAGGCGATCGACGTAGTAGCGCAGCAGCTCGGGCACGTCTTCGGCGTAGTCGCGCAGCGGCGGCACGCGCACGACCAGCGTGTTGAGGTGCGCGAGCAGGTCGCGGCGCAGGCCCCCTTCGGCACCGGCGCGGTTCTCGATGCCGGGCTGCGCGGTGGACACCAGGCGTACGTTGAAGGACAAGGGCAGCTCACCGCCGACACGGCGATAGCTGCCCGTCTCGATGACGCCCAGCAGCAGGCGCTGCACGCGCGGGGCCAGGTCTTCGAGGTCGCTGATGAACAGGGTGCCGCCCTGCGCCTGCTCGAAGAGACCGGGGCGCACGGTGCCGCCGGCCTCGCTGCCCAGCAGCACGGCGTCGGCGTCGGTGTCGGCCACGGCGCTGGCCACGAAGCTGACGAACGGGCGCGAGGCCCGCTGGCTGAGCTCATGCACGAAACGCCCGAGCGCCTCGCGGCCACTGCCGGGCTCGCCGACCAGCAGCA
>CANGFJ010000041.1 GCA_947453065.1 Pseudomonadota bacterium
CCAAAGAGATTGACGTCGTTGACGTACAGCGAACCCAGGTACACCTGCAGGCTCTCGAACACATTGGCCAGCGGCACGCCCTCGCGTTTGGCCTTGGCCCGGTCGATGTCGGCATAGACCTGTGGCACGTTCACCAGGTAGTTGGAGAACACGCCGCCGACGCCCGGGGTCTGGTTGGCCGCGGCGAGGAAGTCCTGCAGCACGCGGTTGAGGCCCTGGTAACCGAGTGAACTGCGGTCTTCCAGCTGCAGCTTGAAGCCACCCAGCGTGCCCATGCCACTGACCGGCGGCGGCTGCACCACGCCGATGAAGGCGTCTTCGATGCTGAGCACTTTCATCTGCAGGCGCTGCGCGATGGCGCCGGCGGACATCTCCTTGCCCTTGCGCTGCGCCTGCGGCGTCAGCGTGGCAAAGATCACGCCGCTGTTGGAGGCCATGCCAAAGCCACCGGTGACGGACACGCCGGTCAGCGTGATGACGGCATCGACGCCTGGCTCGGTGCGGATGATCTCGCCCATGCGGCGAGTGACCTCGCCGGTGCGCTCGAGCGTGGCGGCATCGGGCAGCTGCGCAAAGGCGATGACGTAGTCCTTGTCCTGGGCGGGCACGAAGCCATCGGGAACGCGCAGGAAGCCCAGTGCACCCAGCGCCAGCACGCCGGCATAGACCAGCAGCGCGATGCTGGTCATGCGCAGGATGCGGCCGACACTGCGGCCATAGGCCGCAGAGGCGCGGTCAAAGAAGCGGTTGAAGGGACGGAAGATCCAGCCCGCGCTGCGCTCGATGACGCGGCTGACCGCATCCTGCTTGCTGCCGTGCGGCTTGAGCAGTGCGGCCGCCAGGGCCGGCGACAGCGTCAGCGAATTAAACGCAGAGATCAGCGTGGAAATCGCAATCGTGACGGCGAACTGGCGATAGAACTCGCCGGTGAGGCCACCCAGGAAGGCGATGGGGATGAACACCGCGGTGAGCACCAGCGCGATCGCGATGATGGGCCCGCTGACCTCGTCCATGGCCTTGAAGGTGGCGTCGCGCGGCGTCAGGCCCGCGGCGATGTTGCGCTCGACGTTCTCAACCACGACGATGGCGTCATCGACCACGATGCCGATGGCCAGCACCAGCCCGAACAGCGACAGCGTGTTGATGGAAAAGCCGGCCAGGTACAGCACGGCGAAAGTGCCCACGATGGACACCGGCACGGCGGCCAGCGGAATGATGGACGCGCGCCAGTTCTGCAGGAACAGCACCACGACCAGCACGACCAGGATCAGCGCCTCGACCAGCGTCTTGACGACGGCCTTGATCGAGTCGCGCACGAAGTTGGTCGGGTCGTAGACAACGTTGTATTCGAGCCCTTCAGGGAAGTTGCGGGCCATCTCGTTCATGGCCGTCTTCACGTCGGTGGACAGCTGCAGCGAGTTGGAGCCCGGCGCCTGGAAGATGCCGATGGCCACGGCCGGCTGGCCGTTGAGGTAGCTCTGGATGCCGTAGCTGTCGGTGCCCAGCTCGACGCGGGCGACATCCTTCAGGCGGGTGATCTCGCCGTCCTTGCCCGTCTTGATGATGATGTCTTCGAATTCGGCTTCGCTGGCGAGGCGGCCATAGGCATTGACCAGCAGCTGGTGGTCCACGCCTTTTGTCATCGGCTGCGAGCCCACGACGCCTGCGGCCACCTGCACGTTCTGCTCGCGGATGGCCGCAATGACATCGCCCGGGGTCATGCTGCGGCCAGCGATGCGCTGCGGGTCTAGCCAGATGCGCATGGCATAGCTGCCACCGCCAAAGACATTGACCTGGCCCATGCCCGGGATGCGCGCCAGCGTGTCGCGCACCTGCAGCTCGGCGTAGTTGCGCAGGTACTTCAGGTCATAGCGTTTGTTCGGCGAGGTGAGCTGCACGAACATCGTGATGTCGGAGTTGCTCTTGACGGTCGAGACGCCGATGCGGCGCACGTCTTCGGGCAGCTTGTTGAGCGCCTGCGCAACGCGGTTCTGCACCTGCACCTGCGCCTGGTCGGCGTTGGTGCCGCTCTTGAAGGTGACGGTGAGCTGCATGGCGCCGGACGAGGACGACTGCGAGGACATGTACAGCATGTTCTCGACGCCGTTGATCGCCTGCTCCAGCGGCGCGGCCACGGTTTCGGCCACGACCGCAGGGCTGGCACCGGGGTAAGCGGTGCTGACCACGACCGACGGCGGCGCGACTTCCGGGTATTCGCTGATCGGCAGGGCCTGCATCGACAGCAGGCCGCCCAGGAAGATGACGATGGAGATGACGCCCGCAAAGATCGGGCGATCAAAGAAGAAATGCGCGAATTTCATCGATCAGCCCGCCGCGCCGGGAGCAGCGTCTTCCATCGGCACGATCTTCGGCTTGACCGTCATGCCCGGCCGCACGCGCTGCAGGCCATTGACGATGATGCGATCGCCGGGCTTCACGCCGCTGCGCACCACGCGCAGGCCATCGACAAACGGCCCGGTGGTGACGGCGCGGTATTCGACCTTGTCGCCCTCGCCCACCACCAGTACGTAGCGGCGGTCCTGGTCGGTGGCAATGGCACGGTCGTTGATGAGTGCGCCCTTGTACTTGCCTTTGCCGATCAGGCGCACGCGCACGAACATGCCGGCGGCTAGGTAGTGGTCGGGGTTGGCGAACACGGCGCGGCCCATCAACGTGCCGGTGCTGGTGTTCACGCGGTTATCGACGAAGTCCATGTAGCCGGCGTGCTTGAACTCGGTCTCGTTGCCGAGCGCCAGGTACACCGGGTTCTTGGTGTTGATGGAGATGGGGCGCTCGCCGCTGCGCGCCATGTCGAAGTACTTCAGGTAATCCTGCTCGGCCGCCTCGAAATAGGCGTACATCGGCTGCAGCGACACCACCGTGGCCAGGCGCGAGCCCTGCGTGCCCGGACCGCCCGACACGAGGTTGCCCTGCGTGACTTCGGCACGGCCGATGCGGCCATTGATGGGCGAACGAATGCGCGTGTAATCAAGGTTCAGCTGCGCGACCTGCACGGCGGCAGCCGCGGACTTCACCTGTGCGCCGGCGTTGCGGCTGGCGGCCACGCGCTGGTCGTACTCTTCCTGTGAGATAGCGCGCGAGGCCAGCAGCTTGTCGCCGCGGGCCAGGTCTGCGCGGGCCAGTTCGGCGCCCGTCTGCGCCTGCTCCTGCGCGGCCATCGCGCGATCGAGCTCGGCCTGGAACGGACGCGGGTCGATCTGGAACAGCACATCGCCCTTGCGCACTTCCTTGCCTTCGGCGAACTCGACCTTCTGCAGGTAGCCAGACACCTGCGGCCGGATCTCCACCGTGTCGACGGCTTCAAGCCGGCCGGTGTATTCGTCCCACTCGGTGATCTCGCGCTCGGGCACGACGGCGACGCTGATCTCCATGGCCGGCGGCGGTCCCTGCGGGGGTGCCGAATGGCCACAGGCCACCACGAGCGTCAGCAGGCTGGGCAGGACGAAGACAGCAGGAAGAATGCGCATGGGGAGTGTCCACAAATGAAAAGGGCCCGCGCAGGTGCGCGGGCCCGAAGCTCAACAGCCGAAGAGCAAGGTCGCCGCGATCAGGATTTGACCGAGAAACCTTCGCCCTTGGCATCCAGGGTGATGTTGCCGTGCATGACGGCCGAGACGAACTTGCAGGTCTTCAGGAAGCCACCGAAGGCGAAGAAGTGCAGGCCGCCGAAGCCCGTCTTGCCGGCAGCCTGGGCGGCGGCCAGCGTACGGATCGAGTCTTCCGGACCGCTGTCGCCCAGCAGGCTGGCGACCAGGCCCATCTTGCCGCCCGTCAGCGCGCGGATCGAGGCGCCGGCGCCGCAGATCTTGGCGTAACGCAGCAGCGTCTTGAGGCTGGCCGGACCCGGCAGGCCCGGGCGGGCCTCGTTCTGGATGCCGTTGGCGCGCAGGGTGTTTTCCCACTCGATCATCGGCTCGGGCTCGAACACGACCTGCGTGACGAAGCTGAGCTTGACGCCCTGCTGCTTCGTGACGGCGACCTTGTGGGCCTCGTACTGGCGCAGCTGTTCGGTGGTCATGTGCGCATGGCCTTCCGGATGGCCGGCCATGTACATCTCTGTGATGCCGGCCTTGGCGAACTCGCCGCTCTCGAGCACGCCGACCGTGGAGTCGAAGGCGCCTTCAGGGGCCGGCATGTCACCGGCGATCAGCAGAATCTTGGTGACGCCGGCCTGGGCAAAGCCCTGGGCGATCTGGGCCACTTCGGCCACGTCTTTGACGCGACGTGCCGGCACGTGCGGCACCGGGTTCAGGCCCGCAGCGCGAACGGCCGCGGCCGCCTCGGTGAGTTCGGCGAACGTCTGGTTCGGGAACAGGGCGATGAAGATGTCCGTGTTGGCCGGCAGCAGGGTCGCCGCTTCGGCCAGGTCGTGGGTGTCTTTACAGGTCATCTCCACCGAGGCATTGGCCATCAGTGACTTGATCTGCGCGATTTCCGTAGCGTGTGCTGATTCCGACATGAGTGTTTCCAATCGTCCGTGGTTTAAGTGACAGCAGACTTGTAGCGGCGGCGGGCCAGTGAGCCCGCGGCCCCGCCCAGCAACCCGAGCGCCAGCAGCGATACTGCGCCGCCGCCCCCGGTGGCACCGCCATCGACCGACTGTGCGGCGGGCGCGGTGACGTACATCGAGGCGTAGGCATTGCGGATGACGCCAGCGCCATCGGTGCAGCTGAGAATGTAGTTGTAGACGCCCGCGACGTCCGGCGTGATGACCTTGGTGCCTGCCGTCGCGATGGTGTCGGTCCAGCCGGCTGACGCCGTGCAGGTGGCCGCCGTGGGCGACGACCAGGTCAGCGTGGCACTGCTGCCGAGCGTCAGCGTATCGGCCGTCAGGCCGAAGGCGACGGGCAGCACACCGCCGCTGCCCTCGTCGAGCTTGAAGAGCGCGCCGGCGCTGCCGATGGAATCGGTGAACGAGATGCCATAGACAAAGCCGTTGTACGGCAGCAGGGTCGAATAGGGCGTGCCGCCATCTTCGGCCTGCGCGGTGAAGGAATGCAGCAGCGCGTACTGGTTGGCCGCATTGATGCGCCAGGCCATGCCCGAACCGTTATAGCCGCCCTTCTCGGCGGTGCCATACAGGCTGCCATCGGGCCCCTGCGTGACCTTGGACAGCGGGCTGGCGCCATCGCCCGGCGAACCGGTGAAGGCGTGCAGCGTGGTCAGCACGCCGGCCGGGGTGATCTTGAACACCGTGCCGTAGCCGCCCGTGCCACCCTGGTAGGCGGTGCCGTAGAAGTTGCCGTCGGCACCCAGCCGCAGGCCGGCACGCGGGTTGGACCCGGTGGCGTTGGTTGCCACGCCGAGGGTGTTGAAGGCGCCCAGTGCGGCAAAGGAATACAGCGAGGTCAGGGTGCCCGTGGGGGTGATCTTGAAGACCGTGCCGCGGTCGGCGGTGCCACCCAGCAGCGTCGTGCCGTACAGGGCGCCGTCGTTGCCCAGGACCAGGTCGCTTTCCGGGTTCTTGCCGTCGCTGCCGTTGAAGCTGTGCAGGACCGAGAGCGTGCCATCGAGCGTAATGCGGAAGACCGTGCCGGCGTCGTTGGTGCCACCGCGCAGCGTGGTGCCGTACAGCGCGCCGTCGGGGCCCTGCAGCAGCCCGCCGTAGGGGTAGAACGCGCCCTTGGCATCGCTGCTGAAGGTGTAGAGGGTGGCAAACGTGCCATCCAGGGCCATGCGGTAGACCGTGCCCTGGGCCTTGGTGCCGCCCAGGTAGGTGGTGCCGTAGAGGTTGCCGTCGGCAGCCTGGATGGGGCCCGCGTAGGGCACGGCCCCTTCGGTGCCGCTGGTCAGGGAGTGCAGGACGGTGGCCGCGCCGGCCGGCGTGAAGCGCATGATCGCCCCGACACTGCCCGTGCCGCCGCCACTGGTGGCCGCGTAGAAGTTGCCGTCGTTGGCCAGCAGGAGGTCACCGCGGGTGGCGATGCCGCCCGTCGTGGCGAGGCCGGTGAGGTCCAGCGAGGTGGCCGCGCTCAGGGCCGTGATGCTGATCAGGTTGGCCGATGTGGCCGCCGCCTCGGCCACCGACGCACCGAGCGTGGCACCGGCCAAGGCGATGACCAGGGAAGCCAGCGGCAGGCGCCGCGCAGAAACTGTTCGCTGCATGGGATTGAGGCTACTTATAGGGGGCTTCGGCCGGACCCTGCGCCCTGCCAAGAGACGGATTAGACCATATTCCGGAGGCGCAGTTTCGCCGCTCACCCGACCCAGCCCGGCCACCGTTTGAAAATAAGTAGTTGCTGCGTGCGGGCGGGAGCTTTCCGGATTACCGGAACCGCAGTGCAGCGTTAGCGTTGCAGGGGACGAAACACCGTCCTTTATCGAGCGAAGATCAGTCACATGAACGTTAAGTCCGCGAACACGCTTCTGGTGGCCGCAGCCGCCACCCTGGGTATCGCCACCCAGGCACAGGCTTTCGAGCTGAACCAGATCACCACCCGGGTGCGGGCCCTCTACATCGAGCCGGCCGACAAGTCGGACGCCATCAGCGCGCTGGCCGTGCCGAAGAACAGCATCGACGTGGCCTCCAAGTGGGCGCCAGACCTCGATTTTGAATATGCCGTGACACCGAACGTGGGCATTGAGCTGCTGCTGACGATTCCGCAGAAACACGCCGTCGTGGCCCGCCAGACGACGCTGGGCCCGAACGTGAGCCTGGGCAGCGTGACCCACCTGCCGCCGACGCTGACGGCCAAGTACTACTTCCTGACCGACACGTTCCGTCCGTATGTGGGGGCCGGCCTGAACTTCACCTGGTTCACGAAGAATGACCTGGCCCTGGGCGGCGCGGGTGGCACGCACCTGGGCGCCGAGAGCACCAGTGTCGGCGGCGCGCTGCAGGCGGGCATGGATGTGACGCTGAGCGAGCAGTGGTCGCTGTCGCTGGACGCCAAGAAGGCGTGGATCAGCACGGACGTGAGCCTCAATGGCACGAAGCTCACGACCGTGGGCGTCAACCCCTGGATCGTCGGGGTGGGCCTGGGCTACCGCCTGTAGCGTCAGCCCTGGGCCTTGCGTCGCGCCGCTTCCACGGCGTAGACGTCGGGCACGAAGGTGGCCACCGTCTCATGCCGGATGGCCGGGGCCGACTCGCGCGGGAACGAGGCCATGAGGGCCTCGTTGCGCTCGTTGGTGGCCTTCTGGAATTCCTGGTGCGTGAGGATGAACAGGTCGTTGTGGCGGATGCCTTGCAGCACCAGTTCGGCCACCTCGATCGGATCCATGGCGGCGGCCATCAGGTCGATGACCGGTGCGCCCTCGATGCCCGGCGGCGGAGCATGCCCGCGCGGACCACCCGGATTGAGCTTGTCGGCCGGGCGATTGCGCTCGGTGCTCATGATGTTGGTCTTGACCAGGCCCGGGCAGAACACGGACACGCCAATGTTCTGGCCGGCCAGCTCCACGCGCAGGCACTCCATCATGCCCATGGCCGCGTACTTGGTCGTGCAGTAGACCCCCAGCATGCCGCCCACCAGGCCCGCTGAAGACGAAGTGGTGACGATGTGGCCGCCCTCGCCATGGGCCAGCATGCGCGGCAGGAAGGTGCGGATGCCGCTGAACACGCCGTCGATGTTGACGTTCATGGCCCAGTCCCAGTCATTCCAGGTGGCGTTGCTGACCTGCATGGTGATGCCGAGGCCGGCGTTGTTCACCAGCAGGTGGATGTTGCCGAAGACCGCCTCGGCCTCGTCGGCGGCGCGCACCATGCCGTCGCGATCGGCAATGTCGAGCTGGATGGCGTGCACGCCGGGGTTGCCGGCCGGGAACAGGGCCAGGGCCGCATCGCGGTGCTCGGCGCGCATATAGGTGAAGACCACCTTCATGCCGGCGGCCGACAGCACCCGTGCCAGGCCCAGGCCGATGCCACTGGAGCCGCCGGTGATGAAAGCCACCTTGCCGCGGACGTCGGCCAGGGGGGTCTGGTGGGCAGCAGGGTGGGTCATGGCGCTCTTCCGTAACGTGGGGGGTGCCTGATTGTGCCCAATGTGGCGGCCGCCACAAAGGCGCGTGTTACCCTCGCCGCGATCTCTTCCGATGGACCGGATAGGCGCCTGACCCCATGACTGCACCGGCGGACACCCTGGCAACGCGCGACGACTACACCGGCGTGGAATTGCTGCTGGGCCAGTTTGCGGAAGAAATGGCCTTCGTGGCCACCGGGACCGACGCGGGGCTGTTGGCCCTCAATGCCATCCTGATGGACCTGGAGCAGGCCGGCCCCACGGACCTGCCCCCTGCGCTGGCCGCAGGGCTGCCACCGGCCCGCCGCTGGCTCGACCAGACCTTGGACGGCACAGGGCAGTTCAGCGCCGAGACGCTGATGCAGCTGACCCAGTGGCATGACTGGATGAGCGGCACGCTCGTGGCCCTGCAGACGGGCACGGCGCAGCCGGCGATGCCTGCGCAGTGGCAAGCCCCTGTGGCTGTGCCCGCCGTCGCCCCCGCCGTCGCCGCCGCCGTGGCGGCGCCGGTGGCAGTGGCCGCGGCAGTCGCAGCGCCGCCGCCGCCGCCGCCGGCCGGCAACGAGCCCTCCATCCAGCTCAAGCTGCCGGCTGATGCCGAGCTGCTGCGGGAATTCCACGCCGAGTCGGTGGAGCTGCTGCAGAACATCGAGCAGGGCGTGCTGGTGCTGGAAGACCAGCCCGCCGACACCGCCACCATCAACTCGATCTTCCGGGCCTTCCATACCTTCAAAGGCGGGGCGGGCTTCCTGCATCTGGACGCCCTGCGCGACCTGGCGCATGAGCTCGAATCGCTGCTCGAAGCGGTCCGCCGCGGCTCTCTGGCGGTCACCCCGCCCCTCATTGGGCTGATCCTGGTCGGTGCCGATGCGCTGGCCCGCTACACCCGGGAAATCGGCGCACAGCTGGGCGGCACGAACCCTGGCCAGCCGATCACCGTGCCCACGCTGGCGCTCATCGCCCGCGCACGCGCGGCGCTGCGCGGCGAGCTGGTGGCCGAGGTCGCGCCCCCGGTGGCGGTGGCCGTGGCGGCTGCCCCTGCCACGGCGGCCGAAGTCGGCGCTGCAGCGCCCGCGCCCGTCCCGACGGCGGCGGTGACGGCGGCGGTGACCGCCGCGCCGCCCCGCGACGCGGCCGGCGCCGAGGCCGGCGGCGCCTTCGTGAAGCTCGACACGGCCAAGCTCGACAGCCTGATCAACCTGGTGGGCGAGCTGGTGATTGCGCAGTCGATGGTGGTGCAGCATCCGGCGGTGCAGAACGTGCTGGGCCTGGAACTGGTGCGCAACCTGCGCCAGCTCAGCCGCGTGACCAAGGAGCTGCAGCGCACGGTGACCTCGCTGCGCATGGTTCCGATCCGCGGCCTGTTCCGCAAAATGGGACGGCTGGTGCGCGACCTGGCCCTGCAGCAGCAGAAGCAGATCCAGCTGGTGCTCGAAGGCGAGGACACCGAACTCGACCGCAACATCGTCGAGAAGATGGGCGATCCGCTGGTGCACATGATCCGCAACGCGATCGACCACGCCATTGAACTGCCCGCCGATCGCGTCGCCCAGGGCAAACCGGCGCTGGGCACGGTCAGGCTGGCGGCCGCCCACCAGCGCGGCGGCATCGTCATCCGCATCCAGGACGATGGCCGCGGGCTCGACAGCGACCGCATCCGCCAGAAGGCCATCGAGCGCGGCCTGCTGGCCGAAGACGCCGAGCTCACGCCGGCCGAAATCTATCCGCTGATCTTCCTGCCAGGCTTCTCGACGGCCGCGCAGATCACCGAGTTGTCGGGCCGCGGCGTGGGCATGGACATCGTCCGCGGCAACATCGAGAGCCTGCGCGGCAAGGTGGAGATCGACTCGACCCTGGGCCAGGGCACCACCTTCCGCATCGTGCTGCCGCTGACACTGGCGATCATCGACGGGCTGATCGTCGGCGTGGGCGCACAGCGCTACATCATTCCCACGCTGGCGGTGCGCGAGTCCTTCCGACCCAGTGCCGACATGCTCACCACGGTCAACGGGCGCGGCGAAATGGTTGGCGTGCGCGGCAAACAGACGCCGGTGCTGCGCCTCGGCGAGCACTTTGGCGCCACCGCCCGCGCGACGCGTCCGGAGGACGGCATCCTCATCGTGATCGAATCCGGCGATGCCGCGCGCGCCATCCTCGTCGATGAGCTGCTGGGCAAGCAGGAGGTCGTCATCAAGAGCCTCGGCCGCACCTTCGTGCACCAGCACCTGGTGGCCGGTGGCGCCGTGCTGGGCGACGGCTCGGTGGGCCTGATCCTGGACGTCGATACCCTGGTGCGCATGCCCCCCGAGGCGCGCGCCAGACCGCTTTCCCCTTCAACAGGTGTGCACGCATGACCGCGACTCCCGCCACCGGCCCGGCACCTGCCCGGGCCGGCCGCTACCTGACCTTCAGGTTGGACATCGCCACCTATGGCATCCCCATCCTGAACGTGCGCGAGATCATCCGGCTGTGTCCGATCACGCCGGTGCCGCGCATGCCGGACTACATCAAGGGCGTGATCAACCTGCGCGGCACGGTCGTGCCGGTGGTCGACCTGCGCGCCAAGTTCCAGATGCCCGTGGTGGAATATGGCGAGCGCACCTGCATCATCGTCATGACGCTGCAGATCGGCACCGGGCCGGGCACGCTGATGGGTGCGGTGGTTGATGCGGTGGAAGAAGTGGTGACGCTGAACGCCACCGAGATCGAGCCCACGCCGGACTTCGGCGGCACCACCGACACGCAGTACATCATCGGCATCGCCACGCAGCGCGGCAACGTCAAGACGCTGCTGGACGTCGAGAAGATTTTCATTGAAGAAGGCAGTCTCGTGCTGCCAGAGACCGCGGCTTTCCCGTCCCCTACACAAAAAGAATCCGCATGAACATCAAGAACTGGTCACTGACCCGCCGGATCACCGTCGGCTTTTCCGTCCTGCTGCTGATCATCGTGGGGCTGGGCGGCTTTGCCCTGTCGCGCTTTGCCACGCTGACGACCTCGCTGACTGAAATCTCCCACGTCACGCTGCCCAGCGTCAGCGTGCTGGGTGAACTGAGCACCGAAGTCCGGGACCAGTTCCTGATGGCGCCACGGATCAGTTCCACACTGGTCGAAGCCGACCGCGCCGCCCTGCAGGCGATCGTCGGTGACATCGAAAAGAACGTCGAACGGCTGATGCAGCACTACGAGGCGGACCTGATCTCCAATGCCGAGGACCGCCGCCTGTTCGAGGACATCAAGCGTGCCCGCACTGATGTCCTGGAAACGCGTGCACGCATGCAGCAGCTCTCGCGCGAGGGCAAGCTGGAAGAACAGAACCGCATGTCGACGGACATCCAGCAGCCCAACCGCGAGCGCCTGCTGAAAACCATCACCGCCGCCAAGAACTACAACACCCACCTGGGCCAGGAAGCGGCGATTGCCGGCGCCAACGCCGCCAAGGTCGGCACGCGCACCTTCCAGATCACCACCGCCCTGTCGGTGCTGATCGCCGGCCTGCTGGCCTGGCTGACGCTGGGTTCCACGCGCCGCACGCTGGGCGAGATCACCTCGGACCTGGACCGCGGCGCACTGCAGACGGCTTCGGCCGCCGGTCAGGTGTCGATGTCGAGCCAGTCGCTGTCGGCCGGCGCCAATGAACAGGCCGCCGCCGTGGAAGAAACCAGCGCCTCGCTCGAAGAGATGCTGAGCATGATCCGCGCAACAGCAGACAACGCCCAGAAGGCCAAGGGCCTGGCCTCTGAGGCGCGTGCCGTGGCCGAAACCGGCCTGCGCACGATGACCTCGATGCTGGATGCCATGACCTCGATCGGCACCGCCGGCCAGGAAGTCGGCAAGATCGTGAAGAACATCGACGAGATCGCCTTCCAGACCAACATCCTGGCGCTCAACGCCGCGGTGGAAGCGGCCCGCGCGGGTGAAGCCGGCGCCGGCTTCGCCGTGGTGGCCGACGAAGTGCGCTCGCTGGCCCAGCGCAGCGCCGCAGCGGCCCGCGAAACCGCCGAGAAGATCGATGCGGCCATCGCCAGCACCCATCGGGGTCGTCAGTGCAGCATCGATGTCGAGCGCTCGCTGATCGAGATTTCGGAGAAGGTCATCGCCACCGACTCGGTGGTCGGCCAGATTGCCACCGCGGCCAATGAGCAAGCGCAGGGCATCGCGCAGATCGGCACCGCCATCACGCAGATCGACCGCATCTCGCAGAGCAACTCGGCCACGGCCGAGCAGAGCGCCAGCGCAGCCGAAGAGCTCAACATGCAGGCCGAGAGCCTGCGCGAATCGGTGGCGAAACTGCGCATCATGGTGAGCCACGATGCGCCCAGCGCGCAGATGACGGCACCGGTCAGGCAGAAGCCGGCAGCGCCGCGCTACAGCGCGACGATGACCCCGAACACGAACTATGGAACGCGCCCGCCCGCGAAGGCACCGGCTGCGCTGGCCGGCAACCGTCGCCGGGCGCTGGGCAGCATCCCGATGCCTGAGTACCGGCCGGCGAAGCCCGAAGACGACGACGCCAACTTCTCGAACTTCTGATCACGCTGCACCGTGCCGCCTTCGACCGCCCTCCGGAGATTGGCCGATGACCTGTCTGCGCGGACTTTCCAGTCCATCGCGCAGTTGGTCTATCAGCACAGCCGCATCTGCCTGACGGCAGACAAGCGGCTGTTGCTGGCCAACCGGCTGCGCGCTCGCCTGGTGGAGCTGGGCATCGAGTCCTTTGATGCGTACAGCGCGCTGCTCGCCTCGCACGAGGGGAGCACTGAAATCGATGTGCTGGTGGACCTGGTGTCCATCAACCACACGCAGTTCTTCCGCGAGATCGGGCACTTTGAGTACCTGACGAACCACATCCTGCCGACGCTGGTGCCGAAGTTGCTGGCCACCGGTGCACCGCTGCGGCTGTGGTCGGCGGCCGCCTCGTCGGGTGAAGAGCCCTACACGATGGCGATGGTGGTGGCGGAGTACCTGCGCGAGCATCCGGGCCTGGCCTGGCAGATCGAAGCCTCTGACATCTCGTGGCGCATGCTGGCTGCGGCCGAGCAGGCCATCTATCCGGCAGCGAGCGTGACCGCGGTGCCACCGGTGCTGCTGCGGCGCTATTTCCAGCGCGGGCTGGCCACGCGCACCGGCAGCTATCGCATCCAGCAGGCACTGCGCGCGCAGCTGCACTTCGAACGCATCAACCTGTTCCAGAGCCACTATCCGGTGGCCGCAGAACAGCAGGTGATCTTCTGCCGCAACGTCATGATCTATTTTGACGAGCGCTCGCGCCTGGAAGCGGTGCAGCGTTTGGCCCGCCACCTGGCCCCGGGCGGCTACCTGGTGATCGGCTATTCGGAGAGCCTGCTGGGTCTGACGCATGGCCTGACGCCGGTGCAGCAAGGGATCTACCAGCGCACATGAGCACGCCTGCGCCCAAGATCCGCGTGCTCGTGGTCGATGACTCGGCGCTGGCCCGTCGCTCGATCAGTGAAGCCCTGTCGCGCGACCCGGCCATCGTGGTGGTGGGTTTTGCGGCCGACCCGTACATCGCCCGCGAGCGCATCCTGGAACTGGAACCCGACGTCATCACGCTGGACATGGAAATGCCGCGGATGGATGGGCTGACCTTCCTGCGCATCCTGCAGGAACACCACCCGGTGCCGGTTGTGGTGGTCAGTTCGCTGACCCAGGCCGGTTCGGAGCTGGCGCTGCAGGCCCTGGAAGCCGGCGCCATCGAAGTGCTGGCCAAGCCCGATGGCAGCGCCTCCATTGGCGAGATCGCGCGCCAGCTGATCCATGGGGTCAAGGCGGCGGCGCGCTCGCAGGGCCGGGCCGCGCGGGCGCTGAAAGTTGCTGCGCCCACGGCCCCTGCCGCGCTGTCCTATGCGGGCGATGCCACGCAGCAGCGGCTGCTGCTGATCGGTGCGTCCACCGGTGGCGTCGAGGCACTGCGCTATCTGCTGCCGCAGCTGCCGACCAACGTGCCGCCGATCGTGGTCGTGCAGCACATCCCGGCCAATTTCTCGCGGATCATGGCCGCCCACCTGGACGCGCTGTGTCCGTTTACCGTGCGCGAGGCGAGCGACGGCGAAGAGCTGCGTTCCGGCGTGTGCCTGATTGCCCCGGGCGGCTTCCATGCAACGGTCAACGCCACGGGCCGCGGCTATCGCGTGCGGCTGACCCAGACTCCACCGGTGCACTACTGCCGCCCTTCGGTCGATGTGCTGTTCCGCTCTGGCGCCGAAGCGGCGGGCCCGAACGTGGTCGCCGCGCTGCTGACGGGCATGGGCAGCGATGGGGCGCGCGGCCTGCAATTGCTGCGCGGCCGGGGCGCACGCACGCTGGCCGAGGCCGAAGAAAGCTGCGTGGTGTTCGGTATGCCGCAGGCGGCCATCAAGCTGGGCGCGGCCGAACAGGTCGTGCCCCTGCAGCGCATGCCGCAGGCCATCCTGCGCGCCCTGACTGAAGCACCGCAGCGATGAGCGATCGGATAACGCAAACAGCGCTGGATGCGCTGGCCACCACGGCCGTGCGCGAGGTACTGGCCCGGCAGTTCCAGGTGGAGGCCTGCGCGGCAACGCCCGACCTGACCGCGCGCGGCGCAGACGCGGCAACCCTGGGCGCCAGCGTGCCACTGACCGGCAGCGCGCTGCGTGGCGCGGTGAGCCTGCGCCTGAGCCCTGCACTGGCCCGTCTGCTGGTGGAACGCCTGGTAGGGCAAGCCTGTGGCAGCCCCGCAGAGGCGCAGGACCTGTGCCAGGAACTGTGCAACATCCTGGCCGGCCGCATGGCCGCCACACTGGGCCACGAGGGCGCTGTGATCGAACTGGGCACGCCGAGCCTGCTGGGCCCGCACATGACCGGCGACACCGCGCCTGCCGCCGACCTGATTCATAGCAGCCACTGGCTGTGTGAGCACGAACCCCTGGTGTTCGCGCTCGAACTGAGGACGATCCCCTGATGAGCCCACGTATTCTCAGCGTTGATGACAGCAGCCTGATCCGGCTGGCCATCTCCCGCCTGTTCAGTGCCTTCGACTGCGAGGTGCTGCAGGCGGCCGACGGCGAGCAAGGGCTGGCCGCCATCCGGCAGCACAAGCCCGACCTGGTGATCCTGGACTACAACATGCCGGTGCTCGATGGCATTGGCATGCTGCGGTTGCTGCGCGCCGACCCGGAGATCGCGCGCACCCGGGTCATCATGCTGACGGCCAACGGTGCGCCCGAGACGATCGCCACCGTGGCGCGACTGGGCGTGCGCGACTACCTGACCAAGCCTTTTGAAGACGCCGTGCTGCTGGCCAAGGCCACGCGCCTGATCCCGCTCGTCCCCCGCACCCCACCCAGCCTGTGAATCCCATGAACGCCCCAAGCCCAACTGCCCTGCCCGCCTTTGCCGACCTGGCTGCCGAACCGGCCGCCGCGATGCTCGCCCGCGCCCGCGTGCTGGTGGTCGACGACAGCCGCCTCATGCGCCTGGCGCTGATCCGCGCGCTCAACGAACTGGGCGTGCGCAGCACCGGCGAAGCCGGCAACGGACGCGAGGCACTGGAGAAGATCCAGCAGGAGTCCTTCGACCTGATGCTGCTGGACATGGAAATGCCCGAGATGAACGGCATCGAACTGCTGCGCATCATGAAAAAAGACGCGGAGCTCAGCGGCCTGCCGGTCATCGTGATCTCCAGCGCCGAGCAGATCGAGACGGCCGTTGAATGTATCGAGACGGGCGCCGAAGACTATCTGCCCAAGACCTTCAACCCGACGCTGCTGCGCGCCCGCGTCACCTCGTCGCTGGAAAAGAAGCGGCTGCGTGACCTGGAAAAGCTGCGCGTCGTGCAGCTGCAGACTGAAAAAGAGCTGCTGGAACGCACGCAGAAGCGCCTGGACGAAGAGCTGGCCGAGGCCATGCGCTATGTGATCTCGATCTTCCCGGAGCCCAGCGAAACGCCGCTGAAGGTGGACTGGTTCTACAACCCGTCGACGGAGCTGGGTGGCGATGCCTTTGGCTATCACTGGATCGACGCGGACCACTTCGCCGTGTACCTGCTGGATGTCTGTGGCCACGGCGTGGGCGCCTGCCTGCTGTCGGTCACGGCCATCAACGTGATCCGCAACGGCTCGCTGCCGAACACCGACTTCCGCGATCCGGCGGCCGTGATGGGCGCCCTGAGCAATGCGTTCCTGATCGAACGTCAGAACAACATGTATTTCACGCTGTGGTACGGCGTGTACCACGCGCCGACCCGCACGCTGCGCCATGCCAGCGGCGGTCATCCGGCAGCCTTGCTGCTGGCGCCGCCGGTCGATGGTGTGTCGACCAGCCAGCACCTGCGCTCGCCCGGCCTGATCGTCGGCATGATGGAAGACGTGGCCTATGACGCGCAGTCCTGCCACGTGCCGCCGGGTTCGCGCCTGATCGTGCTGTGCGACGGCTGCTTTGAAGTCATGGACACCACGGGGCGTGACGCGACGTTCGAGGAGTTCGACGAGTTCGTGAAGGTGAACGGCACGGCCGAGGATGGCCTGGAGCGCGTGTTCAAGTGGGCGCAGGGCCTGCACGGCCCCGGCCCGCTCGACGATGACTTCACGATCGTGCGCATCCAGTTCTGAGGGCATGACGCTCCCACCTATCGACCTGCCGCTGGACCAGTGCCTGCGCCGCGACCAGCTACGGTTGCGGCGTGAGCTCGATCGCCTGCGATCCGAGGCCGGGCGCGGCAAGGACATCACCGCGCAGCTGAATGGGCTGCGCAGCCGCTGCGACGCATCGGTAGCGGCGCGGGCCGCGCGTGCGGCCAGCGTGCCGGCGATCGAATATCCGCCCGAGCTCCCGGTGTCAGCACGGCGGGACGAGATCCGTGCGGCCATCGTGGCCAACCAGGTGGTCATCGTCTGCGGCGAGACCGGCTCGGGCAAGAC
>CANGFJ010000042.1 GCA_947453065.1 Pseudomonadota bacterium
ATCGACGTTCAGCGCAATATGGTGGAACGGCGACGGCGGCATCTTCGGGCCAAACAGTTCCTGGTCTTCAGGGTTCGCGAACTGGAAGAAGGCCAGCGCACTGCCGTCGGCCAGCTCGAAGAACACATGGCAATAGACGCGCTCGGCCCCAAAGAGCATGTCCGACTCGCTCCACGTCGCCACCAGCGGAAGGCCAATGACCTCCTCGTAGAACTTGCGCGTGGCTTCCAGATCACGGGTGACATACGCCGTGTGATGGAGCCGGGACGGCCGCTTTTCGATCTTCGTCATAAACCTCTACCCCCAAGTCAGGAATTCTTGGCGCCACTCGTTGCCAGTGGATCGCCTTGCGCATCATCGCCCCTAGTCCCTGCAGCCCGCAATCCGCGCGTGTGACATTGCGGCACTCGGCGGGGCGATGATAAAGTGACCGATAACATTGAACCCGGCGCGCCACTCCAGAGCGACCAGACCGGGCTATACGGAAGGCACGACCGATGCACACGCCGCCCAACGCGCCTGATGCCGTCACCCCCTGGCCCAGCGCTGCAAGAGGCTGGACCGTAGCGGGCCTGCTGGCGCTGGCCTCCATTGTTTCGCAGGCCGACCGTACCGTGGTCACCCTCATGGCCGGCCCCATCAAGACGGCATTCGAGCTCAGCGACACGGCATTCAGCGTGCTGCAGAGCGTCGCCTTCAACGTGTTCTACGTGCTCGCCTGCATCCCCATTGGTCGCCTCGCAGATCGCTTCCCCCGCCGCACCGTGCTCGGGCTGTGCATGGGCCTGTTCAGCCTGTTCGCCATGACATCGGGCCTGGCGCGCAGTTACCTGCAGCTGTTCCTGATTCGCATCGGTGTCGGCGTTGGCGAGGCCAGCGTGACACCCGCCTCGTTCTCGCTGCTGAGCGACCACTTTCCGCCCGAGCGACTGGGTCGGCCCATCAGCGTGTTCCTGATGAGCGCCCCCTTTGGCCAGGGCCTGACCTTGATCGCTGGCGGCAGCCTGTTGCAGTGGCTGACGACCTCCAGCTTCCTGCAGTCGGGGCTGTTCAGCGGCATGGCCCCCTGGCAGGTGGCCTTCATCATCGTGGGATTCCCGGGACTGCTGCTGGTTCCGGCGCTGCTGCTGTTGCGCGAGCCACCGCGACGCGGACCCGGTGGCGAACTTCCCCTGTCGGTCAGGGAGGTGATCGACGTGGTGCGCCAACGGCGTGCCGCCCTGCTGCCGATCTTCGCAGGCTTCGCAATGGTCATTCTGGTCGTCAATGCCCTGGCATTCTGGACGCCCACCTTCCTGGAGCGAACGCATGGCCTGAACAAGGCACAGCAGGGACTGGCGTTCGGTTCCTTGCTGCTGGTGTGCGGTACAGGCGGCGCGTATTTCGCAGGCTGGCTCACGGATCGGCTCGCGCGTCGCGGCACGCTGGATGCGCCGCTGATCGTCGCTGCCTTCAGCTTCGTCGGCTGCGGCGTAACGGGCACCTTGGCCATGCTGATGCCGACAGTGGAACTTACGGTGCTGTTCCTGGTACCCACTGTCTTGATGAGCACCATGCCCATTCCCTGCGCCGGCATGTCGATCCAGCTGATCGTACCCAGTCGCGCCCGCGCGCAGGTGTCAGCGCTTTACATCACCATCTCCTCCTTGGTCGGCATGGGCCTGGGCCCGATGCTGGTCGGCATGCTCAATGACTATGTGTTCCACGATCCGCTGGCGATCCGCTATTCACTGGCCATTGTCATGACACTGCCGGGACCGCTGATGTTCTGGCTGTTCAGGCGGGCCCGTGGCCCCTACCGTGCGCTGCGGGCCGCTGCGTAGCCCACCATGAAGCGCTGGTTACCCACTGCACTCCTGCTTGCCGCCAGTGTTGCACCGGCTGCAACCCCAACCAAGACCCTGCCGGCAGCCGAACACCCCTGCACCCCCAGTGATGGCCTGCACTATATCTGCGGCCCCACGGCCAGCGAGGACCTGGCGGCTATACCTGGCACGCCCTGGCTGGTAAGCAGCGGCCTGAACGTGGGCGCCCCTGCCCAGCTGTACCTGATCAATCGCCGCACCCATCGGGCCACCACGCTGTTTCCTGCGCACGACCTGACGATGCAAGTGGATACCAGCCTGCGCACAGGATGCAGCGGCCCACCGAGCCTGGCAGCCCTGTCGATGGATGGCCTTCACCTGCTCGCAGGCCCGAAGGGTCAGCACCTGCTCTATGCCGCCAACCACGGCGATCGCCACGCAATCGAGCTATTCCGCATCGACGCCCGTCGGGCCGTGCCGACGGCAAGTTGGGTCGGCTGCGTCGCGATGCCCCCAGGGACGCTGGCGAATGCCGTGGTTCCGCTGGCCGACGGCGGCCTGCTAGCAAGCAGCTTCCATGATCCCAACGATAAGGACGCCTGGACCCGCATGGGTCGTCGCGAAAACACGGGCTCGTTGTGGGAATGGCATGCAGACAGTGGCATGCGACGCCTGGATACCGGCGGTCTATCCGGTGCAAATGGGTTGGAGACCAGCGCCGACGGCAACACGGTCTATGTCAGTGCCTGGAGCGCCGGGGAACTGCTGGTCCTGAATCGGAAGACCGGAACAGAGCGCAGAATTCCACTGGGCTTCCTGCCCGACAACATCAAGCGCGCACCGGATGGCAGCCTCTTGATCGGTGGCCAGCGCAGCACCGTTGAACGCATCGCTGCCTGCAACGGGCCGGAATGCCCCCAAGACTGGATCATCGCCCGCGTCGACCCGGTACGCGGCACGGTGACCCCGCTGCTTACCCGCCCGGGCAATGCGCTGATCAACTATGCCTGTGGCGCCGTGCAGGTAGAGGGCACCCTCTACCTCACTGCGCGCGGCGATCGCCGGCTGGCTTACCTGCCGCTGGCGTCGCTGCCGTCCCTGCGTTAAAGCCGATCGTCGATCGGCGTCTGGACAAACCCTGCAGGGAATTCCTCGACCTGGTTGCCGACGATCGTGTACTCCTTCTTGCGACCACTGAAGCGACCTTCAAGCTCCATATAGCTCTGGGGGTCGAACAGGGGCGTCGCACTCATGCCATAGATGCCGGTCGCATCGGTCTTGTCGCAGGTGTAAAGACTGCCCTGCTGCTCGAAGTTGCGCTTGCCGTGTTCGAGCATGCCGTCCATCGCTGCCTTCAGCGTGTAGTGCATGGTCATGAAGTTGAAACCCAACGGATAGATGTCATCCACGGTCACGTCCTGGATGCCATTGCGGCCACGAACGTCCGGGTACATCTTCCAGCCCGGTACCCTGCTCGCGACATACTTCGCATCGGCCAGGTTGCCCAGCTTCACGACCGTGGTCATCTCGGCGCCTAGCTCAACGGCCATACGGCAGCGCTCGATGCCTTCATCCAGCTCCGTGGCAGGATCAGCGTTAGTACGCGCGATCAGGATGCAGTTGGTGCCCTTGATCGCAGCCAGGGCAGCCCGCACCTTCTCGTAGTACTTCTCGCGCGGCAGCAGCTGCGTGGACTCTTCCATGTCGCTGGAGTCTTCCAGCTGCAGCGCCTGCGCGCCGGCCATCACCATGCGACGGGCCGAACGGTAGACGGCCAGCGGACCACCAAAACCGTCTTCGATGTCTGCTGCCAGCGGAATGCCCGACGTCTGGCTGATGCGGCTGGTGATCCACTCCAGGTCCGTCAGGTTGCTGAAGCCGTAGTCGATCACGCCATTCATGGCGATCGAGACCTCGCCGCCGCTCAGCATCATGGCCGGGAAACCCACCATTTCCACTGCACGGGCCGAGGCGCAGTCATAGACGCAGGGCGCCACGACACAACTCTTGGCTTCCTGCAGGACCTGCCTCAACGACTTCTTTGCCATTTCCTGATTCCTCAATTCCTAATACTGGACGGATGATATCGATACCATAATTTTGTGCAGCAGACTATGCGGCCTCGTTTCCCAAGGGCGCAGTTACTGAGCGGGCGACAACCCGCCGGCCCGGAACGCGTCCAGGTTCTCCAGCACGACATCGGCCATGCGGATGCGCGTCTCTACCGTTGCGCTGGCCATGTGGGGGGTCAGCACAACCCGGGAACTGCTACGCAGCGCCTCTGGAACGTGGGGTTCGTTCTCGAAGACATCGAGCGCGGCGCCAGCCAGGCGACCCGCATCCAGTGCAGCGACCAGGGCCCCCTCATCAACGACCGCGCCGCGCGCGACGTTGACCAGATATCCCTCTTCACCGAGCGCAGCCAACACGGCGGCATTCACGATGTGTCGCGTCGACGCGTTTGCCGGGCAGGCCAGCACGAGCACGTCCGACGCCCGCGCCAGATCAAGCAGGTCCGCGTGAAACGCATACGGCACCTCCTTGCGCTGTGGGCCTGTGTACGCCACAGGCCCGAACGCAGCCAGACGTGCGGCGATGGCCGCGCCAATATGACCCAGCCCCACGACCCCGAACCGACGGCCACTGACTTTGCGGGCCAGCGGGCGATCACCCTGTTCCCAGGACCCGGCCCGCACATACGCGTCGGATGCCGGTATTCCGCGCAGCAATCCGATGATGAGGCCCACCGCCAGGTCCGCCACATCTTCGGTGAGCACGCCGGGCGTCGTGGTCACACGCACGTTGCGGCTGCGGGCGAACGGCAAATCGACCTTGTCGACGCCCACGCCATGGATGGCAATGATGCCCAGCGAAGGCAACGCGGCCATCAAGGCATTGCTGCACCCCACATGGCCACCCGTTACGACGGCGTGCACACCCGGGGCTTGCGCCGCCAGCCAGGTGGACTGCTCGCCCTCGCTGAGCTCGAACCACCGGATCACGTCGAAACGTGCGCTCAGCCCTGCCTCCAGGCGCGGCGAGAAAGGGCACAGTTGCAGCGCTATCGTGCGCAGATCATTCATGACTGACCTCAGATAACCGAGAGAATGCCGCCATCCACATAGATGGTCTGGCCGTTGATGAAATCGGATGCGCCGGAGGCGAGGAAGACGGCCACGCCATGCAGGTCTTGCAGCTTTCCCCAGCGACCCGCAGGCGTACGCTTGCGCAGCCACTCGTCGAACACGGGATCCTCGACCAGCGCCTTGTTCAGCGGGGTCGAAAAATAGCCCGGGCCAATGGCGTTGATCTACAGACCATGGCGCGCCCAGTCTGCACACATGCCTTTGGTGAGGTTTTTGACTGCGCCTTTGGACGCGGTGTAGGGGGCGATTCCGGGACGGGCGAGTTCACACTGCACGCTGCCGATGTTGATGATCTTGCCGCGGCCGCGGGCAATCATGTGCGGCGCCACGGCTTTGCTGACGTAGTACACGCTGTCGAGGTTGGTCGCCATCAACTCGCGCCAGTCGCTGTCCTTGAACTGGTCCAGCGGTGCACGACGCTGGATGCCCGCGTTGTTGACCAGGATATCGATCGGGCCGATCGACTCTTCGATGAGCTGGATGGCCGCAACGGCCTGCGCCGCATTGGTCACGTCAAAGACGCTGGTCTCCACCTGCGCGCCGGACTGGCGCAGGCGCTGGGCGGTCTCATCGAGCGACGACGCCGACCGGCCATTGAGGATGACGCGTGCGCCGGCAGCGGCCAGCGCCTCGGCAATCGCGAAACCAATACCCCGGGAAGCACCGGTGATCAGGGCCGTACGGCCGGACAAGTCAAAGAGGTTCAAGGTCGGACGCTCCCCCGATGGCCAATCTATGGGTTGAAGAAACAGGGCAAGGGACCTGTCACACCGCAACGGCGCAACCCCGGCTGGTTTAGCCTCGATGAACAGCAGGTGCTGCCAAAGCCGTGGCATTTCACCACCCTTCCTGCCTCCGCAACAACCCGCACGCTGCGCCTGTGAGTCATTTTTGTTAACGTGCACATTCCTCGGGCGGGTGGTCACCATGAAGTTTTCTGCGGTTTGTCACGGCAAGAAGGACCTGCGGATCGATCCGATCCAGGACCGGCCACTGCTGCCCGGTGAGGTGCGTGTCGCCGTTGCCTTCGGCGGCATCTGCGGTTCCGACCTGCACTACTACCACCGCGGCGCAGTCGGCGATTTCGCCGTGCGTGAACCCCTGACCCTCGGCCACGAGATTTCTGGGGTCGTGCTGGAGGTGGGCGCAGGCGTCAGCGGCCTGCATGCCGGCCAGAAAGCCGCGCTGGATCCCAGCCGCGCCTGCCTGAGTTGCCACTACTGTCGCTCGGGTCGCAGCAACCTGTGCACGAACATGTGGTTCCTTGGCAGCGCAGGGCGATTTCCGCACTCCCAGGGCGGCTTCTCCCAGCACCTGGTCCTGCGGCAGGACCAGGTCATTCCCGTGGCAGACGACACAGACCTGCTGCGACTGTCGGTTGCAGAGCCGCTGTCGGTGGGTCTGCACGCGGTCAACCGCGCCGGTCCCTTGATGGGCAAGCGCGTGATCGTCACCGGCTCCGGGCCGATCGGCCTGCTCACGGCCCGCGCCGCGCGCCTGGCCGGTGCAGCCGAGGTGGTCACGACCGATGTCGAAGATGCACCGCTGGCCATCGCGCGGACGCGCATGGGGGCGACCCGAACCGTCAACGTGGTCGCCCAGCCAGAAGGACTGGCCGAGTTCGAGGTGGACGGGGGCTATTTTGACGTCGCCCTGGAAGCCTCCGGATCACCGGCCGCCCTGGCCTCGCTGTTCCGGGTGATTCGTCGTGGCGGACGTATCGTGCAGGTTGGCATGCTGCCGCCCGGCACCGCACCGATCCCCGTCAACGTGCTCCAGTCGCGCGAGATCGAGCTTGTGGGTGCGTTCCGCGCGCACGATGAGTTCCGCCTGGCCGTTGACCTCATCGTGTCGGGTACCATCGACGTGACGCCGATCCTGTCGGGCACCTATCCACTGTCGCAGGCCATGACAGCCATGGAACGGGCCGGGGATCGTTCTCAGGTCATCAAACTTCATCTGGCGCTCAACGAGGACATTGCATGAGTCCGGCACCCAAGAAGAGCGCCAGCCGCGCCCTCTCGGCGCAGCGCCCAACGATTCGCGACGTATCGCGGTTGGCGGGCGTGTCGCGCATGACGGTGTCCCGCGTGATCCGCGACCTGGACCTCGTGCTTCCCGAGACGCGCGCCCGCGTCAACAAGGCGATCGCAGACCTCGGCTACGTGCCAGACCGCGCCGCCGGCAGCCTGTCGAGCCGCCGCACCGGTTTCATTGCGCTGATGCTGCCGACCCTCACGAACGCCAACTTCGCGGCTGTCGCGCATGGCCTCACCGAGGCGCTGCGCGCAGACAACTATCACCTGCTGATCACCTACACCGACTATTCCCTGGCCGAGGAAGAGCGGCAACTCAAGAACCTGCTCGCGCGGCGGCCCGAAGCCATCGTGCTGACCGGCGCTGCACACAGCCGCACTGCCTCGCGGATGCTGCTTGCGGCCAACATTCCCATCATCGAAGTGGCCGACCTGCCGCGCCAACCCATCGAACATGCCGTTGGCTTCTCGAACTACCAGGTCGGCCGTACGGCGGCGCGCTACCTGATCGAGAAGGGCTTCAAGCGGATCGGAGCCGTGGCCAGCTCGAACGAGGGCGACGTGATCGATCACCGCGGCGAAGAGCGCATGCGCGGCTTCGAGGACGAACTGCGCAACACGGGCATGGCAACCAACCTGGTGCTTCGCCATGGCAAGGCGCCCGTCAGCTATGACCATGGCGCTGCATCCATCGCTATCTTGTTGGAGCGAGAGCCCCGGATTGAGGCCGTTTTCGCAGTGTCTGACCTGTCGGCCGTGGGCGTCGTGATGGAGAGCCAACGGCGCGGCATCACGGTGCCTCAGGCTCTCTCGGTCATCGGTTTCGGCGATTTTGAAATTGGCCGTGTTATCAACCCTCCACTGACCACCGTGCACGTGGACTTCCGGGAACTGGGCCAGCGGACAGGGCAGCTGATCCTGAATCTGCTGTCTGGCGATGCCAGCCAGACACCGCAGATCATCGATGTGGGCCTTAAGGTCATCGCACGCGACTCGGTCAAAGGCCTGCGGTAATGCAGGTCGTGCGGACGAGCGCCATCGTCATCATGGGCGTCAGCGGCTGCGGCAAATCGACGCTGGGTCGCGCCCTGGCGGCGCGACTCGGCTGGCAGTTCATCGAAGGCGACACGCTGCACCCACACGCAAACATTGCCAAGATGGCCGCTGGCAGTGCACTGGATGACGACGATCGCCTGCCCTTCCTGAAGCAGGTTGCAACGGCCTGCGCACAGGGCAAAGCCACCGGCGTCGTCGTGTCCTGCTCGTCCCTGAAGCGGCGCTACAGGGACCTGATTCGTGCGGAAGCAGGCGATGTCAGGTTTGTCTTGCCGGTGCTCGATCGCGCGCAGCTCTTTGCGCGGCTGGCGCAGCGGCAGGGCCACTTCATGCCGGCATCGCTGCTGGAGAGCCAGTTGGCGGCGCTGGAACTGCCAGACCCCGACGAACAGGCGCTGCGCATTGATGGCATGGCCTCCCTTGACGCCCAGATCGCAGACACGATCGCTGCCTTGCGGCCCAACCTCTAAAGCGAAGCAACACCATGAACGATCAGCAGTGCGACATCGGCCTGATTGGCCTGGCCGTGATGGGCGAGAACCTCGCCCTGAACATGGAGAGCAAGGGCTTCCGTGTCTGCGTGCACAACCGCACGCCGGAGCGGGTGCACGCGTTTCTCCAGGGTCGCGCCCAAGGCAAGAATTTTACTGGCGCAACAACGCTCGAAACATTGGTGGATGCGCTGTCGACGCCGCGCAAGATCATCCTGCTCGTCAAAGCCGGCCAGGCCGTTGATGAACTCATTGACCGATTGGCGCCGCTGCTCTCACCCGGCGACATCCTCATTGACGGCGGCAACAGCCTCTACACCGACACGATCCGCCGCACACGCCAGGTTGAATCGCAGGGACTGCTCTATGTGGGCTCTGGCGTTTCCGGCGGTGAGGAAGGCGCCCTACTGGGCCCTTCCCTGATGCCCGGCGGCAGCCCCGCAGCGTGGCCGCATATCCGCCCCATCTTCCAGGCGATCTGCGCCCGCACGCCAGACGGGGAGCCCTGCTGCGACTGGATGGGCGAAGACGGTGCCGGTCACTTCGTGAAGATGATCCACAACGGCATCGAATATGGCGACATGCAGATCATCTGCGAGACCTATGACCTGATGAAACGGGGCCTGGGGCTGAGCAACGCTGAGATGGCTGCTGTCTTTGCACAGTGGAATGCCGGTGAACTCGACAGCTACCTGGTGGAGATCACCCGCGACATCCTGGGCTACAAGGATGAGCAGGGCGAAGCGGTCGTCGACCTCATCCTCGATGCGGCGGGCCAGAAGGGCACGGGCAAATGGACGCTGCTTGCCGCGCTCGACGAGGGCACGCCGCTGACGCTGATCGGAGAGGCGGTGTTCGCGCGTTGCCTGTCGTCGGCGAAAGAGGAGCGCGTGGCGGCATCCCAGCAACTCGATGCGCACGTCGAGCCGATCAGCGCCGACCGGGCGCGTGTCCTGGATGACCTGCGGCAGGCCCTGTATGCGGCCAAGATCATCAGCTATGCGCAGGGCTACCAGCTGATGCGCGCCACAGCACAGACCCGCCACTGGAACCTGAACTTTGGCGGCATTGCCCTGACCTGGCGCGGCGGCTGCATCATTCGCTCGGCGTTCCTGGGCGACATCAAGAGAGCCTTCGACCGCGATGCGGGGCTGGTCAACCTGCTGCTGGATCCGTTCTTCAAGGAGCAGGTCGAGACCCGCCAGGCGGCATGGCGCCGTGTGGTCGTTGCGGCCGTCGAGGCAGGGATTCCCGTACCCTGCCTGTCTGCGTCGCTGGCGTACTGGGATGGGTACCGGTCGGCGCGCCTGCCTGCCAATCTACTGCAGGCCCAGCGCGACTACTTTGGCGCACACACCTACGAACGGATCGACCGCCCACGCGGCGAGTTTTTCCACACCAACTGGACCGGTCGCGGCGGGTCGACGACGTCGCAGACCTACTCGAAATAAACGCGGATCAGCGAATTGCGAACCCCGCGCGCGGATTGAAGTCTTTCTTGTCTGAGAGGCGCGTGGCGCTGATCCACGCCGCTGCCGGGCGGCCGTCGCGGTGTGGACTGCCCTTGATCGCGATGGCTGTGCCGGGCGCGAAGTCACCGCGATGGATGCCGGCACGCAGCAAGGTACTGGGGCCTTCAGCTTCGAAGCCCCAGGTGGTCACCGAGCCGTCTTTGTTCTTTACATCCACCAGCAACCAGGAATGTGGGTTGGTGTACTGGAATTCCTTGACGACGCCGGTGAGGGCAACCTCTTTGGCCGGATCAAACATCGCGGCCGAATGATGGGCCCCGGCCGGAATGGCGACTGCACCCAGCGCCAACGCGCCGACCAGTGCAAGGATGCTGCGCTTTGTCATCTGCATTTCCTCGGTACGCGAAGCGGCTTCAACGCTTCGGGCTCTTCTCGAAATCAAAGGTTTCGAACTCGGACGTGCCATCGCCCTTCTTGGTGATGGCATTGTTACTGTTCTCACGGCAGTCCCAGTAGCGCAGCCGCAGCGCACTGTCGTCGTTGGTCAGCTTGGTCCAGCTTTGCCGCGTGTACCACGGCGCCTTGAGGTTCACGGGGTCGAACACCCACACGTCGGCCTGCACGGTGCGAGCGTCCACCTTGTGCCAGCGCTCTACGATTTGGGTCTGCTCGGAGAAATCCGGCTGCACGCCGCGCTGGTACTGGCCGGCCATCAGGTCGCGGGTGTGGGTCACCAGCGTGTCGCCATCCCAGAACCCAATGGTGTCGCCATTGGTCAGGGGATAAGCATCGGCCTCGGGCGTGTGCTCGCGACCATCGGTGTACACACGCCGGACATCATTGACCATCTCGTTGATGAGCCAGGTCTGCTTGGGCGTGACAATGAATTCATGCAGGAAGGGCTCGCTGAACCAGCGCGGCACGCCAGGCGGACGACAGTCGCTGAGCGGGTCGTACTCACCACCGGTGCGCTTGATCTGGTCGGTCTTGCGATCCACCACCGCCTGCCCCGCGGGCGTCAGCCGGGCGGTGGTCGGGGGCAGCGGCCCCTTCAGGTCGGGATCGAACTCCAGTCCGCCGCCGGACCGCGTGTAGACGCCGGACCAGTCGAAGGCCGGTTCGGCCATTCTGGCCCAGTCAGGGCCTTTCGCCGCGCCGGCGGCCTGCCTCAGGGACTGGTACAGGTCCCAGGAGGTCTTGAAGCGTTCGCCATAAGCCTGCAGTTTCTGCTTCTGCGCCGGCCAGTTCTCGCCCTTGTTCAGCCAGCCTGGAACCTCATCCTTCGCCAACGTGAAGCGCAGGCCCAAGGCGGCAACCAACAGAAGAGTCGCGCCCATCCAGAGCGCGCGTTTTCGATTCACCATGGCCCGCCTCTCCTTCCCTCTGCGGGGAATTGCTCAGGCGACTGAAGCTACCAGACAAACCGAGCCAGGAGAATGGCGCCCCGGTCAGGTCTGCTGGATAGCCGACACGATCCAGCGGCCGCCACGGCTACGCAGGAAGGTCCACACCTCGGTCGCCTCGGTACGCAACTGGTCGCTGCCGTCCACGATTTTGCCAGCCATGTCGCGCGTCACGTCCAGCAGGCTGAAGCGCATCGCGACGCTCGCGTAGTCCAGGCCGGCTTCGCTCCACGCCTCTGACAGGTCACCCTGCTCGAGCTTGACCGCCTCGATCGTGTTCGTGACGCCGCGGCTCACGTTAGCCGACAGCGCTTCGGAGAAGTAACCCAGGATCTCGGGCGAGGCCAGCATGCGCAGCTTGGCGAGGTCGCCCTTGCTGTAGGCCGTCTGCACGTCGATGAGCAGCGACTCGAATGCCTTGTAGTCGGCGTCGGTGATGAGCGGTTGTTCCGTGGCAGTGCCGGTCAACAGGGCAGGTGCCGTGCCTACGGAGGCCGGGCTGGCAGCGGTGTAGTCCATGGACGGCACGCTCTGCGGGCGAGACACGAACCCATAGTCCGTATTAACCGGCGGCACGTTGCTGCCGGACCGGCCACGGAACAGGCGCAGCGCAACAAAGATGAGCCCGCCGATCAACAGCAACTGGATCAGCGTGCTGCCCATGCCGCCCATGCCGCCCATGCCGCCACCGGAAAAGCCGCCGCCGAACATCATGCCCATCAGCCCACCGCCCACCATGCCGCCCAACAGGCCAGACATGAACGGGTTACGGGCAAAGAAACCACCCGCTGGCACGGGCGCTGCGGCCGGCATGCCCGCAGCAGGCTGCTGGCCGGCCTGCGGCGTCGCGGGCTGCGGCGTGGCGCTGCGTTCGATGGGCCGTGTGGACGGGGCCACGGCGGTCGGGCGCGGCGCCGTGAACGTGCGGGTGCCGCGACTGCCGAAACTACTGCCAGAGCCCGCGCGGGCGTCGGCGACCAGGGGAGCTAGCAGGCTGGCCGAGGCCAGAAGCAGCGCGAGCCAACGGGCACTGGTTTTGATGGGCGTCTACCTTGATAGAGTGGAGTGCAAGTATCTCACGGCGGCCCGCCGACACGCTGGCCTCCCTGATCGATGACCTGTTCGCCGTCCTCCTTCACAAACGGCCCCTGCTGCGGCACGGGCAAGATCTCCAGCACGACTTCGGACGGGCGACAGAGCCGCGTTCCCCAGGGAGTCACCACGACTGGGCGGTTGATGAGGATCGGATGCGCCAGCATCTGGTCCAGCAGTTGCGCATCAGACCAGTGCAAAGACTGCAGGCCCAGTTCCGCATACGGCGTTCCCTTTTCGCGCAGCAATTTGCGCGGAGAAATCCCCATCTGCTGCAGGAGCGTCAGCAGCGTCGCGCGATCCGGTGGCGTCTTCAGGTACTCGATGACCGTGGGCTCGATACCGGCGTTGCGGATCAGCGCGAGGGTGTTACGCGATGTGCCGCAGCCTGGGTTGTGATAAATCGTGACGCGTTGCTCGGTCATGAATTGCTGCCCTGTAATGGATGAATCGTTGCGCCGCGTTGGTACCAGTCCTTGCTGCGACGAACCAGCGCAACGACCGACAACATGACCGGCACCTCGATAAGGACGCCGACCACGGTTGCCAGCGCCGCACCCGACTTGAACCCGAACAGGCTGATGGCCGCCGCTACAGCCAACTCAAAGAAATTGCTGGCACCAATCAGCGCTGAAGGCCCTGCGACACAGTGTGCTTCACCACTGAGCCGGTTGAGCAGATAAGCCAGCGCCGAATTGAAGTACACCTGGATCAGAATCGGCACGGCAAGCAGCGCAATGACCAAGGGCTGCGCCAGGATCTGCTCCCCCTGGAAACCGAACAGCAGCACCAGCGTGGCCAGCAAAGCCAGCAGGCTCAGCGGCCCCAGACGCGACAGGGTCGCGGCCAGCCGCGCCTGACCGTTGCCCGCGAGCAGGAAGCGGCGCAGGACCTGGGCAAAGACAACGGGCACGACGATATAGAGCACAACGGACAAAATGAGCGTCGTCCAGGGCACTGTGATCGCCGAGAGACCCAGCAACAGCGCCACGATCGGCGCGAAAGCCACCACCATGATCAGATCGTTCAGGGCAACCTGCGAGAGGGTGAAATGGGGCTCCCCGTCGCAGAGGTTGCTCCACACAAACACCATGGCAGTGCAGGGCGCAGCGGCAAGCAGGATCAGCCCGGCGATGTAGGAATCGACTTGGTCAGCCGGCAACCACTGCCGGAACAACCCGCCGATGAACAACCAGCCCAGCAGGGCCATCGAGAAGGGTTTGACCCCCCAGTTTACGAACAGCGTGACGCCAATGCCCCGCCAGTGCCGGCGCACCTGCCCCAGTGCCGCGAAGTCGATCTTCATCAGCATCGGAATGATCATCAGCCAGATCAGCACGGCGACCGGTAGATTGACCCGGGCCACTTCGGCTGCCCCAATTGACTGGAAGACCCCTGGCAGCAGATGCCCCAGGCCGATACCCACCAGGATGCAAGCGGCAACCCAGAGTGTGAGATAGCGCTCAAAGAGCGACATGATTCAAGCCACTCCTATATTGCGCAGTTTATTGATCAGGGACAGACGATCGAGCGAACTGACCGGTAACGACAGAAACAAGCCCATGCGACGTTCCAGCGAGCGGAATGCGTCCCGAAATGCTGTGGCGATCTCCAGTTCGCTGCCCTCGACCGCAGCCGGATCACCAAGGCCCCAGTGCGCAGTCATAGGCTGCCCGGGCCACACGGGACAGACCTCGCCTGCCGCGTTGTCACAGACGGTGAATACGAAATCCAGCGCGGGTGCGCCCGGCGCTGCAAACTCATCCCAGGCTTTGCTGCGAAGCTTGGCCGTATCAAAATCCAATCGCTCCAGCAGTGCCAGCGCATACGGGTTGACGCGGCCATTGGGGTGGCTGCCGGCGCTGAAGGCAGCAAAGCGCCCTTGCCCCAGCTTGTTCAGCAGGGCTTCGGCAAGAATGCTTCGGGCAGAATTTCCTGTGCACAGGAAGAGGACGTTGTAGATCCGGTCGCTCATACAGGGACCCTTTCATTGCCAGGGGAATGGACGGCCGTCATGCGGATTTCCTGCGTGCAGGCTTTGCGCACGGTGCGCAATCGACAGACGCGCAATCGGTGGCCAGACTGCAGCAGTGTTCTGTCAGGAAGGCCACGATGCCAGCCATGCGGTCGAAATTGGCGCTGTAATAGAGATAGCGGCTTTCCTTGCGGGCACTGATGAGACCGGCGTGAGCGAGCGTCTTCAGGTGGAATGACAAGGTCGGCGCAGGAATGGCCAGGCGCTCGCTGAGCTGGCCTGCCGCGTAGCCTTCAGGGCCGCGCTTGACCAGCAGGCGGAACACCGCGAGCCGGGAGTCCTGGGCCAGGGCAGCCAGCGCGGTGACAACGGCATCAGGTTTCATAGTTCGAATAATATAGAACAATGGTTTCAGGTTCATGAAGAAGCACATCGCCACGCAGCAACCCACCTGCCCCTGCGGCCTTCCCGCTGCCTATGAGGCCTGCTGTGGCCGATGGCACAACGGCCCCCTGCGGCTTCAGGCCCCCGATGCCGAGCGCCTCATGCGCTCCCGCTACAGCGCTTATGTGCTGGGCCTGGGCGACTACTTGCTGGAGACCTGGCACCCCCGTACGCGTCCCGCTGCCATCGAACCCAATCCGCCGGGACTGCGCTGGCTCGGCCTGGACGTGCGTCGTTACCTCCAGCAGGACACTGACCACGCCGTCGTGGAATTCGTGGCGCGCCACCAACTGAACGGGCGTGCCACCCGACTGCATGAGATCAGCCGCTTCGAGCGACTGAACCGTCGGTGGCTGTATGTAGAGGCCGAGGGCTAGACCATGCACGTACCACTGAACCACTGGTACCCGGTGCTGGAACCGCGGGAAGTCGTGCGAAAGCCGCTGACGGTCGAACGATTTGGCGAACGGCTGGTGTTCTGGCGCGACAGCAGCGGCAGTCTGACCGCGCAGCGCGATCGCTGCCCACATCTGGGCGCATCACTGGGCGCAGGCCAAGTGATCGATGACACGATCGTCTGCCCGTTCCATGGCTTCCGCTTCGGGGACGACGGGCAGTGCCGGCATGCGCCCGCGCTGGGCCGTGCTGGCCGAATCCCCAAGGGGCTGGCGGTGCAGACCTTTCCGGTGCGCGAAGCACACGACCTGATCTGGCTGTGGTGGGGTGACTCATCGCGCGCGACCGCAGAGCTGCCCTTCTTCGCGCAACTGGCGGAAGGCTGGCGGCACTACACGGTCCGCACGGAATGGCCGGTGCACTACACGCGGGCGATCGAAAACCAGCTGGATGTGGCTCACCTGCCCTTCGTGCATCGCACGACGATCGGCGCCGGCGGTCGCAGCCTGGTCGAAGGCCCCTACGTCGAGGCCGACGAGCTCGGCATCCGCGTCTGGGTAACCAACCAGGTGGACGATGGCCGCACGCTGCGCTCACAGGCTGAACTGGGCGCCGCCGCACAAGGCCGGCCGCCCAGCCTGGACCTGCGTTTCCCGGGCTGCTGGCTGCTGGAGATCAGTCCGACGTTCAAGAACTTCCTGGCTTTCGTCCCCGTGAACGACCACTGCACGCGTTACTACCTGCGCAGCTATTTCCGCTTTGGACCGAATTGGCTGGCCAAGCCACTGGGCTGGCTGATGAGTCTGTCGAACCGTCTCATCCTGAACCAGGACCGTCGCGTCGTGGTGACACAGACGCCCGCTGCCAGCAGCGATGCGCAGGGCGACCAGTTGATTGCCGCCGACCGGGCGGTAGCCCAGTTCCGGCGGTTTCATGCGACGTTACTCAACCGCGCATGACCCAGAAAGCGCTGCCAGATGCTCGCTTACCAGATTTCAATGTCCCCCTCATTCTGGCGGCGATCGTTCAGCGTCTCTCGTCGATTCCTGTCGGGCCCCCTGCCCACACTGAGGAACCCACGCCGGTCAGGCCTTCCAGACCGACGATCGGCCAGCTTTTTGTAGCGACAGCGGCAGACATCGCTGAGGTTGCAGTCCCTGACAGGCAATAGCGGCGCTTCGTTCACCAGCTTGATTTTTCCAAGCAGCGGGCGAACACCGTCGCAGTGCAAGATACCGCCCCAGATTTCCACGGCCGCGTAGGGACCGTGCTGGAGCTCTGGCTTTTTCGGAGGCGATTTCATGTCGGACAGGTTCAGGCCTACCCGATGGGCCAACCACCCCCAAACGGAGGGGGGGCGACCTCTATCTACTCCAATCTGGACTGGACTTCAGTCCTCCGCGTGCCCGGTCTCTCGCCGTGGCGCAGCCGGCAGCGCTACGGCAGGGGTGC
>CANGFJ010000043.1 GCA_947453065.1 Pseudomonadota bacterium
ACAGGTGATCCGCGGCTCGTCCACGCACACCGGCGCGCGGGCGCTGCGCGACTACTACAACCTGCTGGTCAAAGATCAGGTCTCGCCGGTCATCACGCCGGACGGTCCCAAGGGGCCGCGGTTCGTGTTCAAGCCGGGGGCGATCCTGCTGGCGCAGATCTCGGGCCGGCCGCTGCTGCCGATGGCCTATGCGGCCTCGCGGGCCTGGCTGGTGAGCTGGGACAAGTTCGTCATCCCGCGACCGTTCTCGCGCATCGTCATTGCCATCGGCCCGCCGCGCAGCGTGCCCCGGACCTTTGCGGCGGGCGATGCCGACGCGATGGCTGCCCTGCAGGCGGAGCTTGCGCAGGAACTGCACCGGCTGGCACGACTGGCGCGGGCGGCGCTGTGAAGCTGCCCTTGACCCTGCAGGCGCTGATGGCGACCTTCGGGCGCTTCGTGGTGGTGGGGTTGATCGCCACCAGCGTGCACTACCTGGTGCTGATTGCTGCCGTCGAGCTCGCGGGCTGGAGCGCAGTGTGGGGCTCTGGCCTGGGATTTGGCACCGGCGCGGTGGTCAACTACCTGCTCAACCGGCGCTTTACCTTCCGCAGCGAGGTGCCGCATGGCACGGCGGTGGCGCGCTTTGTGGTGGTGATGGGCGGGGCGCTGACGCTGAACCAGCTGCTGATGCACGCGTTCACGGCCTGGCTGGGCTGGCCGTACCTGGTCGGGCAGGTGCTCACGACCGGCATTACCTTGTTCTGGAACTTCGTCGGCAACGGGCTCTGGTCGTTTTCCAGCCACAGCAAATCGGGTAATTAGTTCATTGTGGACAATTACTTATGGGGCCTTGTTCAGGTGATATGACAGACTCTTTGCGTCTCTGAGCGGAAACGGATTGCCGGAACTGTGGCGCAGGTCCTTGGGTGAAGGGCGCTGTGGCCGTAAGACTGCAATCCACTACGAGGAACGCGAGTCCGATGTCGTCGATCACGCCGATCAAAGCGCCTGATTTCACTGCCACGGACGTGCTCGCCCCGAATTTCTGGGCCGGGCGCGCCGAGAAGGCCGGCCCGGGCATTGACGTTGCCTGCACCAAGATTGCCGTTGACCTGCAGAACCAGACGCGCGAGAACTCCGAGGCCTGCATCCGCCAGAGCCTGGCAGCGCTGCGTGAGACAGCGGGCACCGACGTGGTCTTCTTCGCTGCGCTCAACGCAGCCGGTACGCAGATCGAGTCGGTGGTTGCGGACCGCGACCCCCAGACGCCGTGCCGACTCGATGCCCTGCGCGGCATGAGCCTGACCGAGTTCCCGTACCTGGCTTCGCGCTTCGAACACCTGCGCCTGTCTGAATTCCTCGACAACGCGTCCCAGCGCCGCGAGCAGCAGACTGACGCCCACCGCCTGCTCGGGCTGCAAATCGGCTCGGCACTGATTATCGCCTTTCAGCTCGATGGCAAACCTGCCGGTCTGCTGGGGTTGGCCCAGAGCAGGGTGCGCGTCAGCTGGGACGTGAACCTGCGGTTGATGCTCAAACTCATCGGGTCGAGCCTGGCCACGGGCCTGGACCGGCTGCGCAACAGCCAGCGCCTGGAAGTCATTGAAGAGCGCGAGGCGCTGTCGTTCCTGGCCGCCAACGACGGTCTGTGGGACTTCGACATCGAGCGCAACGATGTGTTTTTCTCGCCGCGCTGGAAGGCCATGCTGGGCTACGAGGACAGCGACCTGCTGGGTGCGGTTGACTGGCGGGGCATGGTCCACCCGGACGACATGGCGCGTGTGCAGGAAACCATCCGCGACCACGTGGCCGGCAAACTGCCGATCTTCGAGAGCACGCACCGTATGCGCCACCGCAATGGCGAGTGGCGTTGGGTCGTCAGCCGTGCCAAGGCGCGTCTGGACGTGCATGGCCGCCTCATGCGGCTGGTGGGGGTCGAGCACGACATCACCGACCGCAAGGTCTATGAAGAGTCGCTGTTCCGCGAAAAGGAAGGCGCGCAGATCACGCTGCAGTCGATCGGCGATGGCGTCATCAGCACCGATGCCAGTTCGATCATCGATTACATCAACCCGGTGGCCGAGCAGCTCACGGGCTGGCGTCTGGAAGAGGCGATGGGCAAGCCCGTCGAAGAGGTCTTCCGCGCCTTCCACGAAGAGACCTGCGAGCCGCTGGAGAACCCGCTCACGGCCTCCATCCGTCGCGTGCGCGCGGCCAAGTCGGTGCGGCCGATGCTGCTGATTCGCCGCGATGGGCACGAACTCTATGTCGAGAGCACCTCGGCGCCGATCCGCGACGGCTATGGCCAGGTCGTGGGCGCGGTGCTGGTGTTCCACGACGTCAGCGAGAGCCGGGAGCTCAATCGCAAGCTCAGCTACCACGCCAGCCATGACCTGCTCACCGGCCTGGTCAATCGCCGCGAATTCGAAAGCCGGCTGGAGCGCGCGCTCAAGAGTGCCAAGGCCCGCGAGGCCTCCTACGCGCTGTGCTTCCTGGACCTCGATCAGTTCAAGATGATCAACGACAGCTGTGGCCATGCCGCGGGCGATGCCTTGCTGGGCCAGGTGGGCGCGCTGCTGAAGTCCAAGGTGCGCTGGCGCGACACGCTGTCGCGGTTGGGCGGCGACGAATTCGGCGTCCTGCTGGAAAGCTGCACGCTCGACGAGGCCATGCGCACCGCCGAGGTGCTGCGCGAGGCCGTGCGCAACTTCCGCTTTACCTGGGAAGAGCGCGTGTTCCGCCTCGGCGCGAGCATCGGCGTGGTGCCGATCACGGCCGACAACGAAGATGTCGCCGGCATCATCTCGGCGGCCGACAGCGCCTGTGCCGCCGCGAAGGAGCAGGGCCGCAACCGCGTGCACAGCTTCGCCGAGAACGACATCGAGCTCATGCGCCGCAAGCGCGAGATGCAGTGGGCCGCGCGCATCAACGTGGCGCTGGAAGAGGGTCGCTTCGAGCTGTATCGCATGCCGATCCTCGCCCTGCAGAAGCAAGAGCCCGGCAACCATTTCGAAGTGCTACTGCGCATGCGCGACGAGGCAGGGCGCATCGTGGCGCCCGATGCCTTTATCGCCGCGGCCGAACGCTATGGCATCACGCCGAACATCGATCGTTGGGTGGTCGAGAACACGTTTCGCTGGCTGGTGTCAGAGGCGGACGAACGCGAGAACCTCGCCGTCTGCGCCATCAATCTCTCAGGCCAGAGCCTGGGTGATGACAAGTTCCTGCCGTTCGTCATTGAGCAGCTGGAACACAGCGGGCTGGATGCGAGCAAGATCTGCTTCGAGATCACCGAGACGGCCGCCGTGGCCAGCTTCTCGCAGGCCAACCGCTTCATCCAGTCACTCAAGGAACTGGGCTGCCAGTTCTCGCTCGACGACTTTGGCACGGGCCTGTCGTCGTTCGGTTATCTCAAACACTTTCCGGTGGACTACCTGAAGATCGACGGCAGCTTCGTGCGCGGCATCCTGCACGACCCGATCGACCGCGAGATGGTGCGCTCGATCAACGAGATCGGGCATCTCACGGGCAAGTTGACCATCGCCGAATTCGCCGAGAACGACGAGATCATCCAGTTGTTGCGCGAACTGGGCGTGGACTACGCCCAGGGCTACGGCATCTCGCAGCCGAAGCCGATCCGCAACAAACTCTGATCAGCCGGGCGGCAGCAGCGTAAAGCGCAGGGAGAGGTCCACGGCGCGCAGGTGCTTGGTGAGCGAACCCACCGAGATGTAGTCGATGCCGGTGGCGGCGATGCGGCGGACGGTCTCCAGGTCGACGCCGCCAGAGGCTTCCAGGCGCACGGGCTTGTGGGCCGCACGGTTCAGCGCGACGGCTTCGCGCATGGCGGCTTCGCCGAATTCATCCAGCATGATCACGTCTGGCCCTGCGGCCAGCGCGGCGCGAAATTCATCGAGCGTTTCGACTTCGGTCTCTACCGGTACGCCCGGCGCCGTGGCGTGGGCCTGTGCGATGGCCGCGGCCACCGAGCCTGCCGCGATGATGTGGTTTTCCTTGATGAGCACCATGTCGTAGAGCCCCAGGCGATGGTTGCGGCCACCGCCGCAGCGCACGGCGTATTTCTGCGCGAGGCGCAGGCCGGGCAGGGTCTTGCGGGTGTCAAGGATCTGGCAGCCGGTGCCTGCGATGGCATCGACGTAGCGCCGCGTGATCGTCGCGGTGCCGGAAAGGGTCTGCAGGAAGTTCAGCGCGGTGCGCTCGCCCGTGAGCAGGGCGCGGGCCGGGCCGCTGATGTCGCAGAGAATGGTGTTGGCGGCGACGGAATCGCCTTCCTGCACGCGCCACGTGACCGTGACGGCAGGATCGAGCTGGCGGAAGGTCTCGTCGACCCAGGTGGTGCCGCAGAGGACGGCGTCCTCGCGCGTCAGCACGGTGGCCTGCGCCATCGTGCCAGCTGCGATGAGGGCAGCGGTGACATCACCGCTGCCGACATCCTCGGCCAGCGAGCGGGCTACCTGGGCCGCAATGTCCGGGGGTAGCACACTCGTCGGGCCGCTCATGGTCTTAGAACGGCAGGCCGTGGGTGGCCGAGCCCATGCAGAGCAGCATCGGGATCGACAGCACGAAGTTCGTGCGCGAGGCCAGCATGGCAACCTTGCGGGCGGCGCCCTTCTCTTCATCCGTCGCGGCGACGATGCCCAGGATCTTCTTCTGGTTCGGCCAGATCAGTACCCAGACATTGAACAGCATGATCGTGCCGAGCCACGCGCCGATGCCGATGACCAGGCCGTACTGGTCCTGGCCGCCATGGCCCAGCGTGAAGGCGTTGGTGAAGTTGCGACCCAGGTACCAGGCGCCGGTCAGCCAGGTAGCCAGGGCAGCCCAGCGGAACCACAGCAGTGCGCGGGGCGCGATGTACTTCTGGATGCCCGCGCCGCCCGGACCGCCCTTGTCGGCGCCTGCGGCGCCCAGGCCGGGAATCTGCACGACGTTGAAGTAGTACAGCAGGCCGATCCACATGATGCCGGCCACGATGTGGAACCAGCGGGCGAGGCTCAGGACGTTCAGTGCGCCCTGACCAATAACGAGCATCAGCACCACGGCGAGGATGACGCCGGTCGTGATGGCGCCCTTGACGGAATTCAACGGATTCATGGGATCTCCCTAAGTGCTTGATTCATAATAATTCTGGCCGGTGAAGGCGGTTTGAAGAATAGACGCCCAGCCCCCATAATTCAACGGATGAAGAAGGCTCTCATTCTCGTTTCGATGTTCCTGGCCGGTGCCACACTCCAGGGCTGCGTGGTGGCCGCGGTCGGCGGCGCCGCGGGCGGCTACTACGTGGGCAAGGACGAACGTGCGCCCGAACAGCTGGCCAAGGACGCGGCGCTCACCGCCGAGGTCAAGAGCCTGCTGATCGCCGAGCCGGGCATCCGTGCCTTTGACATCAACGTCGACACTTACAACAGCACCGTTGCCCTCAAGGGCACGGTGAAATCCGGCGCGCAGCGCGCCCTGGCAGAGCGCGTCGCGCGCAAGGCCCGGGGCGTCAAGACCGTGCACAACGAATTGAAGACGAGGTAACCGATGGACGTCGCAGAACGAATCAAGACCCAGCTCGCCACCCAGCCGGTGGTGCTGTTCATGAAGGGCACGCCCGACTTCCCGCAGTGCGGGTTCTCGGCGCAGACGGTCGCGGCGCTGCGCGCCGTAGGCACGCCGTTCCATGCCGTCAACATCTTCGAAGACCTGGAACTGCGCGACGCGCTCAAGCGCCATTCCAACTGGCCGACCTACCCGCAGCTCTACGTGAACGGCGAGTTGATCGGCGGTTGTGACATCGCGATGCAGATGTACCAGAGCGGTGAGCTCAAAGAGCTGCTCACCGAGGCCACTGCCGCCAAGTCCTGACGGGCGGCGTTACTCGTCGAGGTTGATCAGGTCCAAGGGCGCGGGCTGGCCATCGTTCCAGCCTAGCGCACGGGCCTTTTCCTCGGCGCGCACGAAGCTGCCGTGCATGTCGTTGCAGATGCGGCAGAACAGCTCGGCAGTGCGCTCGGCGTCATAGGCGGCCGAGTGGGCCTGTGACTGGTCCCACTCTATGCCCATCACGGACGTGGCCCGCGCGAGCACGGTCTGGCCCAGCGCCACGCCGGCCAGCGTGGCCGTGTCGAAGCACGAGAACGGGTGGAACGGGTTGCGCTTGATGCCTGTGCGCGCCACGGCGGCATTCAGGAACCCCAGGTCGAATGCAGCGTTGTGACCCACGAGGATTGCGCGCCGGCAGTTGTGGTTGCGCAGCGCATGGCGGACTTCGCGGAACATGCGCTGCAGGGCGTCGAGTTCCGGAATCGCCGGTCGCAGCGGGTGGAACGGGTCGATGCCGGTGACCTCCAGCGAGGCTGGGTCCAGCCGGCTGCCTTCGAAGGGCTGCACATGCCAGGCATGTGTCGCGCCACGGCGCACGCGGCCGTCGGTATCGACCTCGACGATGACGGCGGCAATCTCCAGCAGCGCATCGGTGGCGGAATGAAAGCCGCCGGTCTCCACGTCAATCACGATCGGCAGGAAGCCGCGGAACCGTCGTGCCATCAGGTCAGGGGAATGGGCCATGTGTCCTTTGAATCAGTCAATCATCTGCCAGGCGAGGGTTTCGCCGGCACGCAGGGGCACGATCACGTCGCCGCCTGCAAAGGGGTAGTTCGCTGGCACGAGCCACTCACGACGCGCCAGCGTGATGAAGTCCTCGTTCAGCGGCAGTCCATAAAAACGCGGTCCGAATTCGGAGGCGAAGCCCTCCAGGCGGCCCAGTGCGCCGACGCTCTCGAAGGCCTCGGCGTAGAACTCGATGGCGGCATGGGCGGAGTAGATGCCCGCACAGCCACAGGCGGCCTCTTTTGTGCCGCGTGCATGCGGCGCGCTGTCGGTGCCCAGGAAGAAGCGCGCATCGCCGCTCGTGGCGGCCTCCAGCAACGCCACCCGATCAGCCTCGCGCTTGAGCACCGGCAGGCAATAGTGATGCGGCCGCATGCCGCCGGTGAACAGCGCGTTGCGGTTCATCGCGATGTGCTGCGGCGTCAGCGTGGCGGCCACGTTGGCACTCGCGGCGCGCACGAACTGCACGGCGGCGCGCGTGGTGGCGTGTTCCAGCACGATGCGCAGCTGCGGCATGCGCGCATGCAGCGGTGCCAGGATCTCATCGATGAAGCGCTGCTCGCGGTCAAACACATCGACATCGTGCGCGGTGACTTCGGCATGCACCTGCAGCGCGACGCCGTGCTCGGCCATCTGTTCGAGCACGGCATCGATGCGGCGGATGTCGGTGACGCCGGAGTCCGAGTTAGTGGTCGCGCCTGCCGGATACAGCTTGCAGCCGGCCACGATGCCACTGGCCTTGGCGATGGCGATCTCGGCCGGGTCCGTGCGGTCGGTGAGGTACAGCGTCATCAGCGGCGTGAAGCGGCTGCCCGCTGGCAGCAGTGCCACGATGCGCTCGCGGTAGGCCCGGGCCAGCGCGGTCGTGGTGACCGGCGGCCGCAGGTTGGGCATGACGATGGCGCGGCCGAACTGCCGCGCGGTGTGCGGCAGCACGGCGGCCAGGGCGTCGCCATCGCGCAGGTGCAGGTGCCAGTCGTCGGGGCGGCGGATGCGGAGGGTGGTCATGGTGTAGGCAGCTTCTGGTCCAGGAGCAAAGAAAGCGTAAAGCGCACACCGAAGCCGGTGATCTCGGTCGCGACGTGTGCCAGGCCACCGCGGCGCGTGGCGGACGACAGGTCGACATGCACCCAGGGCGTGGTGTCGGGCACGAAGCGCTTGAGGAAGCGGGCCGCCAGGATGTGGTCGCCCTTGCCCTCGACCGCGCACTGCGCGACGTCGGCGGTGCTGCTGTCGATGTCGCTGTCGAAGTCCTCGTCCAGCGGGAACGGCCAGACGCGCTCGCCGCTGGCGGCGCCGGCAGCCGTCAGCACTGGCGCATAGGCGTCGCGGTTGCTAAACACACCGCTCAGGCGCTCGGTCAGCGCGTGCACGCAGGCACCGGTCAGCGTGGCGTAATCAACGATCAGGCCCGGCTTGGTGCGCGCGGCCAGCGTCAGCGTGTCGGCCAGCACCATGCGCCCCTCGGCATCGCTGTGGATCACCTGGATGGTCGTGCCATTGGCGGCACGGATGACTTCCTGCGGCCGATAGGCCTTCGGGCCGATGTTGTTCTCGGTGATCGCCAGCCACGCATCGACTGCCAGCGGCGCCTTCATCTCGGACAGCGCCACGATCGAGGCCAGCGCCACGGCGCTGCCGGCCATGTCGGTGTGCATGTCGAGCATGCTGCGATGGGGCTTGAGGTTGGTGCCGCCGGTGTCGAACAGGATGCCCTTGCCCACCAGCGACACATCCGGCTGTTTGGTGCGACGACCCTTGGGGCGATAACTCAGGTGGGCAATGCCCGCATCCCGCGAGGGGTTGCCTCGGCTCACCGCCAGAAAGGCCCCGGCGCCCAGCTTTTCCAGCGCCGCTTCGCTGTACCAGCGCAGCGTCAGGCCATGCCGGCGCGCCAGGGTGGCCAGCGCGCGCCGGTAGCCGCCCGCATCCAGCACATTGGGGGGCAGGGCGGTCAGGTGTCTAACGAGGTTGCCGGCCTTGGCGGTGGCCTGGCTGCGGCGCAGGTCGACGTCAGCCGATCCGAACAGATCGACGCGCGTGAGCCGTGCCGGCGCAGGGCTGCCTGGCGTGCTGGCTTTGGCGTTCGGCAGGGTGAAGGCCTGGGCGCTGGCCGCAGCAAACAGTGCCTCCTGCCAGGCCCGGCGGCGGCCGGGCGTGCCGGTGGGCACCAGGATGCCCAGGCGGCGGATCTGGGGGTGCAATGCCAGGGCCTGCCGGACCAGTTTGCCGGCCACGCTGAGGACCTCGAAGGCGCTGGCGTCGGCGCGGCAATACCCCAGCGCGGCCACACAGGGGCTGGCCTGGGCGAGCGTGGTGGCGCGGACGTCGCCATGGCGGGCCGGCAGGCGGGCGTGCAGCTCGCGCCAGCGGGCGGCCTCGGGCAGTCGGCCAGGCTGGCCATCGACCGGGAGCAGGACCAACAGGGCGCCGAGGTCAGCGAGGGCGGCATCGCTGGGCAGTCCGGCGAGGGCGTGCAGCGTCGGGCCGCCGGAATCGGGCAACAGGCTTAGCATCACAGTCTCGGAATCACGCTCATTGAAACGTCAATAGTAGGGCGGCTTGCTTGACCCTGATTGATTAAAACCGGATCATCGCGCGCGTCGCGGTGAGCGCCCTCTGCATCCTAGCATAGCGCTGCCGTTCGCTTTTTTTCCCCAGAGGGGCGCCTTCAAGGCATCGCTAATGACTGACCTTCTGACTACGCAAGACAACGATCCGCAGGAAACCCGTGAGTGGCTTGAGTCCATCGACTCGGTGCTACGTGCCGGCGGCGCAGACCGCGCCCATTTCCTGCTCGAACGCCTCATTGACCACGCGCGTCGTTCCGGGGCCTACCTGCCCTATAAGCCGAACACGGCTTATGTGAACACCATTTCGGCCGCGCAGGAGCCCCGCTACCCGGGCGACCGCGCCATCGAGCAGCGGCTCGAGGCCTACATGCGCTGGAACGCCGTGGCCATGGTGGCCCAGGCTAACAAGGTCTCCTCCGAATACGGTGGACACCTGGCCAGCTACGCGTCCTCTGCCACGCTGTATGAAGTGGGCTTCAACCACTTCTGGCGCGGTCAGTCCGACACGCACCCCGGCGACATGATCTTCATGCAGGGCCACAGTTCGCCGGGCGTCTATGCCCGCGCCTACCTGGAAGGGCGCCTGGGCGAGGCCCAGCTCAAGCGCTTCCGCCAGGAAGTGGGCGGCGGCGGCCTGTCGTCCTATCCGCACCCGTGGCTCATGCCGGACTTCTGGCAGTTCCCGACGGTGTCCATGGGCCTGGGGCCGATGATGGCCATCTACCAGGCGCGCTTCGTGCGCTACATGGAAAACCGCGGCCTCGTGCCGGTCTCCGACCGCAAGGTCTGGGCCTTCTGCGGCGACGGCGAGATGGACGAGCCCGAGTCGATGGGCGCGCTCACCATGCCGGTGCGCGAAGGCCTCGATAACCTCGTGTTCGTCGTCAACTGCAACCTGCAGCGTCTCGACGGCCCCGTGCGCGGTAACGGCAAGGTCATCCAGGAACTCGAAGCCGCGTTCCTGGGCGCCGGCTGGAACGTCATCAAGGTGCTCTGGGGCACCGGCTGGGACCGCCTGCTGTCCAAGGACCACAACTGCATCCTGCGCAGCGTCATGGAAGCCTGCGTCGACGGCGAGTACCAGAACTTCAAGGCCAAGGGCGGCGCGTTCACGCGCGAGCACTTCTTTGGCAAGCACCCCGAGCTCAAGGCGATGGTTGCCGACATGTCGGATGACGACATCAGCGACCTGATCCGCGGTGGCCACGACCCGCAGAAGGTCCATGCCGCCTATGCCGCCGCCTCGGCGCACAAGGGCCAGCCGACGGTGGTTCTGGCGCACACGGTCAAGGGCTATGGCCTGGGCAAGGCCGCCGAAGGCCAGATGGTCGCCCACCAGCAGAAGAAGATGGACGCCGAGTCCCTCAAGCACTTCCGCCAGACCTTCAACATCCAGATCAGCGATGACGACATCGCCAAGTTCTCGTTCCGCAAGCCGGCCGAGGACAGCGAAGAGATCAAATACCTCAAGTCGCGTCGCGAGGCCCTGGGTGGCTACCTGCCCAAGCGCAACACGAATGTGCCTGCGCTGGCCGTGCCGCCGCTCGAGACCTTCAAGCCGCTGCTCGATGGCTCGGGCGATCGCGAGATCTCCACGACCATGGCCTTCGTGCGCATCCTCACGGCGCTGCTGAAGGACAAGCAGATCGGCAAGAGCATCGTGCCGATCGTGCCGGACGAGGCACGCACCTTCGGCATGGAAGGCCTGTTCCGCCAGATCGGCATCTACTCGGCCGTGGGCCAGTTGTACACGCCGCAGGACGCCGAACAGCTCATGTCCTATAAAGAGGACAAGAAAGGCCAGATGCTCGAAGAGGGCATCAACGAGGCTGGCGCCATCTGCTCGTGGATCGCTGCGGGCACCGCCTACGCCAACCATGCGCAGAGCATGGTGCCGTTCTACATCTACTATTCGATGTTCGGCTTCCAGCGCGTGGGTGACTTCATCTGGGCCGCTGGTGACATCCAGGCGCGCGGCTTCCTGCTGGGTGCCACGGCTGGTCGCACGACGCTGGCCGGCGAGGGCCTGCAGCACCAGGACGGCCACAGCCAGATCGTGGCCACCACCGTGCCCAGCTGCCGTGCCTATGACCCGGCCTATGCCTACGAGCTGGCCGTGATCATCCACGACGGCATGAAGCGCATGTACGTCGAGCACGAGAACATCTTCTATTACATCTCGGTGATGAACGAGAACTACCTGCAGCCGGCCATGCCGGTGGGCGCAGAGACGGGCATCCTCAAGGGTGCCTACCTGCTGCGGGAAGGGGCCAAGGGCAAGCTGCGCACGACGCTGCTGGGCTCCGGCACCATCCTGCGCGAGGTCATCGCCGCGGCCGACATCCTCGAGAAGGATTACAAGGTCGCCGCCGATGTGTTCTCGGTCACCAGTTTCAGCGAACTGCGGCGCGAGGCCCTGGCGGTCGAGCGTCACAACCTGCTGCAGCCGGCGCAGGGCGCGCAGGTGCCGTATGTCGAGCAGCTCTTCAAGGGCCGCGACGCACCGGTCATCGCCGCCACCGACAACATGCGTCTGGTGCCCGACCAGATCCGCCAGTGGATCGCCCCGCGTTACGTCACGCTGGGCACCGACGGCTTTGGTCGCAGCGATGGTCGCGCCGCGTTGCGCGAACATTTCGAAGTCGATCGTCGCTTCATCGTGCTGGCTGCCCTCAAGGCGCTGGTCGATGAGGGCAAGATTGACAAGGCCACGCTCACACAGGCGATCGCCAAGCTGGGAATCGATCCCGGCAAAGCCGATCCCCTGAACAGCTAAAGGACAGGCCGCTTGTCGCAGTTAATTGATGTCGTCCTGCCCGATATGGGCAACTTCGCCGAGGTCGGCGTGATCGAGGTGCTGGTGAAGCCCGGCGATCGCGTCGAGCTCGACACGCCGCTGGCCACGCTGGAAACCGAGAAGGCCACGATGGACGTGCCGTCCACGGCCGCCGGCATCGTCGAAAAGGTGCATCTGGCCGCAGGCGGCAAGATCTCCGCCGGTGGCCTGGTGATCACGGTACGCAGCGAGGCCGCCGCGGCGCCTGCCGCCGTGGCCCCGTCAGCGCCTGCTGCGGTGGCACCTGCGCCAGCCGCTGCGCCTGCAGTGGCCGCCGCGCCCCAGTCCATCGAAGTGCGCGTGCCCGACATGGGCAACTTCGCCGAGGTGGGCGTTGTCGAGGTGCTGGTGAAGGTTGGCGATGTGGTCGAACTCGACACGCCGCTGGTCACGCTGGAAACCGAGAAGGCCACGATGGACGTGCCGTGCACGGCCGCTGGCGTGGTCGAGCAGGTGCATGTGCAGAAGGGTGGCAAGATCGCTGCCGGTGGCCTGGTGGTCACGGTGCGCGGTGTCGCTGCTGCGGCCCCGGTGACTGCGCCCACGGCAGCTCCCGCGCCGGTGTCCGCCCCTATTGCCGCCCCTGCGCCGGTGGTGCACACGCCGGCCACGGCGCCGGTGGCGCTCACGCCCATCAACGAGGCGGGCTTCTCCAAGGCCCACGCCGGTCCGTCCGTGCGCAAGCTGGCGCGCGAACTGGGCGTCGACCTGTCGCGCGTCAAGGGCACGGGCCAGCGCAGCCGCATCACGCACGATGACGTGAAGGCCTTCGTCAAGCAGGCGCTCGCCGGGGGCGGCTCGGCTGCCCGCGGTGGTGCCGGCCTGCCGGCGATTCCGGCGGTCGACTTCGCCAAGTTCGGCCCGGTTGAGATCAAGCCGCTGAGCCGCGTGCAGAAGATCTCCGGTCCGCGCCTGCATGCCAGCTGGGTCAACCTGCCGCATGTCACGCAGTTCGACGAGGCGGACATCACCGACCTCGAGGCCGCGCGCCAGAAGCTCAAGGACAAGGCCGCTGCCGAGGGCGTCAAGCTCACGCCGCTGGCCTTCATCATCCGCGCCTGCGTCAAGGCCCTGCAGGAATTCCCGGCGTTCAACGCCTCGCTGGATGCCAGCGGCGAGAACCTGGTGCTCAAGCAGTACCTGCACATCGGCTTTGCGGCCGAGACGCCCAACGGCCTGCTGGTGCCGGTCATCCGCGACGCCGACAAGAAAGACGTCTACGAGATCGCCCGCGCGCTGGCCGATCTCTCCGACAAAGCCCGCAAGGGCAAGCTGTCGGGCAACGAGATGCAGGGCGGCTGTTTCACGGTCTCCAGTCTGGGTGGCATCGGTGGCACGGCCTTTACGCCGATCATCAATGCGCCCGAGGTGGCCATCCTGGGTGTCTCGCGCACGCAGATGAAGCCGGTCTGGAAAGAGGGCGCTTTCGTGCCCCGCCAGATGCTGCCGCTGTCGCTCTCGTATGACCACCGCGTCATCGATGGCGCACAGGGCGCGCGTTTCTCGACCTATCTGGCGCAGCAACTGGCCAGTCCCAGTGGCTTGCTCGAGGCAGTACCTTGAGCGTCATCGACATCGCAGTGCCCGACCTGGGCAACTTCGATGAAGTCACGGTCGTTGAAGTGCTGGTGAAGGTGGGCGAAGACGTCGCCATTGACGCCTCGCTCATCACGCTGGAAACCGAGAAGGCCACCATGGACGTGCCGTCCAGCGCCGCCGGCACGGTCAGCGAAGTGCTGGTGAAGGCTGGCGACAAGGTGCGCAAGGGCACCGTCATTGCGCGGCTGGAAGGCGGCGTGGCCACCGCTACGCCTGCTGCACCGGTAAAAGCCGAAGCGCCGGCACCTGCCGCCGTGGCCGCTGCGGCTGCGCCGGTTACCGCCGCGGTGGCCTTGGCGACCCCGGCCGATCCGGCCGCCGACCGCCACGTCAAACTGCTGGTGCTGGGCGGTGGCCCGGGTGGCTACACCGCCGCGTTCCGTGCCGCCGACCTGGGCGTTGCCGTGACGCTGGTCGAGCGCTGGGACAGCCTCGGCGGCGTCTGCCTCAACGTGGGTTGCATCCCGTCCAAGGCGCTGCTGCACGCGGCCAAGGTCATCGACGAGGCCAGCCATATGTCCTCGCATGGCGTGAGCTTTGGCGCGCCGCAGATCGACCTCGACAAGCTGCGCAGCTGGAAGGTCAGCGTCATCAAGAAGCTGACCGGCGGGCTCACGGGCCTGGCCAAGCAGCGCAAGGTCGAGGTCGTGCGCGGCGTCGGCAAGTTTGTCAGTCCGCGTGTGGTCGAAGTGACCGACGCGGCCGGCAAGACGCAGACCATCGGCTTTGAGCAGTGCATCATCGCGGCCGGTTCCGAGCCGGTGAAGCTGCCGTTCATCCCGGTCGATCCGCGCATCATGGATTCCACTGGCGCACTCGAACTGCCCGATGTGCCGAAGAAGCTGCTGGTCATTGGCGGCGGCATCATTGGTCTGGAGATGGCGACGGTGTACGACGCGCTGGGTGCGAAGGTCAGCGTCGTCGAGCTCACCGACCAGCTCATGCCGGGCGCCGACATCGACCTCGTGCGGCCGCTCGAAAAGCGCCTGAAGGCGCGCTACGAACAGATCCTGCTGGGCACCAAGGTGGTCAAGGTCGAGGCGTTGAAGGAGGGCATCAAGGTCACCTTCGAGGCGGCCGGCAAGCCCTTTGACGCCCTGTATGACCGCGTGCTGGTGGCCGTGGGCCGCGTGCCCAACGGCAAGCTCCTCAACGCCGCTGCGGCAGGCGTCACGGTGAACGAGCGCGGCTTCATTCCCGTCGACAAGCAGATGCGCACCAACGTGCCGCATGTCTTTGCCATTGGCGACATCGTTGGCCAGCCCATGCTGGCCCACAAAGCCACGCACGAAGCCAAGGTCGCGGCAGAAGTCGCAGGCGGCCACAAGGCCTTCTTCGATGCGCGCGTCATTCCGTCGGTGGCCTACACCGATCCGGAAGTCGCCTGGGTCGGCGTGACCGAGGGCCAGGCCAAGCAGCAGAACCTCAAGATCCGCAAGGCGTCCTTCCCGTGGGCGGCCAGCGGTCGCTCGCTGTCGATCGGCCGCGATGAGGGCATCACCAAGCTCATCGTCGATGCCGACAGCAACCGCGTGATCGGTGCCGGCATCGTGGGTCCCAACGCGGGCGAGCTGATCGCCGAAGTGGGTCTGGCGATCGAGCTGGGCGCGGATGCCGCGGACATCGGTCTCACCATCCACCCGCATCCGACGCTGTCGGAAACGGTGGGCATGGCGGCCGAGGCGCTGGAAGGTACGCTCACCGATCTCTACATGCCCAAGAAGGCCTGATACCGGCAACGCAAGGAGGCAGTGCCGCATGAACGTCAGTCTGCAAAGGTTCGTTCTGGGGTGCTGCCTGCTGGCCGCCGCGCTGCAAGCCACTGCGGCGCTGCCCGTGCCGCGCGAGGTCGCCTATCCGGGCGTTATCGCACTGGATGTGGACGTCACCGACGTCCAGCGTCACCTCATCCGCGTTACCGAAGTGCTGCCGGTCAAGCCCGGCACACTCACCCTGTTGTACCCGCAGTGGCTGCCCGGCAACCACGCGCCGCGGGGTCCCATCGACCAGGTCGCAGGCCTGGTGTTCGAGGCCAACGGCAAGCCGCTGGCCTGGCAGCGCGATCCCGTCGACGTCTATGCCTTCCACCTCGAGGTGCCCAAAGGCGCCAGTTCGCTCAAGGTCGACTTCCAGGTGGCCACGCCGCAGGGCAGCGACCAGGGCCGCGTGGTGTTTACCTCGACGATGCTCAACCTGCAGTGGAACCAGGTGCTGCTGTACCCGGCCGGCTACTACGCCAGCGGCATCGTGGTCGAAGCCTCGGTGCACCTGCCGACGGACTGGAAGCAGGCCAGTGCCCTGTCGGTAAAGTCCACCGGCGAGGTCGTGCACTTTGCGCCGGCCACGCTCGAGGGACTGGTGGATTCGCCGCTGTTCGCGGGCCGCTACACGGGTGCGCTGGACCTGGCCCCGGGCGCCGCCGTGCCGGTGCGGCTGAATCTCTTTGCAGAGACCGCCGCGGATCTCGCCCCGACGCCGGCGCAGCTGGAAACCCACCGCGCGCTGGTGCGCGAGGCTTACCTGGCGCTGGGCCCGCCGCGCTACGACCACTACGACTTCCTGGTGGCGCTCAGCGACCAGTTTGGCAGCATCGGGCTGGAGCACCACCGTTCCAGCGAGAACTCGCTGCAGCCCGGGTATTTCCGCCAGCCCGAATCGGCCCTCGGCCGCCGGGACCTGCTGGCGCATGAATACACGCACTCGTGGAACGGCAAGTACCGCCGCCCCGCCGACCTGTGGACGCCGGAGTTCAGCGTTCCGATGCAGGACAGCCTGCTGTGGGTGTACGAGGGCATGACCGAGTACTACGGCATGGTGCTGGCGGCCCGTTCGGGCCTGTGGTCGCAGGACTTCGCACGTGAGGCCTTTGCTGTCGCCGCCGCCAACTATGATGCCAAGCGCCCCGGCCGCAGCTGGCGGCCACTGGCCGACACCACCCACCAGCCGATCGTCACGGCCCGGCGCCCGCTGGCCTGGGTGAGCTGGCAGCGCAGCGAGGATTACTACGCCGAGTCGGCCCTGGTGTGGCTGGGCGTGGATGCCACGCTGCGCGGCCTCAGC
>CANGFJ010000044.1 GCA_947453065.1 Pseudomonadota bacterium
GCCTTGCCGACAAAGGGGTTGTCGGCGGGCACGCTGCCGTCATCCTTGAGCCGCAGCACCTTGCCACCCAGCGCGTTGGGGTCCTGCGCGTCGTTGGCATTGAAGCCGGCCGTCGCGACATACATCAGGCCATCGGGCGTTAGCGTAAAGGCCAGTGCGCCATGCAGGTCGTCGGCAAAAAACACATCCTTCACGTCGACGAGCTTGCCACCCTCCAGGCGCCCACGCGCGATCGCCACGCCATTGCGCTTGGCATCCAGCGGCTTGGTGTAGCTCAGGTAGACCAGGTGGTTGTCGGCAAAGCGGGGGTGCACCACCACGTTCATGTAGCCATGCACGGCGCCCAGGCCACCGGACTTGCCCGCATACACCGAGGCCGGCCCGCCCTCGACCGGCTTCGGGTCGAGCTTGCCATTGCGGATGATGCGCAACTGGCCGGTGCGCTGGGTCACCAGCATCTCGCCGCTGGGCAGCCACGCCATGGCATAGGGGTACTCGATGTCGCGCACCAGCACCGTGACCCGCACGTCCTGCACTTCCGCCGTCTTGTAGACAAACGGCCCCTTGCCCAAGGGCTGGTCGGCCAGGCCAAGGGGCGCCACGGGTACGCCATTGGCAAAGGGCACAGCCTGCTGCGCGAACGCAGGGCCGGCGATGCACAACGCAACGGCCAGTGAAAGGGCACGGCGGATCTGGGTCATGGACACTACTCCGTCAGAACTGGAAGTTGATCTCTGCGTCGTCGGGCACGGCAAAGTCGTAGCCCTTGGTGAAACCGATCCAGCGCGCCAGGAAGATTACGCTGAGCCAGAAAAGGATGGAGAGCAGACCGGCCACGCGGGCCGCCCGCGGGGGCGTCGCATTCACGTCCCAGGCTGCGACGCCGCGCAGCGTACGGTGCTGGAAAATCGCCATGTTCAATCCGGCCGCCAGCAGCGCCAGCATCTTCAACCGAAAAGCCGTATTGCCGTAGTAGGTGCCCGCGTTGGCGGCGAACATCAGCGCACCGGTGACCACCGCCAGCCCGAATGCACCCCAGGTCAGCCGCAGCATCTCGTCGGAGACCCGTGTGAACGCGCGGCGTACATCACGCAGCCCCAGCAAGCGCAGGTCAACGATGAGGATGGTGCCGAACACCGTGGCCGCGGCCAGCACATGCGTGCCCTCGACCAGGGGCATGGCCTTGACGGACGTGCGCATCCACTCAGCGGGCGCTGAGGCCTGGAGGTCCTGCAGCAGGCTCATCAGTTCCATGGCAGGACTCCGGCTCCCCACATTTCCACGTCATAGGCGATGGCTCGCCCGAGCAGCACCACCGCGCCCCACAGCACGATGAGCCCGACTGCGGCCAGTCGCGCGGAGGCCGGAAACCGGGCTGCGCCAACTGCCTTCGCGGCGCCATAGCGCCGGCCAAACGCAGCCGTGCCGCTGGCGCCGATCGCCACCAGGCCCATCTTGAGCCAGAACGACAGGGCGCTGAATTCACGCGCCGGCTCGCCGACCACCAGCAGCAGGCCCGTGACCAGCATGACCACCAGCGCCGTCCGCGACCAGGGCGCAAAGCGACCCCACACGGCCTGGAACGACTCCTCGGCGCGAACGCGTCCGAGCACATGCAGCGCGATGACCACGCTCGACACAAACACGATGCCGATCATCACGATGTGGATCGACTGCAGCAGCGGGATGATCCAGCGGACGGCCTGGATCATCTGGCTGAAGGCCGTGGCGTGCAGCCACGCAGCGAACGCCATCATGTTGGCATCAGCGCGCGGTCGGGGCGGCCACGGGCAACTGTCCGCCGCCGATCGTCACGCTGCCGTCAACGCTGTCGCAATGCTTGCCGGCAGCAGGGGGCTTCTTCTCCGGGCACTTGTAGATCGCGCCAGGGTTCACGCGGGCGCCGGCCTTCTCGCCGCTGCGCAACGGGTGCATGCCCACGGTGAAGATCGTGCCAGGCGGGAAGGTGCCCACCGAGATGCCATCGGCAGCAGCCTGCGCCGAACCGGTCATTTCCACGGCCCAGACCAGCGGCTTGCCGTCTTCGCCGCGCTGCACGTTCTTGCGCTCGTCGTTCATCGGCGCAAAGAAGATCTGCAGGTGGTTGGCATCCGGATTCACGCGCGTCACCACGCCCGTGAACGTCAGGGTCTGCTCCATGTTGTAGAGCGCGAAGGAATGGTGCGCGATGGCCGGCGCAGCCATCGCAATCCCCGCTGCAATCACCGCTGCCGCGGCACCTTTAACCAGCTTGCGCTGCATTGTCGTGTTCATGCTTGTCGTACTCCGTCAATCAAACTTGAAGATGTCTTCTTCGACCGTCTTTTCCATGCCCTTCTCGAAGTACTGCTCCCAGTTCTGCGCCCAGGGACGGCCGTACATGTCCGGCACGCGATAAGGCACGGTCTGGCCGGGGGACACGGCAGTCGCCTTGCCCTCGATCGGCAGGATCGTCGGGATGCACTCGATGAAGACGAACGGATCGGCCTTGTCGAAATCGGCGGCCTTCACGTAGTTGCGCACGATGCGCACTGGCTCAACCAGTGCGTCGGGATCATAGAAGATCGCCTCGTGGTTCAGGCCGATGAACTTGCCCTTGGCATCGCGGTTGGCCGAGTAGATCTCGATGGTCTGCAGCTTGTTCGAGAACTCGAAGGCACCGTGGTTCATCCAGCCCTGGATGTTCGAGGTCCAGGTGATCAGCGTGTCCTTGTCCCAATAGCCCACGGTCTCGCCATACCAGCGCGGCACGTCAGCGCCCAGGTGCGGGCCAGAACCGCCTTGCTTGAACTCGCGGCCGACATAGATGTTGGTGACGAAGTTGTCGGCAACGCCCGTCATGATCGTGACCAGCTGCGGCGTCACGACCAGGTCCCAGTCCCAGGTCGCATATTCATGCCAGCGACGCATGAAGCCTTCCGGCCAGCAGTACTGCGACGGCCACTGCGCGTGGTTATCGACGCCCTCGTGCCAGGCCTGCTGCACCATGCGCTTCTGGTACTCGGGGGTCAGCAGCGACAGGATCGTGGGCATCTGGTTGTGCCGCATGCGATACCACCACCAGTTGTTGCCCTGCGAACGGATCGCCTGCGTGTAACGCCCGCTCCATTCGCCCGGCACGGTGGCGTAGGTGTGCTTCGTCGGACCGCCCCGCTTCTTGGTCTCGGCGAGCAAGGCCTCGTAGTGGTCTTTAGCCGTCTTGAACTTGTAGGGGCTGACGATGCTGGTCTTCGGGTAGTCGCGGTCGCAGCGCCCCCAGGGCGCCGTCGTCGGACCTTGTTCGCTGATCATGCGCGGGCCGGTGGCCCCGTACAGCTCCTCGATGCCGACCGGGCTGTTGCAGCGGAAGTAGCGCGGGTCCGTCCAGAGGGCCCGGTCCTTGTAGAAATCCTTGGTCGTGAACAGGTCGACGGGCAGTGCCGTGACGCCTGCGGGCGGCGTGCCGTTGGGTGACGAACCGACGAAGGTGCCCGCCGCGGGCTCGCCGGGCCGCGTGGGGGCAGGGCCGCGCAGGCGCGTTGCACCGACGATCTCGTACTTGGCGATATCGGCCTCGACGGGGGCGCCACGGCCCACGCTCTTGAATCCCGGGTTCGCCACCTGCTGTGCGCCAACGCTGCCTGCCACCAGGCACAGCGCTGCCATCACAGACTTCCGCCAAATACGGTTCGTCATGCCCCCGCCCTTTTCTGTTGCATTTAGGCTTCGGGAGATACTAGTTTGAAACCGGCCCGCGGGAGTAGCAAAAACTTGCGCCGTCCGCGCGTGCGGGTCCAATCCAGCGCAAAAAGGACAGGGGACGGTTTACATGAAAGGCATTGTCACGGGTCTCCTGATGCTGCTCGGCACGGCCACGGCTCTGGCTGCCGCGCCGGCCGGCATCCCGCCTCCCCCGCCGGGGATGTTCGCACCCCCCGGCCGCAGCATCAGCCACGTGGCCGGGGACCTCTACCGCGCCAACAACGGGGGCTGGTTCGTCGCCTTTCTGGTGACGCGGGACGGCATCGTGCTGGTCGACACCCTGAGCGTCGATTTCGCCAAGTGGCTCAAGGCCCAGCTGGCCGAGCGCTTCCCGGGCAAGCCGGTCAAATACGTGATCATGAGCCACAGCCACTGGGACCATGCCGAAGGCGGCGCGGTGTTTGCCGACACGGCGACCTTCATCGGCCAGGAAAACATGCTGCGCAACATGGATGGTCGCTATCCGGCGCTGCCGGGCGACATCGTCGACCGCAATGACGACGGCCTGCTGGACGTGGCGGAGTTCGAGCAGCCCTTTCTCGATCGCCTCTGGTACTGCGGTGCAACGCGCGGGTCGGTCACCTCGAAAGACCGCAATGGCGATGGTCGCGCCACGCCAGCGGAGTTCTTCGCCGACATCGTAAAGCCCGATATCGTCTATGCCGATCGCATGACGCTGCGCGTCGGCGGCAAGACGATCCAGCTGGTGTTTCCGGGCAAGAACCACGCGAACGACGGCACCGCCGTGCTGTTCACCGACGAGCGCGCGCTGTTTGCCGTGGATTTCCCGGCCGATGCGCTGGTGCAGGGGTCCATGCGCTCGCTGCCAAGCGCCTGCGGCCCCTTCGACGGGCACCCGATGGCGGAGTGGATCCGGTCCTATCGCACGCTGGAGGCGCTGGACTTCGACCTGCTCCTGGGCGGGCATGGCACCGTGGCGTTTACCCGGCAAGACCTCGTCGAAGGGCGCGAATTCTTCGAATACCTGCTGCGCGAAGTCGATGCCGCGATGCGCCGCGGCGAGAGCCTGGCGCAGATGCGCCAGTCCCTGCGACTGGACCGCTACAAGGACTGGGCGCACTACGAGACGCTGCGCATCCCCAACATCGAAGCGGCCTACCACAACCTGCAGACCTACAAATAAGGGGCGCCCAAGGCTGGTCGTGCGTCAGTCGAACTTGAAGAGGTCGGCTTCCTTGGGCTTCTCCATGTCCTTCTCGAAATTCTGTTCCACGTTCTGCGCCCAGGGCCGGCCGTACATGTCCGGCACGCGGTAGGGCACCGTCTGGCCGGGCGCCACCGCCGTTGCCTTGCCATCCACGGGCAGCAGCGTGGCGACGCACTCGATGAAGACAAACGGATCGCTGGCCGAGAAGTCGCTGATTTTCAGGTAGGTGCGGACCTGCCGTAGCGGTTCAACCAACGCTTCGGGGTCGTAGAAGATCGCTTCGTGGTTGATGCCCGTCAGCGTTCCCCGGGCGTCGCGCACCGGGGCATAGATCTCGATGGTTTGCATCTTGCCCGAGTGCTCGAACGAGGCGTGGTTCATCCAGGCCTGCACGTTGGCCGTCCAGGTAATCAGCACGTCCTTGTCCCAGTAGCCCACGGTCTCGCCATACCAGCGTGGCACGTCGGCGCCCAGGTGCGGACCGGACCCGTCGAGCTTGAATTCGCGACCCACGTAGATGTTGGTGATGAAGTTGTCGGCCACGCCAGCCAGGATCGTGACCAACTGAGGTGTCACGACGAGATCCCACTCCCGCGTGGCAGCCTCGTGCCAGCGCCGCATGAAGCCCTCGGGCCAGCAGTACTGCGACGGCCACTGCGCGCGGTTGCTGACGCCTTCGTGGTAGGCCTGCTGCACCATGCGCTGCTGGTACTCCGGCGTCAGCAGCGACAAGATCGTGGGCACCTGGTTATGCCGCATGCGCAGCCACCAGGTGTTCTGCCCGGGGGCCTGGTTGGCACGCCGATAACGGCCGCCCCAGTCAGACGGCACCGTCGCATAGGTGTGGCGGGTCGGTCCGCCACGCTTGCGCGTCTCGGCGAGCAGCGCCTGGTAGTGCGCCTGCGCCGTCTTGAACGGGTAGGGGCTGACGATCGCCTCGCGCGGGTAGTCCTGGCCACACTGGCCCCATGCAGCGGTCTTCGGCCCAAGCGCCTCGTTGATCAGGCGCATGCCACCAGCGCCCCATTGCTCTTCGATGCCCGCCGGGCTGTTGCAGCGGAAATAGCGCGGATCGGTCCACAGCGCCCGGTCCTTGTAGAAATCTTTGGTCGTGAACAAGTCGACGGGCAATGGCGTGACGCCCGGTGGCACGGCCCCATCACGGGCCAGGCCGACGAAGGTGCCCGCGGGGCGGTCATCGATCCAGTTGGGGTTGGGACCCCGCGCTACGGTTGCGCCCACGATGTCATAGCGCCGGATGTCCGCGGCAACCGGCGCGCCGCGGCCCACGCTCTGGAATCCCGGATCTGCGACTTGCTGGGCCCCTGCGCCCCCGGCGAACAGGCACAGCACGGCCAACACAGACTGCCACCCGTTACGGTTGCTCATGCCCCACCCTCTTTATCTTTGTTTACAGGCTTGCAGCCGATACTAGTGCGGAAACCCCCTGCGGGCGAGGTAGCGCGCCACCGCCCGCCCGGCGCTATAGTCGGTCGCATGATCACCGCTGCCCTGCTGTTCGTCGTCGCGGTGCTGGTACTGGCTTACCAGCGCCTGTCACTGTGGACCTTTTCGCTCACCTTCACGGTACTACTCGGCGCGTACTCCGCGTTCGGCACGCCGGTCGGGTTGTGGAAGGGCACGCTGTGGGTGCTGCTGGTGGTGCTGTGGCTGTTCAACCTGCGGCCCCTGCGCAAGGCGCTCATCTCGCGCCCATTCCTCAAGGCCTACCTGCGCCTGCTGCCCACGATGTCGGCCACCGAGCGCGAAGCGCTTGCTGCCGGCACGGTGTGGTGGGATGGCGAGCTGTTCACCGGCAAACCCGACTGGACCAAGCTGCTGGCCACGCGCCCTGCACAGCTGACCGCCGAAGAGCAGGCCTTCCTCGACGGGCCCTGCGAAACCGTGTGCGCGATGGTCGATGACTTCGATGTCACGCATCGCCGCGCCGACCTTTCGCCCGAGGTGTGGGACTACCTCAAGCGTGAACGCTTCTTCGCGATGATCATCCCCAAGGCGTATGGCGGCCTGCAGCTGGGCACCTACGCGCAGTCATCAGTACTCATCAAGCTGGCCAGCCGCAGCATCACGCTGGCCTCGACCGTGGCCGTGCCCAACTCGCTGGGGCCCGCTGAACTGCTGGTGCATTACGGCACCGAGGCGCAGAAGAACCATTACTTGCCGCGCCTGGCCACCGGCCAGGACATCCCCTGCTTCGCGCTGACCAGTCCCACCGCAGGCTCGGATGCCGCCTCGATCAGCGACACCGGCATCGTGTGCCGCGACGTATACGAAGGCCGCGAAGTGCTGGGCATCCGGCTCAACTTCTCCAAGCGCTACATCACGCTGGCGCCCATCGCTACCGTGGTGGGCCTGGCCTTTCGGCTGTTCGACCCTGAGCGGCTGCTGGGCGGCGAGACGGACATCGGCATCAGCTGCGCGCTGCTGCCGCGCGACACGCCCGGCATCACCATCGGTCGGCGCCACTTCCCGCTCAACATCCCGTTCCAGAACGGGCCGATCCAGGGCCGGGACGTGTTCGTCCCGCTGGACTGCCTGATCGGCGGCGTGGCGATGGCCGGCAAGGGCTGGCGCATGCTCATCGAGCAGCTGTCGGTGGGTCGCTGCATCTCGCTGCCGGCCAGCGCCACCGGCGGCGCCGTGACCGCGGTGTGGACCACCGGCGCCTATGCGCGCATCCGCCGCCAGTTTGGTCTGCCAGTGGGTCGTTTCGAGGGCGTGGAGCAGGTGCTGGCGCGCATGCTCGGCACCACCTACATCATGGATGCGGCGCGCACCGTCACCACCGGCGCCATCGATGGGGGCGAGCGGCCTGCCGTGCCGGCCGCCATCCTCAAGTACCACGTCACCGAACTGGGTAGGCAGGTGTCCAACGACGCCATGGACGTGCAGGGCGGCAAGGGCATCATGCTCGGGCCGCGCAACTACCTGGCCCGTGCCTACCAGAGCACGCCCATCGGCATCACGGTCGAAGGCGCGAACATCCTCACGCGCAACCTGATCATCTTTGGCCAGGGTGCCATCCGCTGCCATCCGTTCGTGCTGCGCGAGATGGAAGCCGCGCGCAACCCGGACCGTCGCCGGGGCGTCGAGGACTTCGACCGCGCGCTGTTCGGGCACATCGGCTTTGCCGTCTCCAACGCCGTGCGCTCGCTGGTGATGGCGCTGACCTTCGCGCGCTTCGAGCGCGTGCCGGGCACCGGGCCCGCGCACCGCTACTACCAGCACATCGAGCGCTTCTCGGCGAGCTTCGCCTTTGCCACCGACGTGGCCATGCTCTCGCTGGGCGGCTACCTCAAGAAGAAAGAAAACCTCTCGGCGCGGCTGGGCGACGTGCTGTCCTACCTCTACCTGGCCTCCATGGTGCTCAAGCGTCACCACGACAATGGCGCGCCGGCCGAAGACCTGCCCGTGGTCGAGTGGGCCTGCCGCAGCCTCCTCTACAAGGCGCAGGAGCAGCTGCACGACTTCCTGCGCAATTTCCCCAACCGCTGGCTGGCCGGCCTGCTGCGCGTGCTGATCTTCCCGCGGGGCCGCACCTACTTCGCACCCAGCGACCGGCTCGGCGCGCAGCTGGCCGAGCTGGCCCTGACCCCCAGCGCCACCCGCGAGCGGCTGTGCCGCGATGCCTACCGCAACCCGCAGGGCGACAACCCACTGGGCCTGCTGCAGGAAGCCCTGCTGCTGGCGGAGGCCATCGAACCGCTGGAGCGCCGCATCCGCGTCGACGGCATCAAGACCGGTCGCATCACCGCCCTGGATGTCCCCGGCCAGATCGAGCAGGCCCGGGCCCTGGGCCTGATCAGCGACGCAGAATCGCAATCGCTGATCGATTACGATCGAAGGGTCATGCACCTGGTCAACGTGGATGACTTCTCGCCCCGGGAACTGGGCACCCACACCCCACCGCAGGAATAACACCATGAGCCGACTCACGACTTCCCAGATCGCATTGGCCGCACTGCTGGGCCTGGGCCTCCCGCTTGCCGCATTGCAGGCGCAGGGCATCGAGCGCAGCGTCTCGCCGGCCAATGCCAGCGCCTACGTCGTGAGCCCCGCCAACGGCGCCACGGTCAAGGGACCGGCGGTTACGGTCGTGTTTGGCCTCAAGGGCATGGGCATCGCGCCCGCCGGCCTGAAGTTCGACAACGCGGGCCACCACCACCTGCTGGTCGACACCGACCTGCCGGCCGATCTGGGCGTGCCGATGCCGGCCACCGACAAGGTGCTGCATTTCGGCAAGGGCCAGACCGAGACCACCCTGCAGCTCAAGCCCGGCAAGCACACGCTGCAGCTGGTGCTGGGCGACCACATTCACGTGCCGTTCAATCCGCTCGTGGCTTCCGAGAAGATCACGATCACCGTGACGGAGTAACCGGGGGGCACGCACCACCGGCAGGCCGCAGCATGTATCTCCCGTTCTACGGCCTGGCCGAAAAACCTTTCTCGATCACCCCGGATCCACGCTACCTCTATCTGAGTGGGCGCCACGCCGAGGCGCTGGCGCACTTGGTCTACGGCATCGACGAGGCCGGCGGCTTCATCCAGCTGACGGGCGAAGTGGGCACCGGCAAGACCACGATCATCCGCTCGCTGCTGGCGCGCGCGCCCAAAAACGCGGAGATCGCGCTGATCCTGAACCCGCGCATGAACGCGGCGGAGTTCATGCTCACCCTCTGCGAGGAGCTGGGCATCCTGGTGAACGATGACGCCGAGGGCAGCGTCAAGGAGCTCATCGACATCCTCAACCGCTACCTGCTGCGCGCGCATGCCGAAGGGCGCCGCGTGGTGCTGGTGGTGGACGAAGCCCAGAACCTCGAACCCGAGCTGCTGGAGCAGGTGCGCCTGCTCACGAACCTGGAAACCGAAACCCAGAAGCTGCTGCAGATCATCCTGATCGGCCAGCCGGAGCTGCGCGACCTGCTCGCGCGCAACGACCTGCGCCAGCTGGCCCAGCGCATCACCGGTCGCTACCACCTCGACCCGCTGTCGCGCAGCGAGGCGATCGCCTATGTGAAGCACCGCCTGCGCATTGCCGGTGCCACCGCCGACATCTTCACCAACGGCGCGCTGCGCGAGCTCTACCGCACCAGTGGCGGCGTGCCGCGCCTGCTGAACATCATCAGTGACCGGGCGCTACTGGGCGGCTATGCCGATGACCGCCACCTCATCAACGGCCCCGTCGTGCGCCGCGCTGCCGGCGAAGTCTTTGGTCGCCGCGTCACGCCGGGCTGGCTGCCGTGGACGCTGGGTGCAGCCAGCCTGTTACTGGTGGCCAGCGCCGCGGCGCTGACCTGGCGGCTGCTGCATACTTCGGCACCCCCTGCCCAGCCTCTCATCGTCGCGGCACCGCCCGCACCCGTCGTTGCCGCGCCTGCGCTGGTGGCACCGCCCGCGCCGCCTCCGCCCAAACCCACCCTCACCGAACTGCTGCACGCACAGGCGGCAAACACCGACATCGACGGCGCGTATTGGCGCCTGTTTGGCCTGTGGAACGCCCGCTATGTCGCCGGCTCCGAGGACGCCTGCACCCAGGCCCTGCGCCAGGGCCTCGAATGCGTGGCGCAACATGGCTCGCTGGAGCAGCTGCGGGGCTACAACCGCCCGGTGATCCTCGACCTGATGGAGGGCGGCGCCGCACACCACGTGGTGCTCGCGCGGCTCGACACCAAAGAAGCCAGCCTGCTGCTGGGCGAGACCGCGCAATCCGTGCCACTGGAAGACCTGCAGCGTCTCTGGCAAGGCGACTACATCCTGCTGTGGAAGCCGCAGGAGCTCGACACGCGCGCGTTGTCCCTGGGCATGCGCGGCGCCAACGTGCGGACGCTGCGCGCACGCCTGCAGCGCTGGCAGGGGCAAACGCCCGACCCCACCGGCGGCAGCGAGTACTACGACGAGCCGTTGCAGTCACTGGTGCGCGAATTCCAGAACCAGAGCGGCCTCAAGGTCGACGGAGTGGCCGGCGTGCAAACACAGATGCTCCTGGACGGCGCCCTGGCCCAGCCCGGGACGCCCCGGCTCGTGACGCCCTCCGGAGGCGGCTGAATGTCCTTCATCCTCGACGCCCTGAAGAAGTCCGAGAGCGAGCGCAACCGCCAGTCCGGACCCACGCTGATGGAAATGCGCGTGGCGCCGCCGCGCTCGCGCCTGCCCCTCTGGGGCGTCGTCATCGGTGGCGTGCTGCTGCTGAACCTCGGCCTGCTGCTGTGGTTGCTGCTGCGCCCTACCCCCGTACAGCCCGCCATGGCCATCGCCACGCCAGCGCCCCTGCCTGCCCCCGCGCAGGCCGTGGCGGCCGTGGCCACGGCGCCGGCAGCGCCCGTCGCGATGCCCGCCCTGCCGACGCCTGAACCAAGCCCCCCGGCCAATACTGCGGACTTCGAACCCGCCCTACCGGCACGCAGCCCCCTGCCCAGCACCACCAACGTGGGGGCAGACCTCGGGCTGCCGACCATCCATGATCTCAACGCCAGCGGCGCGAACCTGCCCGAGCTGCGACTGAGCCTGCACGTCTATGACGCCGAACCCTCGCGGCGCTATGTGCTGCTGAACTCCACGCGCCTGCGCGAGGGCGAGTCCACGCCCGATGGCCTGCGCCTGGAGCGCATCACCGAAAGCGGCGTGGTGCTGGCCTGGCGCAACCGGCGATTTACGGTGCAGCGAGGCGAGTGAGCTCGTCACCGGTCAGCCGGAAGGTGGTCCACTCGTCCATCGGTCGCGCACCCAGCCGGCGGTAGAACTCGATCGACGGCGCGTTCCAGTCCAGCACCGACCATTCCATGCGGCCGCAGCCGGCCGTCACGGCACGGCGGGCCAGGGCCGTCAGCAAGGCCAGCCCGATGCCGCGACGCCGGTGCGCCTGCTGCACGTACAGGTCTTCCAGGTACAGGCCCGGCTTGCACAGGAAGGTCGAGTAATTGAAGAAGTACAGCGCGAAGCCCACGACCACACCGGCGTCCTCGGCCACCAGCGCCCAGGCGTAGCGCTGCGCACCGAACAGGTGAATCGCGAGCTGCGCCGGCTCACCCACGAAATCGGGCCGCAGCTTTTCGTAATCCGCCAGTTCGCCAATGAGCCCATGGATCGCCGGCACATCACCCGGACTGGCTTCCCGCACGACAACGGAATCGGCATTCGACATAACAACGTTCATCCTGCGGTGATGGAAAAGGACTGTCCCCCGTTGGCGACCTGGGTCACAGAAAACACGGGCGCGGGCCTGCAAGGTTGGCGGGCGCAAGATCGCGCGTAAAGCCCCGGCACACCAGCCCACATTGCCCATTGTGACTGTCCCCGCCCAACGCCTCCTCGAAAGCCTGCCGCAGGCTGCCCCGGCGCCTCTGCGCCGCGTCGTGGCGTTCACGCAGGATATCCCGCTCACGCAGTCCCTCGAGGCCCTCACCGACACGGGCGTGGATGTCGAGCTGGCCGACAGCGCCGATGGCTTCGCAGAGGCCCTGCTCCTGCATCCCGGCTGCGTGGGATTATTGGATGCAGCCGCCCTCGGATCCTCGCTGGGGGCGCTGATCGACGTCCTGGGGCAGCAGTTTCCGGACACGCGTTTCCTGGTGGCCGGCAACAGCGCGGATCAGGCCCAGCTTGCGACGCGCATCGCGAGCCAGCGTGTGTTCCGCTTCGTGCACAAGCCTGCCTCGGCGCAGCGCCTGAAGCTCTTCGTCGACGCGGCCAGCGGCACGACACAGACCGTTGAAGTACTCAGCCTGCCCGGGGCGCTGTCCCGGGGCGAGTCCACGGGGGGCATCGGTCGCAAACCCCTGCTGATGGCTGTCGCTGCTGCGCTTGCCCTGGTCCTTGCCGTTGGCGGCGTTCGGCTGCTGCAACGCCCCAGCAGCCCAGTGCCCGCAGCCGCGTCCCCGCGCGCGACGACCTCGCCCAGCGGCGTTGATGTCTGGGTACAGCGCGCAGACCAGGCCTTTGCCTTGTCGCGCTTCATCGCCCAGGACGGCAGCAGCGCGGCCGAACTCTATGCCAGGGCCCTGGCGATTGCCGCGGACGACAGCCGGGCGCGCAGTGGTCTCTCGCGCAGCATCGACTACGGCTTGCGGGACATTGAGACCGCCCTGACCGCCGGCAAGCTGGATGAGGCGGCGGCGGGTCTTGCGGCCCTGCAGGGCCTGGCACCGCGCAACACGCGCGTCGAGTTCCTGCTCTCGCGCCTCGCGCGGGAGCGCAGTTTCACCGCGTCCGAGGCCGCCCACCCTGTGGCGTCGCCGCTCGCCGTGCCCGATGTACTGCCTGCGCCGTCACCTGCAGCGGCAGCTGCACCTGCGCCCACCGCAGCCTCACCGCTCATCCCTGCACCGACCTTGGCGTCGATCAGCGCGCCCTCGCCGGAGGCCACCAGCCCCGTCCTGCCGTTGATCGCAGCAGACTCCGTCTCAGCCTCCACGCTGACGGTCCTCCGACGGGTCGATCCCGCGTTCCCGCCCCGGGCGCTGGAGAAGGGACTCTCGGGCTGGGTCGACTTGGCGTTCACTGTGGCCCTGGATGGCAGCGTGGGCGATGTGCAGGTGCGGGCCGCCGAGCCACTGGGTGTCTTTGATGCAGCGGCCACCCGCGCCATCCAGCGCTGGCGCTTTGCCCCGGTGCAAAAGGAAGGCAAGCCCGTCACGCAGCGAGCCGTCCTGCGCCTGCGGTTCACGGCTGAATCACCCTGATGCCGTCCAGTCCCGCACGCCTGCTGGTCATCGCTGCCGATGCGCAATTCGGTCGCTGGCTGCAGCACCGCATCGAAGCCTCGCGCGAAGACTGCACGGTCACCGTGGTGGATTTCCGCGCGCCCGAAGCGCAGCCGGGTGCACTCACGCACCAGCGCGTCGATCTGCTCTTGCCGGTGCTGTCGTTCGCTGCCGAAGAGGGCACGGACCCGGCCGGGACGGGCTGGCTCAGGCGGCTCGATGTCGGCGACCAGTGCCCGCCCCTGCTCGTCGTGGCCGAGGACGGCACAGAACTGACTGCCGTGCAGGCCCTGCGCCTCGGCGCCACCGACTACCTGCCCCGCGCGCTCATCACCGCTGAGCGCCTGCTGGTGTCGATTGAGTACTGCCTGCACAGCCCCCGCGCCCTGGCGGCAGCCTCGTTCAGCGCGGAGGAGGAGCAAGCGCCCCCGTTGCCGCGCGACCTGATCCCGCGCTACACACTGCTGCAAAAACTGGGCGAATCCGCGCGGGCCACTGTCTATCTGGCTGCCAGCGCCGCCCTCGGCCGCAACGTCGCGCTCAAGGTCAGCCGTTACAGCGACGATGACAACTCGCAGTTCGCGCGCGAATACGCCGCCATCGGTGCCCTCAGCCACCCGGCCGTGGTCGACATCTATGACTACGGCCTGCACGACGGGCGCGAATTCATCGCCATGGAATATTTCCCCTGTGGCGACCTGAAGGCCCGGCTACAGAACCCGATCTCAGAGTCGCAGAGCCTGGACTACCTGCGTCGCATCGCCGGCGCGCTGACGGTCGTGCACCAGGCAGGCATCGTCCACCGCGACCTCAAGCCCGCCAACATCATGCTGCGCGAAAACGGCCAGGTCGTGCTGATCGACTTTGGCCTGGCCAAGAACCTCAGCCACCACACCCACAGCACGGCCGTGGGCGTGCTGCGCGGATCCCCGTACTACATGAGCCCGGAACAGGCGCAGGGTGCGGACCTCGATGAACGCAGCGACCTCTACAGTCTGGGCGTCATCTATTTCGAGATGCTCACCGGTGAACGGCCCTACCTGGGCGCAACGGCCCTGGATGTGCTGCGCCAGCACGTAGAGTCGCCCGTCCCTGCGCTGCCGCCGGAACTCTCGCGCCACCAGACCGTCATTGACGCACTGCTGTCCAAGTTTGCCGATGAACGCTACGGCAGCGCGGATGAACTGCTGGGCGCACTGACCGTGGCGGCCTGCGCATGAAATCGCCGCCGTTGATTGCGCCTGAACGCCTGCTCGATCGACTCGACGATGTGCTGTTGCTCGTGGGCCCGGACCTGCGGGTCCGCGAACTGCTGACCGATGCGGCACGGGGATTGGAGCGGGGCCCACAGGGCAGGCGCACGCTGCTGGGCGAGCCGCTGAGCGAAGCCCTGGCGACACTGCTGGCGCCGCGCGCCCTGACCTTGGTGATGGGGCAGTTGCAGGCACAGCTGGAGGCGCCAGCAGAACCGATCGCAACGGTGCGCGGCGTCGAGGGCGCCGCCAGCGCCTCGGCACGCGCCGCCGGTCTGACCCGCTATTTTGACCTCTCCGTGCAGCCTTTTTTTGGCGACGACGGCGCAACCCTGATGCTCGGCCTGCGCGATGTCACCGAACGCCTGCGGCTGGGCCGCGCGCTGGAAACAGCGCGCAATGCCCACGAACTGGCCGTGGCGGTGCTGCGTGCCGATGTCACGCCCTTGCAACGCTTCCTCGATGAAGCCTCGACGTCCCTGGCCTTGGTGCAGTCACTGCTGCGCGTGCCGACCCGCGGGCAGCAGGCTTTCCGCGAGAAGCTCGGCCGCATCCAGGAAGAAGCACGGTCCCTGCGGCTTCAGGCCAGAGCGCTGGCCCTCACGCCTATCGCGGCCGAGGCAGCCCGTTTCGAGGTGGCCATCGAATCGCTGCTCGCTGGCGCAACCGTGGATGGCGATCAGCTCCTGCCGCTTGCCCTGCAGCTGGATGAGCTCTACGCCCAGATCGGCACCGCCAGCCAGCTGGCCGAACAGCGTGGCAGCGCAAAACCCGCCGAACCGACCGTGACCCTGCGTCTGGTCACCCAGCCCCCTGCGCCTACCGCCTGGACCGAAGCCTGCGCCGCAAGGCTCTCTGCCCTGGTGGATCGCGTCAGCGGCGAAACGGGCCATGTCGCGCGCCTGTCGCTGCTGGGGCTGGAGACGCTGCCGGATCGCTATCGCCGCAATGTCGACTACCTGCTGGTGCAGATGGTGCGCAACGCCATCGAACACGGCATCGAAATACCTGCACAGCGGATCGAGGCGGGAAAGCCGGCCACGGGCACCATCATCGTAGAGTGCGTGGACCGCCACGCAGCAGGGCTGGAGATCACCGTGCGCGACGACGGCCGCGGCTTCGACCTGGACCTGATCGGCCGCATCGCCATCGCCAAGGGACTGCTCACGGCCGAGTCCCTGGCGACCACCGAACCGCGCACCCTCATCGGCCTGATCTTCCGCCAGGGGTTCAGCACCTCGGCCGATGACAGCGGCCGCGGACTGGGCCTGGAATTCCTGCGCGACCTGGTCCTGCGCATGGACGGCAACGTCAGCGTCGCCACGAAACCCGAACGCTATACGCGCTTCCGCATCCAGCTACCGGCGCTGGCGGATGCGGACAGCGCCGCCACGCCGCAGCGCGTGGCCTGATAAGTATCTGTTAAGGCCCGGCGGCCTATGCTGACACGATGACACTCTCCGACAGGTCCGCAACCGGCGCCCACTTTCTCAAAGCCATGGACGACCTGTTCCTGGTCGTTGGCCAGGACCTGAGGGTGCGCGACCACCGCGGGAAAGTGGCCACGCCAGCGAACGACAGCCTGACATCGCCAGGCTCCGGCACGGGACGCCCCGTACAAGCGGTTCTGGCCGCCGTGCTGGATACAGACGCTACCGTGCGGGCACTCGAACACCTGGCGCAGCAGCAGGCCTCGCCGGAGCTGGACCTCCCGA
>CANGFJ010000045.1 GCA_947453065.1 Pseudomonadota bacterium
GAATTTGCGCAGGCGATCATCAAACGCGACGCGCAGGGTCGCGTGACACGCATCGCCGATGTGGCGCGCGTGGAACTGGGTGCGCAGAACTACGGCATCAACGCCTACAAGAGCCTGGAGCCCGCCGTGTCGCTGGGCGTGCAGCAGGCGCCCGGCACCAACGCACTGGAAGCCGAAGACAACATCCGCCGTACGATGAAGGAACTGGAAGCCCAGTTTCCGCCCGGCGTGGCCTACCAGATCATCTTCAATCCGGTGTCCTATACGCGGGCCGCGGTGCATGCCGTGCAGAGCACGCTGCTCGAGGCGATGCTGCTGGCCATCGTCGTGGTGATCCTGTTCCTGCAGCGCTGGCGCACGGCCCTGATTCCGCTGCTGGCCATCCCGGTGTCGCTGATCGGCACGCTGGCAGTGATGTCCGCCTTTGGCTTTTCGCTGAACAACCTGTCGATGTTCGGCCTGGTGCTGTCGATCGGCATCGTGGTCGATGACGCCATCGTGGTGGTCGAGAACGTCGAGCGGCACCTGCGTGCCGGCATGGCCCCGCGCGAGGCCGCGCACCTGACCATGGACGAGGTGGGCGGTGCGCTCATCGGCATCGCGCTGGTGCTCGTGGCGGTGTTTGTGCCGACCGCCTTCATGGGCGGCATCACGGGTCAGTTCTACAAGCAGTTTGCGCTGACCATCGCCTCGGCGACAGTGATCTCGCTGGTGGTCTCGCTGACGCTCTCGCCGGCACTGGCTGCAGTGATGCTTCGGCCGCATGACGAGTCCGTCCTGCGCAGCGGGTTCGGAAAGCGTTTGCACGGCCTGGGCGAGGCACTCAACGGCTGGCTGGAACGGCTGGGCCTGGGCTATGGCCGCTTCACGGGCGTGCTGCTGCGCCGGGGCACGCTGGTGCTGGTGCTGTATGCGGCCCTGCTGGCGTTGACCGGCTGGCGCATGCTCGACACGCCGCAGGGCTTCATCCCCATCCAGGACCAGGCCAACGTCGCGCTGTCGATCACGCTGCCGCCGGGCAGCAGCCTGGCGCGCACCGATGCGGTGGTTCAGCAGATCATTCCGATGGTGCTGGCCACGCCGGGCGTTGCGCATGCCTCGGTGTATTCGGGCATTGACGCCATCAGCTTCGGCAACGCCACCAACAGCGGCCAGCTCTACGCCGTGTTCGAGCCGTTCGAAACGCGGCTGCCGCGCGGCCTGACCGCCTGGGTCATCGCCGACCTGCTGCGCAAGAAACTCGCTGGCGTCACCGCAGCCGACATCCGCATCGTGATGCCGCCGCCGGTGCGCGGGCTGGGCCAGAACGGTGGCTTCCGCATGATGGTGGAGGACCGCGGCGGGCTGGGTTACCACGCGCTGGAAGCCGCAGTGCAGGAGCTGGCGGAGGCCGCCACCAAGGACCCGGTCATCGGCAGTGCGTTCAGCAACTTCAACACGCGCAACCCGCAGCTGGCGGCCGACGTGGACCGCGACAAGGCCGAGATGCTGGGCGTACCGGTGCGCAATGTCTTTGCGACGCTGCAGACCTATCTGGCCGGCAGCTACGTCAACAACATTACCTTGCTGGGCCACACTTTCCAGGTGATCGCGCAGGGTGATGCGGCCTACCGGCAGGACCAGGCCTGGGTGGGTACGCTGAAGACGCGTGCGGCCTCGGGCGCCATGGTGCCCATCGACGCGTTGGCGACCTTGCGCCCCACCACCGCGCCTTACCGCGTGATGCGCTACAACCTGTACCCGGCAGCGGACATCCAGGGTGACACCGCACCGGGCTATTCCTCCGGCGAAGCCATGGCGGCGATGGAGCGCCTGGCCCGCGAACATTTGCCCGCCGGCATGCACTTCGAGTGGACCGACATTGCCTACCAGCAACAGCTCTCCGGGGATGCCGGTGGCCTCGCCTTCGCACTGGGCGTGGTGTTCGTGTTCATCTTCCTTGCCGCGATGTACGAGAGCCTGACGCTGCCGCTGGCCGTCATCCTGATCGTGCCGATGTGCCTGCTGGCGGCGATCCTGGGCGTGAACCTGCTCAAGCTCGACAACAACATCCTCACGCAGATCGGCATGGTGGTGCTGATTGGCCTGGCGGCCAAGAACGCCATCCTCATCGTGGAGTTCGCGCGTCAGGCCGAGGAGCGCGGTGGCGTGACGCCCGGCGCCGCCGCGATCGAGGCGGCCCGCACGCGCTTGCGCCCCATCCTGATGACCTCGGCCGCGTTCATCTGCGGCGTGGCGCCGCTGGCCTTTGGTAGCGGGCCTGGCTCGGAACTGCGCCAGGCACTGGGCGTGGCGGTGTTCTTCGGCATGATCGGGGTGACGGTGTTCGGCCTCGTGTTCACGCCCCTGTTCTATGTGCTGTGCCGCAGGCTGGCGGGACGCTTTACCCGAGTGCCCACCGTGCGCATTGCCGGCACCGCAGACAAGCGTTGAACAATGACTAACGCGGACGGCGTGTCCCTCAGCGCTGCGGAAGCACAGCACCGACGCGTACTCGCCGTGGTGCCGGTGCTGTCGATCGCCGGCTGCGCCAGCGGCATTTCGCAGCGCGTGCTGGATCCGCTGTTGCCCAGCCTCAGCGGAGAGTTTGGGCAACCGCTCTCTGTCGTGGTCTGGGTCATCACCAGCTTTTCACTCGGCTATGCCGTCAGCCAGCTGTGCTTTGGTCCGCTGGGTGATCGCTACGGCAAGCTGCGCGTCATTACCTGGGTGTGCGGGGGCAGCAGCCTGGCCGCAGTGTGCTGCGCGTTGGCACCCACGTTGGCTACCTTGATCGGCGGGCGCATCTTCGCGGGCGCGATGTGTGCCGGGCTCATTCCGCTCTCGATGGCCTGGCTCGGTGACGCCGTGCCGTATGAGCGCCGCCAGCCTGTGATTGCGCGCTTTGCCGTCGGGCAGATCATCGGCGTGTCGCTGGGTCAGCTGCTCGGTGGCATTGCCTCCGATCACCTCGGACGTGAGGCGCCATTCGTGCTGCTAACCGTGTTGTTCGCGGTGAGCACCGTGCTGCTCTATCGCCTGTGCAGCGGCATGGCGGCGTTTCGTGCGCCGGCAGGCAAGCCACCCCGCACGTCGGTACTGCTGTTGCTGCGCGAATTCGGGCTGGTGCTCGCCGAACCCTGGGCGCGCGTGGTGCTGCTGTCCGTGTTCCTGGAAGGGGCTTTGGTACTCGGGGCGTTCGCGTTCTTCGCCACGCATCTGCACACCACCTTGCACGTGTCGCTCACGGCGGCTGCCAGCGCCTCCATGCTGTTTGGCCTCGGTGGCCTGGTGTTCTCGTTGACCGCAAGACGCCTGCTGGCGCGTTTTGGCGAAGTGGGCCTGGTCCGTTGCGGCGCGTTGCTGCTGTTGTCGATGATGGGGGTGGTGGCACTGGTGCCGCAGATCCTGGCCGTGGGCGCTGCCTGCCTCTTCCTGGGCGTGGGCTTCTACATGCTGCACAGCACCCTGCAGACCCATGCCACGCAGATGGCACCGGAGCGCCGGGGTGCAGCCGTGGCCGCGTTTGCGCTGAGCTATTTCGTCGGCCAAGCCGTGGGCGTGAGTGCCGTCGGCTGGGCACTGGCGCAAACCAGCGCGGCGTCGGTCATCGTGATCGCAGGTATCGGTGTCACGCTGACAGCGCTGTATTTCTCACACTCGCAGGCAAAGCACCTACTGCTTGCGAAGCGCTGAGTCGAAGTCGAACTGGTAGTCGGAGTCCTGCACCTTGGGCGGGTTGTACTTGCGCAGGTACAGCGTGTGGCAGGCATCGCAGCTGGCGCGCAGCTGTCGACTGGCCACGCGCAGCGGCTCCTTGCCCTGGGCAGTGGCCATGACTTCTGCCGCACGCGCTGACGCTGCGGCCAGCGTGTAGAACGAACCGAAATCCTTCCAGATCCACGGCAAGGCCAGGGTCACCGGCATCAGCACCTTGGGGTCGTAGCGGTTCGTGGTGGGCGGAAACAGGTGCGGCACGGCCAGCAGCATCGCGGCGATGGGTTCGGCCGCCGCGTGCAGCTTCTCGGCATCGACCGTATCGCTGACCTGGATGGTGTCGATGGGCTCCATGAGTTCTTCGATGTGTTCCATCAGCGCCTGGCGGGCGGTGATGACGTCCTGGGGGTTTGTGAGCCCCGTCCAGCCCGGGCCGCGGGCGGGAGCCGCGTTTGCCGCGATCGCGCTGCCTGCCAGGGCCGTCGTCAGGACCAGCAGGCCCATCGTTGCAGGGAGAACTTTCATGGGTGCGGACTCTGCTTCAGCGTCGGGGTCTCTGCAGGCTAGGCCGGTACGGCAGCCGTGGCAATCGCCGCTGCACCGGGCAACTGCTCGACCTGCCAGCAGGCCTGCATCAACGCCCGGGTTTGCGCCGCCGGCAGGATGCCATCCGCCAGGTCGGTGAATTTTTCCTCGAGCTGGCGATCTGTCAGGGGCACCTCGACACTGCCCCTCGCGTGTTCAATGAAGGTGTGCAGCGTGCGCCCGTCCCGTAGCGTGATGGTCATGTCGACTTGTTCGGTTTTCACGGCCGCATCGATCGTGGTCTTTACGCGCTCGCGCAAGGCGAGGACCTGCGGCTCCCGCACGGCCCGGTCGCTGAACTGCCGCTCACCGGCGGCACCTTCGATGAGGGCGATCGCCACCGCGTGATAGACACTGAACTTGCCCTCGAGCCCGGTCTGCGGCGTCTTCTTGCCCGTCAGTTCCAGTACCAGCGGATTCACGCGCAGGCTGATGGATGCGATCTGCGCGGCCTGCAGGGCATGCTGGTTGCGCAACTGGATGGCCGCATCAATGGCCGGGTGGATCACGATGCCGCAGGCAAATGGCTTGTAGCTGTTGAGGGCTGACTCATAGCGCTGGCCCAGCCCCTCGGTGATCTGCCGGTAGTCGTGCCGCGTGCTGAGCGTGTTGGCCCAGCCGCGCGGCGCTTCGATCATGCCATCGGAACTGGTGAAGTCCTGCGAAGCCAGCAGGGCTGCGAACAGGCCATTGGCGGCAGCGCGGCCCGGGTTGAAGCTCTTGTTCATCGAACCAAACGACTCGCGCAGGCCCACGGGTTGCGACGCGGCGAGGCCCAGGCTCCAGGCCATCTGCTGCTCGGTCTGTCCCAGGATGCAGCCGGCTGCAGCGGCTGCGCCAAAGACGCCCGCGGTGCCGGTGATGTGCCAGCCGATGTCGTAATGCTCCGGGTAGACCGCGTTGCCGATCCGGCATTCCGTTTCAATGCCCAGGACCAGCGCGTTCAGAAACGCTTTGCCCGATATCGGCCGGTATTCGGACAGCGCCAGCAGGGCCGAGACCACGGGACCTGCCGGGTGAATGATGGTCTTGAGGTGGGTGTCGTCGTAATCAAAGACGTGGCTGCTGACCCCATTGATGAAGGCGGCATTGAGGATGTCGAACCGTTCGCGCCGGCCCAGCAAGCTGGCCTGCGGTGGCGCGGCGAAGGGCGCCAGGGCAGCCACGGCACGCTGGACTGTTTCGTGACCCGAGCCACCCACGGCGACACCGACCCAGTTCAGCAGCGTGCGAACGCCCTCCTTCCTCACTGCAGCAGGCAGGTCCTCATAGCGGGCGTTGACCAGGTACTTCGCCAGGGTGCGGGTTACGCCCCGAGCCACCTCATCAGCGGCGGCCTGTGCCGGGGTCGGGCGCAGGACTGCCGCAGCGGCAGCGGCTGCGCCCAGCGTGAGAAACCGTCGGCGATTGCACTGGCTCATGAGTGGGTGCTGCGGCAGGACATCAGGTACCCGGTATATCGCGTTTCTGCGTCGCCTTGCGATGCGCGATTTCCTGCACGAACACCGGCGTGCGGTAGTACTCGCGCCGCATCATCTCTTCGGGCAGCGGCTTGAACGGCACCATGGATGCCAGCAACGCGTTGCAGCGGGCCTCGACGCCCTGCCGGTATTCGGGCTGCAGCACGATGAACAGGTCGTTGTGCAGGATGCCATCGAGCACGAAACGGCCTACCACCAAGGGGTCTTGTGGCCGCTGTGCGGCCGGCGGCACGTCTGCAGGCGGTGCCGCACGCTGGGGTGGCGGGGGTGCGCCGGCGGCGGCAGCAGGACGCGGCCTGGCACCGGGCGCCACGGCAGGTGGCCCGTCGTTCTTCAGCGTGGCGGGCCGGTAATCCTCACTGCGACCAATGTTGGTCGCGGTCAGCCCGGGCACGAACGCAGAGGTGCCGATGTTCGTCTCGCGCAATTCATGGCGCAGCTCTTCCATGAGGCCCACTGCGGCGATCTTCGACACCGTGTAGATGCCCGCGCCGCTGCCGGGCAGGATGCCGCTGGTCGAGGTGGTGGTAACGATCTGCGAGCCTTGCTTGCCGGCGAGCATGCGCGGCACGAAGGTGCGCACGCCATGGATCGGACCCCAGAGGTTGACCCCCAGGCCCCATTCCCAGTCTTTGTAGGTGCCCGTGCTGGCGGGCGCCTGCAGGCCGACGCCCGCGTTGTTCACCAGGATATTCACCAGCCCGAACTTCTTTTCGATTTCATCGGCGGTGCGTTCCCAACCGTCGCGGTCCATCACGTCATGCTTGATGGCCAGCACGCGCGGATCGTTGGGCGGGAAGAAGGCCAGCGCCTCGACAATCTGTTTGTCGTCGATGTAGCCCAGGACTACCTTGGCACCGGCCTCATGCAGCACGCGCGCGATGCCCAGGCCGATGCCGCTGGAAGCACCGGTGATGTAGGCCACCTTGCCCTTCACGTCGGTAATGGGTGGCGCCTGCGCTGAACCCATATCGGGCACCGCAGGCGCCGCGGTTGCTGCCGCTGCTGCGCGACCTGCGCCCAGCACGCCCGTGGTGCCGGCAGCCACTGCCAAGCCACCCAGAATCTGGCGTCGGTTTACTTGCGGCTTATCCATGGTGGATGTCTCCGTCGGGGTGATGACGGGTGTAGGCGAGTGTGGCGGTCTGCCAGACGCCTGCCGTCTTGATGTAGGTGATGTCGATCCGGCCGGCTTCCCAGTGGCTGTCGGCCACCTGACCCTGCAACCGGGCCATGGTGGCGATCGTCGAATCGCCCTGTAGCGGCGTGCAGACTTCCGCCTCGACGTAGACCGTGCTCGAAGCCTGCAGCCCGCCTTCCCTGACCCACAGGGCATCCGGCCGACGGGTGTCGGGCCGATAGCTGCGATGGTAGGCAGCAGACAGCGAGGGCGGGACGCCAGGCGTAGACAGGAAGGTGCGCTGCAGCTGCCGGATCGCCTCGCGATCCTGCGCCTCGGCCAGCTGCCGTCGCAGCTGCTCGAGTTCGTCGTGCCGGGACGGCGCGGAACCCGACGCGAGGTCGCTAGCACTGGCCGTTGCGGCCACGCCTGCACCCAGGGCCGCACCGCCCTGCGTCAGGAACGCGCGCCGGGTGTTCGTCTGTTTGCTTGCGCTCACTGGCAACTCCTTCAGGCCTTGAGCCCGAGATAGGGCTTGATGTCGAACTTGCCGGCGTGGCGCGCCCGGGCGCCGATGACGCTCAGGCTCAGGCCATTGCGGCCCACATGGAACCCGAAGCCTGCATCGTGCATGAGGCGCTGGTTGAAGCAGATGACGCCCAGCGTGCCATTACAGGCTTCCTCGACCCAGGCCATGATGTATACGCCATCGCGCAGCTTGGAATACCAGCCCGGCGAACTCCACTGCATGCCGCCGGACCCATCGGGCTGGAAGATGATCCAGGAATAGGTGGAAGGCGTGGCATAGAAGTGCATGGACGTGAGGCCAGGGTTGCCGCGCTGGTAGTTCCAGGTGACGCACTCGCCGACCATTTCGTCGGTCCAGCCATGGCGCAGGTAGGTGGGCGGTGTCGGGCTGCCCTCGGCCTGGAACGTGCCAAAGTAATAGTGCGGCGTCGTCTCGTTATTGCGGAAAGGCGTGCCGGTGGTGCCCTTGACCACCGTCGCGAGCCCATTCTTCATGTCGAAGGCGACCATCGCACAGGAGCGCGGGAACTCCGCGTCGAGCAGGTGGGCAAAGAAGTAGAGCTCGTCATCGGGCTCATACATTTCGTAGAACGCATCGCGCCAGGGGGTGTCGCCGGTATACCGCCACTTCAGGTTGCGCTCGTCGGTGAACGCATACTCCAACGCCGGTCCGCCACCCTCCGTGCGGACCTGCAGGGTCTTGCCCGCAAAACGCGTCACGATCTCGCTCTTGTAGCCACCCATGCCGGCCGCGCCGCTGCCCTTGCCATCGCCAAAGGCATGGGCATGGTTGAGCACCTGGTCCTTCACTTCGGCATCGGTCATGACCTCGAAGGTTTCGAGTGGCCGGTAGACACGCCGCGGACCGCGCGTTTCGCCATTGTTGCCAAACGCCTCGAAGCTCGCGATCTGCCCGGTGACCGTGCCTTTGCCGGTGTAGAGGTAATACTCCAGCGCGTCCTGCTCGTTCAGGCCGAGGCGGACCCCCTTCTGAGTCAGGTCGAACACGTTGATCAGCTGTAGCGTGAAGGTGCCAGAGAACTCGCACTCGATACGGGAGTAGATGAACTGGTGGTCGTTCACCATGATGTAGTCGGTGGGCGCACACACCGTCATCTCGCCGCCGAAGCGCGTCAGCTCGATGAAGTTGGAAAAGGTGACCGACACATAGAACTCGAGGATCTCGATGTCTGTGTCCTGCTGCCAGTGGATGCCCTTGCCCTCCAGCCTGTTGGTGTAGGTATGGCGTGCAACGGGCGCCACGCCGCCCCGATCTACATGGCCAAACCAGACTTTGCGTTGCACCTCGCGGTGGCGGCGACCGTTCCGGAATTGCGGCTCGCGCTTGGCTTCGGTGGCAGCGGCGATTTCTGCTGCGGCATAGCCACTGAAAGACACCTCGAAGACCGTGGCCAGCCCGGTATGCGAGTCGACTACGACCTGGTAGCCGCGCTGGGTGCCGGGCAGCAGGTGCGACACCATGACCAGGCTGCGGTCTTCCAGGGCACCGTAGCCGGCCTTGATCGCGTTGCCGCCATTTTCAGAGAGCGCAAGCTCCGTGGCGGTACGAAAGGTGTATTCGAGGGTCGGCCCGCCATCGGTGACGATCTTCAGGCGGGTGCCCGAAAGGCTCTTCGACACGGGACCCTTGCTGGTGGGGCCGGTTGCACCGGCCCGCAGGGCCTGCGCCACCTGGGATTCCGTGAGGTCGCTGTAGGCAATGCGGTGCATCTGCAGGGGGCGGTAGGTTCGCTTTGCCACAGTCATCTCCTGGTGGGCATCCCGGGTGTTCCGGGTTATGGGCGTGTCCCGCTTCTGTGTGCGGGTTAGCCTGAGCGTAATTCATCCGGATGCAGGCGGGAAACGCGCTGGCGACAGGGCACGGATCAGCGCATCTGCTGCCACACCCGCACCGTCTACCGCACGGCAGTGCGCAGCCACTGTGCAGGCTGCCGTCGCGTGCTGCGGATTCTCCAGCACGGCCGCCAGCGCGTGCTGCATCCGTCGCGCCGATACCTTGCGGAACGGCAGGACGCGCGCAACGCCCAGGGCTGCAGCGCGTGCTGCATTGTCGGGCTGGTCAAACGCCACGGGCGTGATGAGCTGGGGGCGCCCGGCGCGCAGCGCCTGCGACAGGGTGCCAATGCCCGCCTGGTGGATGACGGCTGCGGCATGCGGAAACACAGCGGAATACGGCAGGTAGGCATAGGCGCGCACGCCATCGGGCAGCGCACCCAGCGCCGTTGAGCCGGTCAGCAAGATCGCCCGCCTACCCAGGGCCTGTGCCGCGTCGATGGCGTGCTGCCAATAGCGGCCAGCAATCCACACGGCCGAGGAGCCCAACGCAAAGACCAGCGGCGGATCGCCCGCACCGAGAAACTGCTGCAGGTCGGCCAGCAACTCCGGCGATGCGGGTGCACCATCGAATAACGGCATGCCGCAGACCTGCGTCTGCAGGGGCCAGTCGGCCTGCGGGGTTGCCAGTGCCGCATCGAATAGCGCCAGCGTGCCATGCGGAGAGAACTGCCCCTCCATCATCAGCACCTCGCGGGTGGCGGCAAACCCCAGCTCGCGACGGTAGGCATGCAGCGGCGCTTCCCAGCGGCGCGTGACGGTACGCGCCAGCTGATGGACGACCTGGGAGGCCGCCGGCCCCAGGCGGTGTGCCGCGCGCAGCACGTTCACACCGGCCAGCTGGGGTGGATCGCTGCGGGAGAGAAAACTCAGCGGGGCCAGCACCGTCGACACCCAGGGCAATTGCTGCTGCCGGGCAACGAGGGGCACGGTGAACGTCAACGGATGCGACACCAACAGGTCGGCACCGCGGGCCGCAGCGGTCATGTCGGCATGCGCGTCGCGCAGGTGCGGCATGACCACTTCACGAATCAGGCGCTGCGGGCCCCACAGCGGGTGGAACAAACGGCCTGCCACCCTGGCCTGATCACCCAGCTGCTGCAGCCCCGGACGCACGGCGGCGAAGGCCAGCCCGGCAGCCTGCACGGCGCCTGCATAGTCGCTGCTGGTGGCAATGACGGCCTGGTGGCCACGGTCCTGCAGGGCGCGACCGACTGCAATATAGGGATGCAGATCACCCAGCGATCCAAAAGTGGCCAGGACAAAACGGCGCGTGCGCGCGTGCGGGGACATGGTCCGCATCATAGCGCCGCGTGTGCTCCTTGGCGGATCTAGGGTGTGCGGCCGACCTTCCAGTACTATCGAACCCGTCGATACCGCCACTTCAACCGGGGGACCCATGGCAGCGCGAAAGAAATCGAAGAAGACGAGCAAGCCGGCCGCGAAGAAATCAGTGGCCAAGAAGAAGAAGGCGGCACCGAAGCGTCCCGTGCGCAAGGTTGCCCGCAAGGTTGCCAAGCCGTCTGCCAAGGCTGCGTTGCGGACAGAGCAGGATCGCCTCGCACGCAACAAGAAAATCGTGATCGCCTTCTACCAGAAGATGATCGGCGAAAAGGACCCGGAAGCCGCGCGGCGCTATATGGGCGACACCTATACCCAGCACAGTGCCTACGCCAAAGATGGCTTCGAGGGCGTCGCGGAATTCGCGCGCCTGTTCAAGAAGGACTTCCCGAACCACCGCTACGAGATCAAGAAGGTCATCGCAGAAGGCGACCTGGTGGTGCTACACCTCCATGGCATCAATGGCATGAGCCCGCATGGCGAGCAGGTCGTCGACATGTTCCGCCTGAAAGACGGCAAGGTGGTCGAGCACTGGGACGTCATCCAGCCCATCCCAGCCGATTCCTCGAACCCGAACGGGACCTTCTAGGTCCCGCTGGTGGGCGGCGGCAGTGGCTGCAAGGCCAGGTCGCCCACCACGGTGGTCCATTCACGTACCCGCCAGCGCAGGACCAGCCCCTCGCGCACGTAAGGGTCGATGTGCGCGAAGGCCTCGGCCACAGCGGCAGACTCACCCTGGAACAGGAACACCGATCCGTCGACCGGGTCGGCAAGACCACCGGCCAGCACGAGCTCGCCGCGTTGCTGCGCGGCGCGGGCAAGACCCAGGTGCTCGCTGCGCCAGGGCGTGCGCTGGGTGGCGTAGTCCGCCACCGCCTCGTAGGTCAGCAGGAAATGTTTCAGTGACACAGCGGATCCTCGTTAGGGCGTAATAAGATTGGCGTGGCGCAGCGTCAGGCGCCAGGCGCCCTTCTGTTTCTGCCACACCTGCGTGACCCGGCGCAGCACGGTCTTGCCGGCCATCGCGCCCTGGTTGGGCACCACGGTGTCCCTGCCGATGCTGACCACGAGGTTGCCGTAGTCGCGCACTTCATCCGTGGTGTAGAGGGCCGATGCGTAGGGCGCAGGGCCACTGCTGGCCAGCATGTTCAGCAACTCTTCGCGGGTACCCACCGCCCCGGAGGGATTGATGATCTTGAATTCGGGCGCGAAGATTTTCTCCAACGCCGCCCGGTCGCGGGCGGTGGCCGCCTGAACCTGCTGCTGCTCAAGCGCGCGAATGGTGGCCTCGGTGGACGGGGCGGCTGCACAAGCCTGCGCGATGCCCAGCAGTGCCGCGGCGATGAGTGCCTGTCTGCGTGTCATGAACCCTCTCCCCCCTTTGCTGACAGCGGTTATTATCGCCAAACGGCATGGGCAGCGCAGAGCATTCCAGCATGCGGATTTGGACAACCGTTGGGTTCCTTGCGCTGTTTGCGGCGCAGGCCATGGCGCAGTCGACCGACAGTGGCGACTGGCGCATCACACTGCTCAAGCCACAGGGCTGCTCGGCCTGCACCCTGGTCGAAGAGTCGCTGAAGCGAAAGGGCAACCTGCAGCGTGTGGCGCTTTCGGATGGCCGTGGCGCAGAAGTCACGGCCGCCGTCGAACGCCGGCAGGGCTCGTCACTGACCGAAGAGGAGTGGCAGCAGGTGCTCACCCTGCCCTACTTCGACAAACCACAGTGGCAGTTGCAGGCGTCCGAGCGCGCGGCCCAGGTGCTGCTCAAGCACGACGGCCGTGTCGTAGCCGCCGGCAACATTGCTGACTCCGCCGACCTGCGCAGCGTCACCTTTCCCGATGACCTCACCCTGCCGCTGGGTTCAGGCTCGGTGGAATCCGTGCGCGCAGGCTACAGCAGCTTCTTTTCGGGTCTGTTCCTGCGCAGCTGGAACCTGGACTGGTTCTACCGCCTCGCCCGGGACCCGGCCTTGGCTGCCAGTCGCCGCATGGACGCCTGGATGGCGCAACGTTCCCCGGCAGCAGTTGCCCCGCTCCAGCCCGTCAACGTCATCCTCATGTCGACCGGCAACGGCGCCGTAGACAACCCGATCTTCAACGCGATTCGCAGCGAGGAGATTCAGCAGCTGCTGACCACGGAGTTTGGCGTCATGCCCGCGCAGCTGCGCGTGTTTCACGGTAGTGGCGAGCAGCGCGGGTTCAACGCCGTGGAGCAGACCCGGGGTGCACTGCGCTTCGTGCGTCGCGACGTGCCGGGCGCCCAGCCTTTCAGGCTGCAGTCGCTGGCAGACGTCTTCGAGCAAGCACGACGCCAGGCACCGACGCGCAACCTGTTCGTGCTCATCGGTCACGGCGGACCGGACGGCGCGCCGATGTGGGGGCAACCGGCTGCGCTCGGCCCAGAGGAACTGCTGGCCCTGCACCGGCATGGCAACAGCGATGACGTGCTGGTGAGCGGCAACTGTTTTGGTGGTGTGTTGGCACAGGCGATGAGTTGCGGTTTTTTCGGTGCGCGCCCTGACACCGTCGCGACCGGTTGCCAGGCCGATGCCGCCGAAGTGGCCCAGAGCAAGGATTACCTGCACGTCTTCTTTTCGGTGCTCAGCAAGGCCAGGCGGCATCAGGTGGACGCTGACGGCAACGGCCAGGTGAGTTTCGATGAGGCGCATTGGTACGCCACCCAGTATGGGGACGAGCGCAACATCACCTATTCGACTGTCGACGCGTTGGCAGAGGCCTACTTTGAACAGCACCCGGACGCCCTGCCAGCCGAGTTGCCGCTGACCGAAGCACGGCAGCTTGCCGCAGGGGCACCCGCCGCAGAACGCGCTGCACTGCAGACGCTATCGGCGGGACTCGATGCCAGCTACCCCATTCCGATGCGTGACCTGGCGGCCCAGGGTGCCCGCTGGACAGAGAGGCCGCAGGGCCCGCGCCCCATGCTGGGACAGCTGGCGCGCCGATTGTTGTATACGCAACGGTTCGGCAAGGGCACTGCGTCGCTGGCCCGCGCCCAGGATTGCGGTAGCCGGGCGCTGGACAGTTTTCTGACGCAGTAGTTCCCCTCGCAAAATTCACGCGGAAATCGACCCGCACCGTCTTCGTATGCTAAAAAGGGGCTAGAAACAGTACGAGGATGGGGGTTTATCATGTTTTCAGCACGTTCAATCGCAATCGGCGCGGTGTTGACGCTCTCGGCAACCGCTGCTTCCGCACATCACTCCTTTGCGATGTTTGATAATGCAAAGGAAGTGACGCTGGAGGGCACCGTCAAGGAGTTCCAGTGGACCAACCCGCACACCTGGACGCAGGTCGTGGTCAAGGGTGCTGACGGCAAGGCCGTTGAGTGGAGCATCGAGGGTGGCAGCCCGAACGGTCTCAAGCGCAGTGGCTGGACCAAGAAGGCCATGAACCCGGGCGACAAGGTGGTGATGGTGATTCACCCGCTCAAGGACGGCACCGCCGGTGGCAGCTTCGTGCGCACCACGGTCAATGGCCAGCCGCTGGGTCGCAATGACCGCGCGCCGGCCGCCGAAGAGTACAAGTAAGGGCTAGCGCGGCAGCGCAGTTCGTCAGGGGCCCGCGCCCCGGGCGAGCTGTAGCCAGCCGCGCACTGTCCGCAGCAGGATCCAGGCGTAGAGCGCCCCTGCCAGAACCAGCAACACCGTGCCCCCCCGCTGGGCAAAGCGGTGCAGCGGCAGGTCATTGGTCAGCCAGTACCCGGCCTGGGCCAGGCCCAGCACCACCGCCATCGCGAGCAAGGCCAGCACAGGCCAGAGCAGCATCGAGAGTGTCTCGTACTGCCAGTCGTTGTGCGCAGCCGCAATCTCATCTGAATAATTGTCCCGGTTCGCCTTGGCCAGCGAATAGCCCAGGAGGGCCGTCACACCCGTGGGCAGCGCGAAAAGCAAATAGATAACGTGCGCCGTGCGCCGACGCGTCGCGTCAATGTATTCCACCGCCATGGTCGGGCTGTTGTCGGCGACGCTGGCCACCGCCTTGGGCGGGCCATCCTTGCGGAACGCCGCCTCGACCTTGGCGTAGATGGCGCCGCAGCTGGGACAGGCCGCGGCCGGGCCGGCGTCATGGGCGCGGCGCTCATAGCCACATTTCAGGCAGACTTTTGCAGAGGGGGTGTGTGCAGACATGGCCCAAATGCTCCCACACAATTTTGGGGGGAAGCTGCCAAATCGGTCACACCCTAGTGACTGCCGTGCGCATGGTTTGAATACTTCATGTCGACGCCACAGATGTGCGCCGTGAGCCACATCCGCAGGAACACGAACAGGTCATCGCCGAACTTCCCTTTGGCCTTGAAGTCCTTGCCGAAGGTCCCGACGCGTTCGAGCAGGTTCTTGTGGACGCCCTGGTGCACGCGCAGGCCGGGGTAACCCACCTTTTCCATGTAGCGTTCTTCATCGGCAAAATGCTTCACGGTGTAGTCGGCCAGCGTGGTGAAGGCCTTGCCCTGATCAGCGGCCGGGGCCTTGCTCTCGTAGAGCCGGTGCAGCGTGTTCATGTGCCCAATCAGCACTTGATGTTCGCGGTCCATCTCAGCCACATCCAGCGACAGCTTGGCTGCGTCCCAGTGAAAATAATCGCTCATCGTGGCTCTCCGTTTCCTGACAGTGCAAGGCTACGGGCCGCGGCCGCCGGGCGCATACGCGTTAATGCCTAGGCGTTACCAAACCGCGAGCCACATCACACTGTGCAGAGGATGGGCTCGCCGCGCGTGATGATGAGCGTGTGCTCGTACTGCGCGCAGAGGTTGTCTGCCGTACCCACCAGGGTCCACCCATCCTTGGATTCGCGCAGCCGGCGACTGCGGGTCGTGACGAACGGCTCGATGGTGATGACCATGCCGTCCTTCAGCAGGCGCCGGTCCTTCGGGTCGTCATAGCCCTGGATGAAGCCCGGTGCGTCGTGCAACGTGCGGCCAATGCCATGGCTACCCAGATTCTCGACGACGCGGAATCCGTGCCCGGTGGCGGTGGATTCGATGGCCTTGCCGATGACGTTGATACGCGCCCCGGCCCGCGCGACCGACAGCGCTGCCTGCAACGCCGCGCGACTGGCCAGGCACAAGCGGTCTTTGAGCTCGTTGGAAGGCGGCACGACTTGCGTGCCACCCGTGTCTCCAAAATAGCCGTCGAGCTCCGCGGACACATCGACGTTGACCACGTCTCCGGCCGCAATGACGCGGTCACCCGGAATGCCATGGGCAGCCTGCTCGTTGATGCTGATGCAGGTGGCACCGGGAAAGTCATAGACCAGCTGGGGCGCGGACCTGGCGCCAGCCTTACGCAGCAGGCGATCGCCAATGGCGTCGAGTTCGCGGGTGGTCATGCCGGGCTCGAGCGCACGGAGCATCCGACGCAGGACGTCGGACACGATGTGACCGATGCGCTGCAGCGCAGCCACTTCGGTGGCGTTCGTGACAATCATGGGAAAGCGCCGCCCGGTGCGTGGCGGCGCGCCGGAGCGATCAGCCCCGGATCTTGCGCAGTTTTTCGAGCAGCTTGAGCTGGGCGGCGGCGCGGGCCAGTTCTGCCAGCGCTTCGGCCTGCTCGAGCTTGTCGATCTTGCCGGCGAGGATTTCTTCGGCGCGCTGCTTGGCAGCCAGCGCGGCCGCCTCGTCGAGGTCCTTGGCCCGGATCGCCGTATCGGCCATCACGGTGACGCGGCCGGGCTGGATCTCCAGGGCGCCGCCGCCCACGAAGATCGACTGTTCGCCGTCCGCGTTTTTCACGCGGACTTCGCCAGCCTTGAGCAGCGTCAGCAAGGGCGCGTGGCGGGGCGCAATGCCCAGCTCGCCTTCCTTTGCCGGCACGAACACCATTTCGGCAGGGCCGGAGAAGATCTCTCCTTCGGCGCTGACGATGTCGACGTGGATGGTCTTGGC
>CANGFJ010000046.1 GCA_947453065.1 Pseudomonadota bacterium
CGCGGGGCACCTGGCTGGCCGCCCACTTCACCTGGCAGATCCGCAGCTTCTGGTTCGCGGCAGCCTGGCTGCTGGCCAGCACCCTGCTGTTCGGCCCGCTGGTGCTGCTGGGCGTGGGCATTCCGCTGCTGCTCCTGGCCTATGTGGCCACGGGGCTGTGGGCGGCCTATCGCATCGGGCGCGGCCTGCTGGCCCTGCGCCATGGATCAGGGCCGCGGATGCTTGACCATGTCGCCACCACGCCGCACGCCGATGTGGGCGATGAGACCCTCCCGTAGCTGATAGCTGACGAGTACGCGCCCCTCGATGTACTCGCCCGCCTGCAGCGCGCCCACGACAAAGTCGGGGGCGTCCTGCACAGCCAGGAAGCGCGTGGTGGCATCCAGCTCGATCGAGGTGTCGGTCGCTGTCAGGGTGTGGATCGTGAGCTGCTCGCGCACGCGGGCGAACATCGGCCGATAGAAATCGACGATGCCCTGGCGACCCACGATCGGCGGCACCGAGCCCAGCTCCAGCCGCACGTCATCAGTATAGAACAGCGGGAAACGCTCGAAATCCGCGTTGCTGAACGCTGCCGTGTAGGCGTGGAAGGCAGCGACCTGGCTGGGGTGCGCACCCAGGCGTGGCAGCTGCGTCACGCCGCGGCCCGGCGGCCAGGTCATAGACTTAAGCTCCACCACCTTGTCGTCGCGCAGGGAATAGGTGACGAAGAACTTCACCGTCACCAGATCGCCGGGCTGCAGCGGTCCGAACGGAAAGTCCGTGCGTTCCTTACTCGCATGGAAGTCCATGTCGATCTCGGCGAACAGCAGGTCACCCTGCTGGAGCACGTTCTGCGGCCGCATCACCTCGCGCACGCCATCGTGGGCCCAGTCGAGAAAGCCTTTCAGTGCTGCCTTGCCCTGGTAGGCCCGCGCGCCCCCACTGAACGCCACGTCCTCGGCGAAGAAGCGCTCCAGCAGCAGGGCGTCGTCACCCGTGTTGAAGACGCGGATGTAGTCGTTGTAGTCGAGCATGTCGGGACCTCCATGGCGGCCTGGCAAGCCTACTGCAGCCAGCGGTGCCGGTGCAGCGGCGCAGTCCACCTCACGCCGCCACGGGCTATCATCCCCGCATGATGCGACTGAGCCTGCTACTGACTGCCTTTGCCCTTTTGGCCGCCTGCGGCCAGAGCGGTGCCCTGCGCCTGCCGGATCCGGAGGCCGCACCCGTCACGGTGGCGCCTGACGCCCCCACGGCCTCTCCGGCAACCCCCGCCGAACCGGACCGCAGCAACGAACCCCGGAAGCAGATCCATTGAGCAACACGGCACCGCTGGTCCTCGTCGACGGCTCCTCCTACCTCTATCGCGCCTTCCATGCGCTGCCGCCGCTGGCCAACTCGCGCGGCGAGCCCACCGGCGCGGTGTATGGCGTGCTCAACATGCTGCAGCGGTTCGCGCGCGAACAGGCCGGCAGCCGCGTGGTGGTGGTGTTTGACGCCCCGGGCCGCACCTTTCGCGATGACCTCTTTGCGGCCTACAAGGCGCACCGCCCGCCGATGCCCGATGACCTGCGCTCGCAGATCCAGCCGCTGCTCGATGCGGTCAAGGCGATGGGCCTGCCGCTGCTGCGCATCGAAGGCGTCGAGGCCGACGACGTCATTGGCACGCTGGCCCGCCGCGCCACCGAGGCCGGCGAACAGGTGGTGATCTCCACCGGCGACAAGGACATGGCGCAGCTGGTCGATGGCCACGTCACGCTCATCAATACGATGACCAACTCGCGCCTGGACCGCGAGGGCGTAAAGGCCAAGTTTGATGTCTGGCCCGAGCAGATCGTGGATTACCTTGCGCTGATCGGCGACAGCGCCGACAACATCCCGGGCATCGACAAAGTCGGCCCCAAGACCGCGGCCAAGTGGCTGGCCCAGTACCACACGCTGGATGCCATCGTGGCCAACGCCGCCGATATCGGCGGCAAGGTTGGCGAGAACCTGCGTGCCGGGCTCGAGACGCTCGCACTGTCGCGCCAGCTGGCCACCATCCGCCTGGATGTCGAACTGCCGCATGACGCGCTGGACTTCGAGCCGCGCCCGCAGGACACCGACGCGCTGCGCACCCTGTATGCGCGCATGGAGTTCAAGAGCTGGCTGCGCGCGCTCGATGGCGGCGAGGCTACCGCCACCGCCACCACGGTGGCCGCAGACGGCAGCGCAGTGGCCAGCACAGACCCGCTGCCCGCGCACGTCGATGCCGACACAGCACTGGGCGCGCTGCCACGGGATTACGAGACGATCACGACGCAGGCGCAGCTGGACCGCTGGATCGCGCTGCTGGGCGCCGCGCCGCTGTTTGCGCTGGACACCGAGACCACCAGCCTGGATTACTCCGAAGCGCGCATCGTGGGCGTGTCGTTCTGTGCCGAGGTGGGCAAGGCGGCCTACCTGCCGCTGGCGCACCACTATGCCGGCGCGCCGGACCAGCTCAACCGCGAGACCGCGTTGGCCCAGCTCAAGCCGCTGCTGGAAAGCGCGGACCATCACAAGGTCGGCCACCACCTCAAGTACGACGCGCATGTGCTGGGCAACCAGGGCATTGCCCTGGCCGGCCAGCGCTACGACACCATGCTCGAGTCCTATGTGCTCAACAGCGTGGCCACGCGCCACGACATGGACTCGGTCGCGCAGCGCTACCTGGGCATCGAGACGATCAAGTACGAGACGGTCGCGGGCAAGGGCGCCAAGCAGATCACCTTTGACCAGGTGCCGGTCGACACCGCCTCGCAGTACGCGGCCGAAGACGCCGACGTGACGCTGCGGCTGCACCAGACGCTGTGGTCGCGCCTTGAGGCCGAGCCGAAGCTGCGCGCGCTGTACGAAGAACTCGAGCAGCCGCTGGTGCCGGTGCTGCAGGCCATGGAACACCGCGGCGTGCTCATCGATGCGGGGCTGCTGCGCACGCAGAGCGGCGAGCTGGCGCGCAAGCTGCTGGACCTGGCGGCCCTGGCGCACAAGGCCGCCGGCGGCGAGTTCAACCTCGACTCGCCCAAGCAGCTGCAGCAGATCCTGTTCGAGCAGCTGAAGATTCCGGTGCTGCGCAAGACGCCCAAGGGCCAGCCTTCGACCGCCGAAGACGTGCTCGAAGAACTGGCCGCCGAGCACGAACTGCCGCGCCTGATCCTGGACTACCGCGGGCTGGCCAAGCTGAAGTCGACCTACACCGACAAGCTGCCCGAGCAGATCAACCCGGCCACCGGGCGCATCCACACCAGCTACCACCAGGCCGTGGCGGCCACGGGCCGGCTGTCGTCCACCGACCCGAACCTGCAGAACATTCCCATCCGCACGCCCGAGGGGCGCCGCATCCGCCAGGCCTTCATCGCGCCGCCCGGCCATGTGCTGATGGCGGCCGACTATTCGCAGATCGAGCTGCGCATCATGGCGCACCTCTCTGGCGACGCCGACCTGCTGCGCGCCTTTGCCGAGGACCGCGACATTCACCAGGCCACGGCGGCGGAGGTCTTTGGTCTGCCCCTGGAGCAGGTCACTGCCGACGAGCGGCGTTCGGCCAAGGCCATCAACTTCGGGCTGATCTACGGCATGTCGGCCTTTGGGCTGGCGCGCCAGCTGGGCATCGAGCGGGGCGCTGCCGCGCGTTACGTCGAGCTGTATTTCCAGCGCTACCCGGGCGTGAAGCGGTTCATGGACAGCACCCGTGAGCAGGCCCGCGAGCTGGGCTATGTCGAGACGGTGCGCGGCCGGCGCCTGTACCTGCCCGACATTGGCTCCCGCAACCGCCAGCTCCAGCAGTACGCCGAGCGTAGCGCGATCAACGCGCCCATGCAGGGCACGGCCGCCGACATCATCAAGGAGGCCATGTTGCGCGTGGAGGCCGCCTGCACCACCGGCGGCCTGCCGGCGCGACTGGTCATGCAAGTGCATGACGAACTGGTGCTGGAAGTGCGCGCCGACGCCGTGGCCGAGGTCGAGGCGCGGGTGCGGGCCGAGATGGTGGCAGCCGGGACCCTGGACGTGCCCCTGAAGGTGCAGATTGGCCGCGGGGCCAACTGGGACGAGGCGCACTAGCCGCCCGGCCGACCCTGTAAAAAAGATAAATTAAATTTATCGGAACAACGGGAACTCCCGCTCGGGCGGGAGACTCTCATTTAGCGAGTGCGATGAGTGCTCCCCGCTTCCCTCCCTGAGCGGGCGATCCGGTGCATTGAGACCTGTGCCGGATTACTCAGCCCCGGTGGCTTCGCCACCGGGGCCTTTTATTGAGATCTCGGCACACCAGCGCTTCAGCACGGTGCGCGCATCTTCCAGCCCCGTCCCCTTGAGCGCCGAGAACAGCTGTACGCTGGCCACGCCCTCCAGCTGTGCCTGCACTTCGCGCAGGGTCTTGAGGCCCTCGGACTTGCTCAGCTGGTCGGACTTGCTCAGCAGCACATGCAGCGAGGTGGCCGGCAGCTCGGCCCATTCCAGCAGCTCGAAGTCCTTGTCCTGCATGCCGCGGCGCGAATCGACGATGAGCATCATGGCGGCGAAACACTGGCGTTGGCGCAGCCCCTCGAGCATGGGGCCCCAGCTGGCCCGCACCGCGCCCGGCGCCTTGGCATGGCCATAGCCTGGCAGGTCGACCATGCGGCGCCCCGGCACCAGCTCGAAGTAATTGAGCAGCTGCGTCCGCCCCGGCGTCTTGCTGGTGCGGGCCAGGCCCTTGCGCGCCAGGATGGCGTTGATGGCGCTGGACTTGCCGGCATTGGAGCGGCCGGCCATGCCGATATCGAGGCCCTGGTCGGGGGGAAACTGGGAGGCGGAGGCCACGCTCAGCATGAACTGGATATTAGGAAAGAGACTCACTGCGCGCCTACCGTGTGCTTTGGAACCGTAGTGTACAATCACACGTGTTTTTTTCCCGATTGGGGAGCTTGGGGACCGATGAGGACATACATGCCGCCTGCCAACCGCGCCGCAAGACTTACTGCGGTAATCGCCGCTTCACTGGCCGCCCTGGCCGCTTTTGCTCAGCCAGCCCTGTCCGCGGAGGCTGCTGCGGCGGTCGCGCCGGCCACAGGGTCTGCCGAAGCCGGTGCCGCCAAGGGAGCCACCTGCCTCGCCTGCCATGGCGCCAACGGCAACAGCGTGAACCCGGAATGGCCGGTGATCGCCGGCCAGAACGCCAATTACCTCGCCGAGCAGATCACGCTCATCCGCGACGGCAAGCGCCCCAACCTGCTGATGGCGCCCATGGTCAAAGACCTGAGCAACCAGGACATCCTCGACCTGGCCGCCTATTTCTCGGCGCAGACGCCGGTGGGCCATGAGGCCGACCCGTCGTTCTGGAAGGCTGGCGAGAAGCTGTTCCGCGGCGGCGACGCCACGCGCGGCATCCCGGCCTGCATGGCCTGCCACGGCCCCGTGGGTCGCGGCAACCCGGCCGCCGGCTACCCGGCGGTGCGTGCGCAGCACGCGGTGTACACGGTCAAGCAGCTGACGGACTACGCCAGCGAAGCCCGCTACACCAAGGACGCCAAGGGTGTTGCCCAGGCCGGTCCGAACGCGCAGATGATGCTGACGATCGCCGGCCGCCTCACCGCCGAAGATCGCCGCAACCTGGCCTCGTACATCCAGGGCATGCGTTAAGCAGGACATCCCGATGAAAAAGGCGTTGCTGCTGCTGGCGATACTGGGTCTGGGCCTTGCGGCCTGTGGACAGAAAACCCCCGGTTCCACCGGCAACACGACGCCCGCGGGCGTGCCGCAGGCCGGTCCTGCGGCTGTCGGCAAGGCCGCCACCGCCACGCAAGAGTCCGGCGCCGAGGGCAGCGACCACGCCGACCCGACCCTGGAGCGCGTTGCCGCCATGCCCGAGGCCGGGCAATTGCCCGGCGGACGCTGGAAGGCGGGCGTTAACTACCGTCCCATCGTGCCCGCCCAGACCACCAGCGCCGAACCCGGCCAGGTCGAAGTGCTCGAGGTGTTCTGGTACGGCTGCAGCCACTGCTACGCGCTGGACCCGTACCTGGAAGGCTGGAGCAAGGGCAAGCCGTCCTACGTGAAGTTCGTGCGCATGCCCGTCATGTGGGGCCCGGCCCACCGCGCGCATGGCCGGCTGTTCTATACGCTGCAGGCCCTGGGCAAGCTCGACGCGCTGCACAACCTGGTCTTTGACGAAATCCAGAAGCGCGGCAACGTGCTCGTCGACAGCGACGAGGGCAAGACGGCCCAGCTGCAGCGGGCCTTCGCCAAGGCCAACGGCATCAGCGAGGCCGACTTCACCCGCGAGTACAACGGCTTTTTCGTGAACTCGAACCTGCAGCGCGCCGAAGACCTCGGCCGCCGTTACAAGGTCGAGGGCGTGCCGCTGGTGATCATCAACGGCAAGTATGAAACCGACGTCGGCATGGCCGGCGGCCAGGAACAGCTCATCCAGCTGATCAGCGACCTCAGCGCCACCGAAAAGAAGCGCTGAGCGCGCCCGGCGCGGTAGGTTAGCGGCATGCTGTCCGTCTACACCCCTGCGCCGCTGGGCCTCAAGCGGCTCGACCGGGCCGCCGATGCGCCCCTGCCCGAAGAGGCCATCTGGCTCGACCTGCTCGAGCCCACCGTCGACGAAGAGCGCCTGGTCGAGGCCCGCCTGGGCGTCGAGGTGCCCACGCGCGAGGAAATGCGCGAGATCGAGTCCTCCAGCCGCCTGTACGAAGAAGATGGCGCGCTCTACCTCACCGCCACCATCGTCACCAAGCTCGACACGGCGCTGCCCGAGAACGCGCAGGTCACCTTCATCCTGAAAGGCCCGCGGCTGGTCACCAACCGCTACACCGACCCGCTGCCGTTCCGGCGCTTCATCGCCTATGCCGAGCGGCACCCGGCCACCTGCAGCAGCGCGCCCGCCCTGCTGGCCGGCCTGCTCGAGTCCATCGTCAACCGCATCGCCGACGTCATCGAGCGCGTGGGTGCCGACATGGATATTTCGTCCGCCGAGGTGTTCAGCACACCGCGCAAGCGCCACCGCAACGCACCGCGGGACTTCCGCAAAGTGCTCGAGCGCGTGGGCCAGAGCGGCGAGCTGATTGCCAAGGCCCGCGAGAGCCTGGTCAGCCTGTCGCGCCTGCTGGCCTTCGTGCAGCAGTCCACCGACCCCATTCCGCAGGACGTGCGCACGCGGCTGCGCACCCTGTCCAAGGACGTGGTGGCCATGAGCGACCACGCCAGCTTCCTGGGCACCAACCTGAACTTCATCCTCGATGCCACGCTGGGGATGATCAACATCGACCAGAACAACATCCTGAAGATCTTTTCGGTCGTGACCGTGTTCCTGCTGCCGCCGTCGGTGATCGCCGGCATCTTCGGCATGAACTTTGCGCACATCCCCGGCCTGCAGGAAACCTGGGGGTTTGGCGCGGCGGTGGCGCTCATGGTGCTGTCGGCCGTGCTGCCGTATCTGGAGTTCAAGCGGCGCGGCTGGCTGTAAGGCCCCTGTTTCCGGTACTCTTGCGCCCTCTTTCATGCGCCTGTAGCTCAGCTGGATAGAGTACTGCCCTCCGAAGGCAGGGGTCGTGAGTTCGAATCTCGCCAGGCGCACCAATTAATCAGCACGTGACAGGCGCTGCGGGCCGGACCGCCGGCGCGGGGTGCAGGCTGCTACACTCCGATGCGTGACCCAAGCCGGCCGCAACGACCCTTGCCCCTGCGGCAGCGGCAAGAAGCACAAGCACTGCTGCCTGCGCCCAGACGCTGCGCAACGCGCGGCTGCGCCCGGCACCCCACCTGCAAACCTCCTCCGCGACGCCATGGCGCACCATCAGGCCGGGCGATTATCCGAGGCCTCGGCGCTGTACCAGCGGATCCTGGAGGCCGAACCCCGCAACGCGGATGCCTGGCACCTGTCTGGGCTGGTGGCGCAGCAGGTCGGGCAGCTGGACGGCGCGGCCGAGCTGATCCGCACGGCGATCCGCCTGCAACCCGCCGCCGCCATGCATTACCACCTCGGCCTCGTCCTGCAATCGCAGGGCAATCTGCCCGCGGCAGCGGCGGCCTATCGCGAGGCGATCGCCTTGCGTCCCACCGATGCGCGCGCGCACGGCAATCTGGGTACGGTGCTGCAGAACCTGGGCGAGCTCGAGGCCGCGGTCAGCGCCTATCGTCAGGCGCTGGCGCTGAATCCCGATGACGCGTCGGCGGCCGGCAACCTCGGTGTCGCCCTGGAGCAGCGCGGCGATATCGACGGCGCGCTGCAGCGCTATCGGCGCGCGCTGGCCCTGCAGCCGGACAACGCCCTGACCCTGAACAACCTGGGCAACGCCCTGCGCGACCAGGAACAGCTGGAGGCCGCCGCGGACTGCCTGCGCAAGGCGATTGCCCTGCAGCCGGACTACGCCATTGCACACCGGAATCTGGGCAATGTGCTGCAAGACCAGGGTCGACTCGACGACGCGATCGCCTGTTTCCAGCGTGCGCTCGCGCTGCAGCCGGACGATGTGGAGGCGCACTGGAACGAGTCGCTTGCCCTGTTGATGCAGGGGCGCCTGGAGGCGGGCTGGGTCGAGCACGAGTGGCGCCTGCGCAAGCCGGATCACCGTGCGGGATACCGCGGCCTGCTGGAGACGGGGCTGCTGTATGCCGGCGAAGACCTGACCGGCCGGACGCTGCTCGTCTGGGCCGAGCAGGGCGTGGGCGACGAGCTGTTCTTTGCAGGGGTGTTGCCCGATGCGATCCGCGCTGCCGCGCACTGCGTGGTCGAATGCGATCCGCGGCTGGTGTCGCTCTATGCGCGGTCTTTTCCGGGCGCCGAGGTCATGGCCAAGGCCACCCCGCCCGACGGCCGCACGCGCCAGGCCGATATTGACTGGCACTGCCCGGTTGGCAGCCTGCCGCGCTGGTTCCGCCCGACGCTCGACCGTTTCCCCCGCCATGACGGCTACCTTGTGCCGGACCCGCAACGCGTGGCGTTCTGGGCCGCGCGCCTGGCTGCGCTGGGGCCACAGCCCAAGGTCGGTATCGGCTGGCGCAGTTCCCGGCGCAGCGCGGGCCGCGACCTGCACTACACCCGGCTGGATCAATGGGGCGCGATACTCGCTGTGCCGGGCGTGACCTTCATCAACCTGCAGTACGACGAGTGCCGCACCGAGCTCGATGCGGCGCGTGAGCAGTTCGGCGTCGAGATCCACGACTGGACCGACCTCGACCAGAAGAACGACCTGGATGATGTGGTGGCCCTGATGTCGGCGCTGGATCTGGTCATCGGTCCGACCACGACGCCGCAGATCATGGCCGGGGCGGCCGGCGTGCCGACCTGGATGCTGCTGACGGAACACATCACCTGGAAGACACTGGGCACCGACGGCTTTCCGATGTTGCCCAGCGTTCGCCCCCTGTGGCGGGCGCGGCAGGTCGCCTGGCACACTGTCCTCGAGGAGACGGCCTTGAAACTCCGCGACTGGAGCGCACAGCGCCCATGACTGCCAACGAACAGTCTCCTCGTCAGTTCTCCCGAGTACTGGTCACCGGAGCCGACGGCTTCATTGGTTCGCACCTCACCGAAGCGCTGGTGCGCGCGGGCTACAACGTGCGCGCCTTCGTGCTCTACAACTCCTTCAACAGCTGGGGCTGGCTCGATCGCTGCGCACCCGACGTCAAAGGCCGGTTCGACGTGTTCTGCGGCGACATCCGCGATCCACACGGGGTAAAGGCCGCCATGCAGGGCTGTGATGCGGTGCTGCACCTGGCGGCGCTGATCGCGATTCCCTATTCGTATCACTCGCCCGACACCTACGTGGACACGAACGTCAAAGGCACGCTCAACGTGCTGCAGGCGGCGCGCGAGCTCGGGGTGCAACGTCTCGTGCACACCTCGACGAGCGAGGTCTATGGCACGGCGCGCAGCGTGCCAATCACCGAAGACCATGCGGTACTGGGCCAGTCGCCGTATTCGGCCACCAAGATCGCGGCGGACCAGATGGCCTATGCCTTCTACGCTTCGTTCGGGCTGCCCGTGGTAACCGTGCGCCCGTTCAACACCTACGGACCGCGCCAATCCGCGCGCGCCGTGATCCCGACGGTGATCACACAGATCGCCAGCGGTCAGCGCACCATCCGCCTGGGCGCCACCTCGCCCACGCGCGATTTCAGCTACGTCAGCGATACGGTGGCCGGTTTCCTGGCCGCGCTGGAGGCTGAGCGTGGCGTCGGGGAGGTGGTCAACCTCGGATCCGGCTTCGAGATCTCGATCGGTGACACCGCAGGGCTCATCGCCGAAGTCATGGGCGTCGAGATCGAGATCGTCTCTGACGAAGCGCGCCTTCGGCCCCCGGCATCGGAGGTCGAGCGGCTGTGCGCCGCCAACGCGAAGGCCGCTGAACTGTTCGGCTGGACACCCGCTTATGCCGGGCGCGAGGGCTTCCGGCGTGGCCTCGCCGAGACCGTCGCCTGGTTCCGGCAACCCGACACCCTGCGCGGCTACAAGGCCGACCTCTACAACCTGTGAGCACGCCTGCACTGGCCGAGCGGGTTGTCACCGCCCTGCGCGCCGCGATCGGCCAGGGCCCGGTGTCGCTGCACGAGCCAACGTTCACCGGCAACGAGCGGGCGTATGTGCTGGCCTGCATCGACTCGACATTTGTGTCGTCGTCGGGACACTTCGTGGACCGCTTCGAGGCCGAGCTGGCCCAGTACACGGGCGCCCGGCACGCTGTCGCCGTGGTCAATGGCACGGCGGCGCTGCATCTGGCGCTGAAGCTGGCGGGCGTGCAGCCCAATGACGAAGTGCTGGTGCCGACGCTGTCGTTCGTGGCCACTGCCAATGCCGTGGCCTATTGCGGCGCCCAGCCTCATTTCGTTGAGAGCGAGGCCCGCACGCTCGGCGTGGACGCCGACGCGCTGCGTCGCTACCTCGCACGCTGTACCACGCTGCGCGGGCCAGACTGCGTCAATACCGCAACCGGCCGCGTGATCCGGGCCCTCGTGCCGGTGCATGTGTTCGGTCATCCCGCGGACCTGTCGGCCTTGGTCGAGGTGGCGCAGGAATTCCGTCTGGCGCTGGTCGAAGACGCCGCCGAGGCGCTGGGCAGCCTCTACCGCGGGCGTCATGCGGGAACATTCGGACTGCTGGGTACGCTGAGTTTCAATGGCAACAAGACAATCACCACCGGCGGCGGGGGCGCGATCCTGACCGATGATGCCGACCTGGCGCGTCGCGCCCGGCACCTGGCCACGACCGCGAAGTTGCCGCACCCCTGGGACTATCGGCACGACGAGATCGGCTTCAACTACCGGCTGCCGAACCTGAATGCCGCACTGGGCTGTGCGCAGCTGGAGCAGTTGCCGCAGAAGCTGGCCCTCAAGCGACAGCTGCTGCAGCGCTACCGCGCGGCGTTTGCCTCGATCGACGGGCTACGGCTGCTCGAGGAGCCCGAGCACTGCCACAGCAACTACTGGCTGCAGGCGCTGCTGCTCGATGCGGGCCACGACGAGGCGCTCGACGCGGTGCTGCGCGCCACCCATGCGGCCGGCTATATGACCCGCCCCGTCTGGCGCCCGCTACACACCTTGCCGCCCTTTGCGGACTGCCCCCGCATGGCATTGACCTGCGCCCTGTCACTGGCGCAGCGTCTGATCAATGTGCCCAGCAACGTCAGCGTTGCAGGAGGGGTGGATGACTAAGCCAGGCCTGCTGCTGCTCGGCGCCGGTGGTCACGCACGCGCCTGCATTGATGTGATCGAGCAGCATGGCGGCTTCCGCATCGTGGGGCTGATCGGGAGTGCGGGCGAAGTGGGAACGCGCATCCTGTCGCATGCAGTCATCGGGACGGACGAGGACCTCACCACCCTGGCGGGCACCCATCGTCACGCCCTGGTCGTCGTGGGGCAGATTGCCTCGCCAGCCCTTCGCATGCGGCTGCAGCAGCAGGCCATCGCAGCCGGGTTGACGCTGCCCACCATCGTGTCGCCCAGGGCCTATGTCTCGCCGCACGCCCGGCTTGGCGCCGGCAGCATCGTCATGCACGGCGCGATCCTCAACGCGGGCGCGCAAGTGGGCGACAACTGCATCATCAATTCCCGCGCGCTGGTGGAGCATGACGCACAGCTGGGCGATCACTGTCATCTGTCGACCGGCGCGATTGTGAACGGCAACGCCCGCATTGGGGCTGGCAGCTTCATCGGCAGTGGCAGCGTCATCCGCGAGGGCCTGTCCATCGGCCCGCACTGCGTGATCGGCATGGGCATGGCCGTGCGCAACGACCTGGCCGCCGATACGCGTTACGTCGGTACCGCGCGCCATGACTGAGCGCGTTTTCATCATTGCCGAAGCGGGCGTCAACCACGACGGCAAGCTCGCGACGGCCCTGCGCCTGGTCGAGGTAGCGGCCGAAGCGGGCGCCGATGCCGTCAAGTTCCAGACCTTCAGCGCCGACCGGCAGGTGACGCGCGCGGCCAGCAAGGCGCCCTATCAAAAGACCACCACCGATCCGCAGGAGTCGCAGCACGACATGCTGCGGCGGCTGGAGCTCAGTGCCGACATGCACCACGCTTTGCTGGCCCATTGCCGGACCTGTGGCATCGACATGATGTCGACGGCCTTCGATATCGAGAGCGTCGACCTGCTGGTCGAGTTGGGACTGCAGCGCTTCAAGATCCCGTCGGGTGAGATCACCAACCTGCCCTACCTGCGGCACATTGGTCGTTTGCAGAAGCAGGTGCTGCTGTCGACGGGCATGTCGACGCCTGACGAGATCGACGCCGCACTGCTCGCATTGGCGGCCGCAGGCACACCGCGCAGCGCAGTGACTGTCCTGCACTGCACGTCGTCCTATCCAGCGCCGATCGAGGAGGCGAACCTGCGCGCGATGCAGGCGCTGGCCCAGCGCTGCGGCACGCGGGTCGGCTACTCCGACCACACGCCCGGCATCGAGGTGGCTGTCGCCGCCGTGGCGCTCGGCGCCTGTGTCATCGAGAAGCACTTCACGCTCGATCGCAGGCTGCCCGGCCCCGATCACCAGGCGAGCCTGGAGCCTGGCGAACTGCGGGCCCTGGTCCGCGCGATCCGCCATGTGGAGCTCGCGCTGGGCGACGGCATCAAACGCGTGGTGCCCAGCGAAGCGCCGAACCGGGACATCGCGCGCAAGTCGCTGGTGGCGAAGCGCTTCATCCGGCAGGGTGAGGTCTTTACCGCCGACAACGTCACCGCCAAGCGCCCCGGCACGGGCCTGTCGCCGATGCGCTGGGACGAGGTGATGGGCAGCACGGCGCGGCGAGACTTCTCCCCCGACGAGCTGCTTGAGCCATGACGGCCCCGCTGCCCCGCAAGGTCTGCGTCATCACGGGCTCGCGGGCCGAGTACGGATTGCTGCGCGGCGTGATGCAGGAGATCGCTGCAGACGACGCGCTGCAATTGCAGACCATCGCGACGGGCACGCACCTGCTGCCGGAGTTCGGGCTCACGGTCCAGGAGATCGAGCAGGACGGTTTCCGCATCGACTGGCGGGTGGCGATCCTGCCCACCGACGCTACGGTCCGCGACGATTCGCCCGTGGGCATCGCCAAGGCCATGGGCGCGGGGCTGTCCGGCTTTGCCGATGCCCTGCACGCACTCAAGCCAGACTTGATCGTCGTCCTCGGCGATCGATACGAGATTCTTCCGGCAGTGACTGCGGCCCTGGTCGCCCGCATTCCAGTGGCCCACCTGCACGGCGGCGAAGTCACCGAAGGGGCGATCGACGATTCGATCCGGCATGCCATCACCAAGCTGTCGCAGCTGCATTTCGTTGCGGCACCCGCGTATCGACGCCGCGTGATCCAGTTGGGTGAGCGGCCCGAGCACGTCTTCCTCGTCGGGGGACTCGGGGTCGACAGCCTGCGACGCCTGCAACTGCTGCCTCGCGAGGAACTGGAGGCCAGCCTTGGTGTTCGCCTCGCGTCCAAAAGCCTGCTCGTCACCTTTCACCCGGCCACGCTGGATGACACGACGGCGGAGGCGCAAATGGCTGAGTTGCTGGCTGCACTGGCTGCGCTGCCCGAGACCCAACTGATCTTTACCCTGGCCAATGCCGATACCGGTGGCCGTGCAATCAACGGGATGATCGAACGCTTCGTGGCCGAGCACCCCGAGGCCCACGCCTTCGCATCGCTCGGCCAGTTGCGATACCTGTCCTGCCTGGCGCAGGTCGATGGGGTCGTGGGCAACTCGTCCAGCGGATTGCTGGAGGCGCCGAGCCTGCACAAGGGCACTGTCAACCTTGGCGACCGCCAGCGCGGGCGACTGCGGGCTGCCAGCGTCATCGACTGCGCCCCGCAGCGCGAGGCCATCGCCGCTGCCTTGCAGAGGCTCTATTCCCCGGCATTCCAGGCGAGCCTGCCCGGCGTGACGAGCCCCTACGGCGAGGGCGGTGCCTGCTGCCGGGTCGTTGAAGTCCTGAAAGCCGTGTCCCTGGATGGCATCATCCGTAAGGCCTTTTACGACGTACCCGGGCCACAGCTCGGCGAGGGCAGATGAACCAGAACCCGGAGCGCTGGCGCCAGGGCATCCTGTCCGCCGAGGCCACCATCGAGGCGGTGATCCGCAATCTCGATCGCGTGGCCATCAAGATCGCGCTCGTCGTCAATGCACGCGGCGAACTCGAGGGCACCATCTCCGATGGTGATGTGCGTCGTGGCCTGCTCAAGGGGCTCACGCTCGACAGCCCGATCACGTCGATCATTTCCCGGCATCCGCTGGTGGTGCCACCTGGGCTGGGCCGCGACCTGGTCATGCGCCTGATGGTCGCCAACAAGATCCATCAGGTGCCGGTCGTCGACGAACACAACCAGATCGTTGGCCTGCATCTGTGGGATGAGATCACCACGCCCCTGGAACGCCCCAACCTCATGGTGATCATGGCCGGCGGCATGGGCACGCGCCTGCGGCCGCACACGGACGACTGCCCCAAACCCCTGCTGCCGGTGGCCGGCAAGCCCATGCTCGAGCACATCATCGAGCGCGCGAAACTCGAGGGCTTCCGGCATTTCGTCCTGGCGATTCATTACCTCGGCCATCTCATCGAGGCGCATTTCGGCGACGGCCGGCGGCTCGGCGTGCACATCGAGTACCTGCGCGAAGAGACGCCCCTGGGGACGGCCGGCGCCCTGGGTCTGCTGTCGCCGCGGCCGGACATCCCTTTCGTGGTGACCAATGGGGATGTGCTGACCGACATCCACTACGGCGAATTGCTCGACTTCCACCTGCGTTACAACGCTGCTGCGACGATGGCGATCCGGGTACACGAGTGGCAGCATCCCTATGGCGTGGTGCAGCTGCAGGGCGTCAACATTGTGGGCTTTGAAGAAAAACCCATCACGCGCAGCCACATCAACGCCGGGGTTTATGCCTTGTCGCCGCAGGCCTTTGACGTGTTGATCGCCGGTGAACACTGCGACATGCCCGGTGTTTTCGAGCGCCTGAAGGAGCGCGGCGTTCGCACGGTGGCCTACCCGATGCACGAGCCCTGGCTGGACGTGGGCCGTCCCGACGACCTGCAGTCCGCGCAGGGCCGCCTCACCGTGCGCGACAGCGAATGATCAACGGCAAGCGCGTGATGGCCCTCATTCCCGCCCGGGCCGGCTCAAAGGGCCTGCCGGGCAAGAACACGCGACTGCTGTGCGGCAAGCCGCTCATCGTCTGGACCATCGAGAAGGCGCTGAAGTCCGCACACCTCGATGCCGTGGTCGTCAGCACCGACAGCGAGGACATCGCGGCCATCGCGCGCGCCGCGGGTGCTTCGGTGCCCTTCCTGCGTCCGGCGGCATTGGCGCAAGACACCTCGCCATCCATCGCCGTGGTCGAGCACGCGCTCGACTGGTTCCTTCAGGAGCACGGGGTGTCGTTCGACTACCACGTGCTGCTCGAGCCGACCTCGCCGCTGCGCGAAGACCATGACATCGACACCATGCTCGCCCGACTCGATGCCCAGGCGGATCACTTTGACGCAATCGTCAGCCTCGGCGAAACGGGCGGACACCCGTCGGTCCTGAAACGACTCGTTGGCGACAGCATCGAGCCGTTTTACGCGGACCTGGCCATGACCACCCGGCGACAGGAGGGTGAGCCGGCGTTCTTCCCCTTTGGCGTCGCCTACATCACGAAGGTCGCCACGCTCAGGCAGGAACGCTCGTTCTATCCGACGCGCTGCACGCACTACCGGCTTCAGCGCTACCAGCACTACGAGATTGATGACCACTACGACTTCCTTGCCGTGGAGGCCGTCATGCGCAGCCAATGGGGCCTGGCGTGAAGTTCCTGGTCATCGGGCTC
>CANGFJ010000047.1 GCA_947453065.1 Pseudomonadota bacterium
CACCGCATCGCTTCAAGGGTGGTGCGGGCCACAAGTCGGCGACCAAGGTGGCAGGCCCGGCCGTTATCGATGACGACACGCCGCTCCCGCCGCATGCGCGCTTTCGCTGGACTGCCCTGATCAAGGTGGTGGGCGTCGGCCTGGCGCTGTGGGCGGTACCGATGGGCTGGCTGCTGTGGCAGCAGGGTGTCGGGCACACGCTGACGCAGATGGCCTGGTTCTTTACGAAGGCTGCGCTGCTGACGTTCGGCGGTGCCTATGCCGTCTTGCCCTATGTGTACCAGGGTGCCGTGGCCGGGTTCGGCTGGTTGAGCCCCGAACAGATGATCGATGGACTGGGCCTCGGAGAGACCACGCCGGGTCCACTCATCATGGTGGTGGCCTTCGTCGGGTTCCTGGGCGGCTATCTCAAGGCCTATCTCGGTGCCCAGAGTCTGTTCCTGGCCGGTGCACTCGCCGCCACGGTGGTGACCTGGTTTACCTTCCTGCCGTCGTTTGTCTTCATCCTGGCCGGGGGCCCGTTCATCGAGTCCACCCACAATGACCTCAAGTTCACCGCACCCCTGACCGGGATTACGGCCGCTGTCGTGGGTGTGATTGCGAACCTGGCGCTGTTCTTCGGCTACCACGTGCTCTGGCCCACCGGGTTGTCGGGGCGGTTTGACTGGGTGGCGGCGGTCATGGCCGTGGCAGCGGCTGTGGCGCTCATCCGTTACAAGCGCAATGTCATGCAGGTCATTTTTGTGTGCGCCGCGATCGGTTTGACGCTGAAGGGGTTGGGGTAGCGGGCCAGCCGCAGCTAGGTTTTTTGACCTGGAAATGGTACGTTACACGAACCATTTGAGCTCCCTGTTACACAAGAGGATCCACACATGTCCGAAGCGCCAAGAGTCGTCGGCTGCACCATCGAGAACCGCATTGCCTGGGTGAGTTTCAATCGCCCCGAGAAGCGCAACTGCATGAGCCCGACGCTCAATCGCCAGATGCTCGAAGTGCTCGATGACCTGGAGTTCCGCGACGACGTGGGCATCGTCGTGCTGACCGGCGAAGGCACGGCCTGGTCGGCGGGCATGGACCTGAAGGAATATTTCCGCGAGACCGAGGCCCAGGGCCTGCGCGGCATCCGCAAGTCGCAGCGCGAGGCCTACACCTGGTGGCGCCGTTTGCGCTGGTTCCAGAAGCCGACCATCGCGATGGTCAACGGCTGGTGCTTCGGTGGTGGCTATGGTCCGTTGCATGCCTGTGACCTGGCCATTGCGGCCGAAGAGGCGCAGTTCGGCCTGTCCGAGATCAACTGGGGCATCCTGCCTGGCGGCGGCGCGACCAAGGTCGCAGTCGATTCCATGAGCATGCGCGATGCGATGTACCACGCGATGACCGGCGAGCCGATCAGCGGCACGAAGGCCGCACAGTGGAGGCTCGTCAACGAGGCCGTGCCGCTGGCCAACCTCAAGACGCGCGTGCTCGAACTGTGCGAGATCCTGCTCAAGAAGAACGCGTTCGCCCTCAAGGCGACCAAGGACGCCGTCCGTCGCGTGAAGGAAATGACCTATGAGAACGCCGAGGATTACCTGATCCGCGCGCAGGAGTCGGCCAACTTCTTCGACAACGACGGTCGCAAGGAAGGCATCCGCCAGTTCATCGATGAGAAGTCGTTCAAGCCGGGTGTCGGCACCTACGACATCAGCAAGCAGAAGAAGAGCTAATCGCACTGCTTGATGCGCTGAGAACGGGCCCTACGGGGCCCGTTTTCGTTGGAGGCTCAAATCCTGAGGCACCGGGGACTGATACTCTCTGTGCCGCGCCCCGGCTTCACAGAGTGACCCACCGATGACCCTGCCAGTGCTGACCCTGCTGCTGCTTGGAGCCGTGCTCCTGATCGGACTCTTCCTGCTGATGAAGCTCGCCGGACTGGAGCAGGGGCTGCGTGCCCTGAGCGACACCGCCTTGCATGCCCGTGAAGCCAAGGAGGCCGCGCTGCGGCTGGCCACGGACCTGGCAGAGGTCAGCGGTCGCATCGAAGGCCAGGCGCAGATGCTGGCGCTGATGCGGACCGAGACTGCCGCCCTGCTGCGCGCCAGCGAGGCCTCGGTGAACAAGGGGCTGGGCGATATCTTCGGACAGGCCACGGCCAGTGCGGCAGCGCTCAACGACACTGCCTTGAAAACGGTCAATACCGTGGCCGCCAGTCTCGCTGACCTCAAGGCCAAGGTCGACGAGTCGCTCAAGGCTGAAATGGGTGCCATCCGCAAAGACAGCAGCGAACAGCTCGAAGCGATGCGCAAGACCGTCGACGAGAAACTGCACGCCACCCTGGAACAGCGCCTGGGTGAGTCCTTCCAGCGGGTCAGTGACCAGCTGGAAAAGGTGCATCGTGGCCTGGGCGAAATGCAGACGCTGGCCACGGGCGTGGGCGATCTGCGCAAGGTGCTCACCAACGTCAAGACGCGCGGCACCTGGGGCGAGGTGCAGCTCGACAACCTGCTGAGCCAGGTGCTGACGCCTGAGCAGTACGAGAAGAACGTGGCGCCACGGCCGGGCAGCGCGGCCCGCGTCGAGTTCGCGCTCAAGCTTCCCGGCCGCAGTGATGACGGTCGCGGCGTGCTGCTGCCGATCGATGCCAAGTTCCCCCTCGAGGATTACCAACGCCTGATCGAGGCCCAGGAGCAGGGTGATCTGGCGGGTGTCGACGAGGCCAGCAAGGCGCTGGAGGTGCGCATCCGTGCCGAGGCGAAGTCCATCCGCGACAAATACGTTGAGCCGCCGCACACCACGGATTTCGCCGTGCTCTATCTCTCGACGGAAGGCCTCTATGCCGAAGTGCTGCGTCGTCCCGGTCTGGCGGAATGGATGCAGACCGAATGCCGCGTAATGCTGGCCGGGCCCACGACACTGGCCGCCATGCTCAACAGCCTGCAGATGGGGTTCCGCACGCTGGCCATTGAGCAGCGTTCGTCTGAGGTCTGGAAGGTGCTGGGTGCCGTGAAGACCGAGTTCCTCAAGTTCGGCGACGCGCTGGCCAAGACCAAAAAGAAACTCGAAGAGGCCAGCAACACGCTGGACAACGCCGAGGTGCGCAACCGCGCGCTCACGCGCCGGCTCAAGTCTGTTGAAAGCCTGCCAGGTCCGGAAGCGATTGCGGTGCTGGGTGGGTCAGTCGAGCTGGGTTCAGGCGAGCAGGGTGAAGAAGACTGAAGCGAAGCAGTGCAGATTAAGTTTTTGTGACGGTGCGGGGCAGGGCGCGATCAGGCCTGATACTGACTGGTTATGCGTCCATCAAACTTTTCCCGCCTCGCGTCCTGCTACGCCTGTCTGGCCATGATCCTGCTGATGTCGCCGCCCGCTTGGGCACAGTCCACTGAAGACGATGACGACCGAGCCGTTGAGGAGTTGTGGATCACCTCGACCCGCAGCGTCCGACTGCTTCGCGACGAAGCCGTGCATGTCGAAGCCCTGCCCGAAGAAGAGATTGAGGAAAACGCCACGGTCCAGCCGGGGAACCTCACCGCGCTGCTGTCGGAGTTGCCCGGGGTGCGCATCCAGGCTGCGGCCCCAGGCCTGGGCGGCGCTGGCCTGAGTCTGCGTGGATTGCCGGCCCGCCATACGCGGGTCCTGGTTGACGGTCTGCCCCTCTTCGGTACGGAAGCCGATTCCTTTTCCTTGCTGCAGAGGCCGCCGCTGGATCTGGGGCGCATAGAAGTCATCAAGGGTTCGGCATCCGCTCTGTATGGCAGCGGTGCCCTGGGTGGTGTGCTCAACCTGGTCTCGCGCAAACCCGGTGCCGAGTCTGTGGCCCTGGCCAATATGACGTCACAGGGCGGCCAGGATCTGGTGGGCTTCCTGTCGGCGGAAGCCCCATCCGTACTGGCGGGCACCGTGTTAATGAGTGCGCATCACCAGGACCGCCGCGACCTGGATCGAGATGGCTGGGCCGAGATTGCCGGTTACCGCAGGGCCACCGTCCGCCCGCGGCTCTGGTGGAACGAAGGCGGCAGTGTGTCGGTGTTCCTGACGGCCGGTGCAGTCCGGGAAGAGCGCCAGGGAGGCGCGATGCCCGCGGGACGTTTGCCCGGTGGGTCAGCCTTTGCGCTGTCAACCCAGACGCGGCGCGACGATGCGGGTGCAGTGGCGCAGTGGGATCTGGAACGTGGTGGTCGCGTTGCCCTGCGGGGCGCGCTGACTTCCACAGGCACCGATCTACAATTCGGCACGCAACAGGCGCGCAGTTCGCAGTCTGGTCTATGGACTGAGGCAACGTGGATGGGCCAAAGAAGCGGGCACGATTGGGTGCTGGGGCTTGCCTATCAGCGCAACGCGTTCTCGTTGGCGGGAAGGCCTGAGCTCTCCTACCAGCACCCATCAAACGCGGCGTTTGCGCAGGATGAATTTTCGCCGCTGGAATCGCTGACAGTCGCGGGCAGCCTGCGCGTGGATCGGTACCGGGAGTTCGCCGATCCGCTCAGTCATCGGCTATCAGTCCTTTGGCGCTTGCCAGGGTTGCAATGGAGTCTGCGTGCCTCAGTGGCCAGCGGCTTCGCGGCGCCCAGCTATCAACTTGACGAAGTGGAGGCCAGCACGCCGGGTGCGTTGCTGCTGCCTGTCGGGTTACGTCTGGAGTCTGGCAAGACCAGTTCGCTGGACCTGCATTGGGCCGACGAAGGTTGGGATGTGAACCTCAGTGCCTTCACGGCGAGCATCCGGGATGCCCTGGATGTTGTGCCTGCGCCGGATCTGTCGCTGCGCCTGCAGAACAGCGGGGGGCGTTGGCGCGCCCCAGGTGCTGAAGCGTTGGTCGGCTATGTCCAGGGGCCGCTGCATCTCATCGGTTCCTGGACCCTGCTGGCCGCCACGCAGAGCGATGCGCAGGGTCAGTCACAGCGCGTGCCACGTCTGCCGAAACATTCGGCCGAGTTGGCGGCGATCCTTGAAGACGCGGGCCATGGACGAATGGGACTGGAGCTCTCGTACACCGGTCGTCAGTGGCTCAGCGCCGATCCCTACCGCAGTCAGGGGCCATCGTATCTGCTGGTCGGTGCGCTGGCCGAACGCCGCTTCGGCCCCGTATCGATATTCCTGAACATCGTAAACCTGCTCGATGTGTACCAAGCGCGCTACAGCCCGCTCATTCGACCAATACCGGGTCTGGGTGGAACGCCAGTGGTGGATGCCTGGGCGCCCCTGCAGGGAAGAACGGTCAACCTCGGAATCCGCGGAGATTTATAGCGCATATCGATTTTCTGCAGTCTGTAACGGATCTGTAACGGGATGGAAATAGCATTCCTCTATCCCTTCAAGCAGGTTGTGACCTCAATGCGACAGACAGTCGAAATCCGCGGTTTCCGTTTCACGATGTTGGCTTGCGTCGCGCCCATGGCGATGGCCTACCACGGTTCGGCCGTGGCAGCAGACACGGCCTCGACGCCCGACGACGTGCAACTCGACACGATCGTTGTCAGTGCCACCATGGGTGCCTACCAGGCCGATGGTAAAGACACCGCCTCAGCCGTGGCCCCCACCCGCGCCAGCCTGCAGGCCACGCAGCCGCAGTCGATCATCACACGTGAATTCATCGAGCAGGCGGTTGCGCCGACCGCCGAATACAGCCGCGTGGTGGTCATTGCCCCCAGCCTCTCCGGCGACTCGACCAACGGCCCGGGCCTCAGCGAGACGAAGATCACGCTGCGCGGGTTCAGCGATGACCAGTACAACATCACGTTTGACGGCATCCCGTTTGGCGACACCAATAACCCGGCACACCACTCGACGTCGTTCTTCCCGGCCTCTGTTATTGGCTCGGCGATCGTAGAGCGCGGTCCGGGCAATGCCAGCAACATCGGCTATGCCACCTTCGGCGGTTCGATCAACCTCTTTTCGAAGAAGCCTTCTGACCAGGGTGCGATGAACGTCTTTGCCTCGTTCGGCACCTGGAACACGCAGCTGTACGGCGCGTCATGGGAAAGCGGCCGCCTGGATGACTACAACGACACGGTGCAGTTCAATTTCCAGCGCCTGGAGTCCGACGGCTACCTCACGCTCAACCACATCAAGAGCGACAACTACACCGGCAAGTTCGAGCGCACCATCGGTGACTCGACGCTGACGGTGTTCTCGTCGGTCAACACGATCCTGTACGTGCAGCCGGACAACAGCAGCGGCCCGACGCTGGCCCAGGTTGCCAAGTACGGCAAGAACTACAGCCTGAACAACGATCCGACGAGCTTCAACTACGCGGGCTTCAACCACACGGCCAAGGACACGGACTTCGAGTACCTGCGCCTGCAGACGGAGTGGGGCGCTGGCTGGAGCACGGATGCGCGGGTCTACACCTATGCGTACGACAACCAGACCATCTCGTCGACCGATCCAACCGGTCTGACTAATCCGGGTACCAAGGCTGCGCCCACGGGCAACAAGGACATCCCGGGCATCGACAAGCAGAACAAGTACCGCGTCTACGGCACGATCCTCAATGCCGAGAAGCAGTTTGGCATCGGTGTGTTGCGCGGTGGGGTGTGGTACGAGCGCTCGGCGTCGGATCGTCACCAGTACGACCTTGACCTGACGCTCAACGTGCGCGACCCGCGCGAAACCAAGCCGACCCCGCTGCAGCTGCCGTCGGTCAAGTTCGACCAGATCTCGCACATCGTCTCGTCGCAGCCCTATGTGGAGTTCGAGTGGGCCGCTGCCCAGGGCCTGACGGTCACGCCAGGCTTCAAGTCTGTGAGCATCACCCGCTCGGTGGATGCGGTGATCAACCAGACCAGCCGGCTGCCGGCGAATTTCTCGGTGGATTACAGCAAGTCGTTGCCGTTCCTCACGGTGAACAAGCGCCTGAGCCAGGGTCTGGCGGTCTATGCGCAGGCGGCGCAGGGCTATCAGATCCCCGACCTCAAGACGCTGTATATCCTCGACCCGACCAAGAACAGCTCTGACCCACAGACCTCGACCAACTACCAGGTGGGTATTGTCGGTAAGGCCCGCAGCCTGACCTGGGACGTGGACCTGTATCGCATCGACTTCAAGAACAAGTACGTCTCCAACGGCAAGACCGGTGCGGACGCCGCCTACCTGAACATCGGTGGCGCGCAGTACGAGGGCATGGAAGGGCAGGTGACCTACCTTCTGGGCGGCGGTTTGGCGGTGTATGCCAACGGCTCCATCAATCGCGCGAAGGCGCTGGACACGGGCAAGCAGATCTCCGGTGCGCCGGACATGACGGCTGGCCTGGGTGCCCTGTGGTCTCGCGGTCCGTGGGCGACTTCGCTGATCTACAAGCGCACGGGCGAGACGCACCAGCAGGAATACTCGGCATCCCCGTCGACGTATGAGGCCTACAAGGTGGCAGCACGCGACAACACGGATCTGGGCGTCACTTACACGATGACGAACCTGGCGCTGGGGGCCAAGGTGCTCAAGCTGCAGTTCAATGTCTTCAACCTGATGGGCCGCGAGGACATCACGTCGATTTCGGTGGGCAGCACGGTGCCGGCGAACCAGTACCAGTTCCAGGCGCCGCGCAGCATGCAGATCTCTGCACGGGCGCAGTTCTGACATGTCGTTCAACCGGTTGAATGGGCCGGTGCTTTCGCGGACAGCAGTGCTCCTGCTGTCCGCGCTCGGCACACAGGCAATGGCCGCCGCCGACGCCCCCGCTGTTTCGGCGTATGCCGAACAGACTGCGGTGGGCAAGCTGACGGCATCTGTCAAACGCTACACGCTACAGGCCGACGCCAAGCTGTATGTCCCCGTGCGCAGCACGTCCCCCACGGTGCTGCGCGCCTTTCCGAAGGGGTTGTTCCCTGACGTTGGGTCGGGTTTGGCGTTCAAGGGAAAGAACAAAGGCGTGCTGGAGTTCTACGGGGTGGCCGATCGGGGTCCGAACACCGACGGTCCCGGCAAGGTCAGTAATCCGGCTGGATCGGGGAGCAAGTCCTTTCCGGTGCCGGACTTTCATCCGACCTATGGGCTCATTCGAGTCACGGATAAAGCAGCCACGCTGGTGACCTCGGTTCCATTGATCGACGCCACAGGTCGCAAGATGACGGGCCTGCCGCCTGCGCCGGCCAAGGTGGGTGCGGCAGAAATTCCGCTGACAGCCGATTTCCGATTTGACCCCGCTTTGTCGGCCTTCGATCCGGATGGGCTGGATCTGGAAGCCATCGTGTTCGACAAGGCGCGTGGCGTGCTGTGGATGTCGGACGAATATGGGCCGTTTGTGCTGAAGGTTGATCCGGCGTCGGGGCGCATCCTGCACAAATACGCGCCAGGACCTGGGGCGACAGATCTGCCGGCAGTGCTGGGCGAGCGTCGCTCCAACCGCGGTATGGAGGGGTTGGCGCTGGATGGCGCCACGGGCAAGCTGTATGGCGCGATGCAGAGCCCGATCGACCCCCTCGATGCAACAGGCAAATCGTTGCAGGCCACTCCACTGGGTGGCAAGGCGACCGATATCCGCAACCAGGCGCGCGTGATTCGCTGGATGGAGTTCGATCCGTCAACGGAACGGAGTCGGCTGTTCGTGTATCCGGTGGACGGCGTCGGCTATGACAAGGGCCGCACGGGCACCACGAAGCTGGGTGATGTGACGGTGCTGGGCAAAGGACGTTTCCTGGTGATCGAGCAGGGCGCCCGGGCCTCAGATGGAAAAATCCAGAATTGGCTGATGCTGGTGGAAATGCCGGCAACGGCCACGGATGTGGCGACACTGGGTCATGATCTGGAGATCAGCAGCATCACGGGCGCGCCTTCGCAGGGCGTGGACTTCGCTGCCGTTGTGCCGTTGAAGAAGACCCGGCTGCTGGACCTCAACGCCGCTGGCTGGAACACGGAAAAGGCCGAAGGCGTGGCGCTGGTGGACGCGCACACGATTGCGCTGATCAATGACAACGACTTCAGCATTCACACGGTACTCAGTGATGCGAGCGGCAACCCGGTGAACGGCAATGTCGAGGACTGCGCACTCGATGCCACCAACGGCACGCTGTCGGCATGCGGCGCTGCCGTGACCGCTGGCGTCGCGCCATTGAGTGGCCCCGAGCACCAGGTGCAGTTCTGGCTGATCCGCTTCGACCAGGACCTGACGGCGCTGCCGTCGTTCTGAAGGTCCCGGCCAGAGAGCCGCGCGCCTACTTGGGCGCGCGGTTCGCTTCACTCCGCAGGTAGTGGCGCAGGGCCAGCAGTTGGTGGTCGCTCAATTCACCGTACGCCGGCATGCCACGGGCCACCAGCGTGCCTTCGTGAACAACGGCCTTGAACGCGGTGTCTGACAGGACAATGGCCGAGGCCCGCAGGTCGGGTGCCGACCCCATCGAGATGCCGTTGCTGCCATGACAGGCGAGGCAGTTGTAATAGACGATCGCGCCTTCGCCAGCCAAGGCCACATCCACCTTGAAACTCGGGTCGATAATCGGCTTCTCGCTGCCGGGCTTCGGCAGCGCCGGTAGCCTGGCCTTGCCATCCAGCGCGAAGGTCAGCAACCGGGCCGGATGGTCGCGGTAGCGCCAGCCATACGAATTTGCGCCATCCAGCACGGCTAAGGCACCGGCCGGCGGTGCACTGATCACCGCGATGTACTGCTGCTTGCCCACGCTGTAGGAAATAGGTGCGCCAAGCACCGCATTGCCCACTGCATACGACCAGACCTTCTGCCCGGTCAGGGCATCATAGGCATTGAGCGTGCCATCGATATGACCCTGGAAGACGAGGCCACCGGCCGTTGCCAGCGTGCCGCCATTCCACGGTGTCGGGGTCGGCACAGACCACACACGCTGCTGCCGCACCGGGTCCCAGGCGAGCAGTTCGGTTTTCGCAGTGGGCGCGACGCCCTCGCCATACTGGGGACCCAGGGCGCTGTTGAAGGCGCCGGGGGTGTGCTGCCAGGTGCGTGGGTCCACGCCCTCGTCACCAAACAGGCCGCCGGACTCCAGGGTCGGGATGTAGACCAGGCCGCTCTGCGGACTGAAAGACATCGGTGGCCAGTTGTGGAGCCCGAGGTTGCCGGGCCACATCTCGGTGAGGCCATGCTGGTAGCGGATGTCGGCCCGTTCGACGGGTCTGCCGCTGGGAATGTCGATGCGCTCTGCCCAGGTGACCTTGCCCAGCTTCTCGGCGCTGATGAGCTTGCCGGTCTCGCGGTCGATCACATAGTAGAAGCCGTTCTTGGGCGCCTGCATCAGCACTTTGCGCTGGCGTCCGTTGATCGTCAGTGTCGCTATGGGAATGTCGGCGGTGGCGTTGTAGTCCCAGGCCTCGTTCGGGTTCTGCTGGTAGTGCCACTGGTACTGGCCGGTGTCGGCATCCAGCGCGACGATGGAGGCGAGGAACAGGGCATCGCCACCGGCCGGGTTGCGCAGCTTCCAGTTCCACGGCGCGCCATTGCCGGTACCCAGGTACACGCGGTTGAGTTCGGCGTCAAAAGTCATGGCGTTCCATACGGTGCCGCCGCCGCCGTACTTCCACCACTCACCACTCCAGGTCTTTGCCGCCTTGGCCTGGGTCTCGTCTTCGAAGCCCTTGGCCGGGTTGCCCGGCACGGTATAAAACCGCCATAGCTGCTTGCCGGTGGCTGCGTCATAGCAGGTGACATAGCCGCGCACGGGCGAGAAATCTGCCCCGCCGTGGCCGATGAGCACCTTGCCGTTGAAGGTGCGCGGGGCTCCGGTGATGTAGCGGCCATCGTCCGGGCCTTCGGTGGTCTGAACGCTCCATACCGGCTTGCCGGTTTGTGCGTCGATGCCGATCAGTCGGCCGTCCTGTGTGCCGACATACACGCGGCCATCGGCATAGGCCATGCCGCGCACGCCCCAGGACAGGCGCAGCTTGAGGCCTGAGACCTTGCCCACCTCCGGGTCATAGCGCCACAGGCGCTTGCCGCTGCGCGCATCAAAGGCCTGCACGATGCTCAGGCCCGCCGCGACATAGACGATGCCGTCGACTTCGAGGGGCTCGGAATTCGCGCGCGGCACATCCAGAGTCGTGGACCAGGTCGGCCGCAGCCGCCCCACCGTCGCGGGTGTGATGGCGTCGAGCGGGCTGTAGTGCAGTTCGTTCGCCGTGCCGCCATAGCCAGGCCAGTCTGCGGCCAAGGCGCTGCCCGACAGGGCAAGGACGAGTCCAAACGTGCGCCAGCTGGCGCGCAAGACGGTGGTCAGTGGTAAGGGCATGACGTCATCTCCCGTCAGTCTTGGCGCAGCGCCCCGAGGGGCGATACGGAATAGTGGGCCGCGGCGGCATTGAGGTCGTGCCAGGCAATGGCGAAGGGGTCTTCACGCTGTATGGCGTTCATGCCGGCCAGCGGCACGATCAGCCCGATGGCCTCGATCAGTTCCCGCACGAGCCTCGCGCTCGTGAGGGTGCAGGCCTCGATCACGCAGGCATCCGGGATGCCATCGACCAGGGCGGCATTCCAGGCGGCATCGGCCAGGTCGTACAGCGTGCCGCGTACCGCCTCCACACGCGCGTACGCATCGCGCAGGGCGCGGTTCACCGCGTCGTACTGGAGCAAGGGGAGGCCTGTGCCGGGCGCCGGCTTGTTCTGCGCGAGGGCCTCGAATTCTGCCAGCGCGTGCTGGGCAATGCCCAACACCACCGCAGTGACCGGCAGTTCGGTCAGCGTGCCGAAGGGCAACTGGTACAGCGGCCCCTCGTGGCGAGGTGCGTCGGTCATGACCGAAAAGGTGGAATCGTCGGGCACCAGTACGCGGGTGACCTCGATGTCATGGCTGCCGGTGGCGCGCAGGCCGTGGGTGTCCCAGCTGTGCTGGATGCTCACGTCATCCGGCGAGAAACACATCGCGCGGATCAGTGGCTGTCCATCCTTCAGCACGGGCACACCCTGTTCCTGGATCCGGCAGTTGGCGGTGAACACCGTGGCGTAATGCGCGCCGCTGGCATAGCGCCAACGACCCGTCGCGCGGTAGCCACCCGGCACGCGCTCGGCAATGCCCGTTGGCGCGCCAGAGCCGGCCACGACCGCGCCACGCAGGGCGAACAGCCGACTGGCGACCGGCGGTGACAGGTAGGCGGCAAACAGCCCGCCGCCCGATCCAATCATGACCGCCCAACCGACCGAACCGTCGAGGCGCGCGGCGGCTTCATAGACCTGCAGGGCTTCGGGCAGCGTGAGTTCGAAGCCGCCGAAACGCACCGGGATCCAGATGCGGAACAGACCGCGGTCGAGCAGTTCGCGCGCCACCGGATCGGGCAGCCGCGCTTCACGACGACCCTGGGCCATTTCCCTGGCCAGCAGCGGGGTCAGGGTCTGGAGCGAGGCCAGGAGTTGCTCGACGCTCATACGGTGACGACGACCTTTCCAACCTGCTGGTTGCTTTCCAGATAGCGGTGCGCCTCGACGATCTGGCTCAGGGGGAAGGTGCGGGCGATCACCGGCTTCAGCTGTCCCTCGGCCAGGCCACGCAGCACCAACTCCTTCGCATGGGCAAAACGCACGGGGTGATTGGCGATATAGGAGAACACCCAGCCGCGCAGGCTGAGCGATTTGATGGCGGCTGGCCAATGCGGGTAGGGCGTTGGCTGGCCGCTGAGGCTGCCGTAGATCATGAGGATGCCGTCTTCGGCCATCGCATTGGCCAGTGTCTCGACGTAGGGGCCGCCGACCGGATCGAACACCACGCGTGCGCCCTTGCCAGCGGTAAGTCGTTTGACCTCAGACACCACATCGCACTCCGCGCTGGCCACCACATGTCGGGCACCCAGCGCCAGCAGGGCCTTGGCCTTGTTGCTGTGGCGGGTCAGGGCGATGGGCGTTGCGCCCACCCAGTTGGCCCACTGGATGGCGGCAATGCCGACGCTGCTCGAGGCCGCAGGGATCAGCACATAGTCGCCGATGCCGGCCTTGCCCGCTTCGACGATGCCGAAGGCCGTCAGGTACTGCATCCAGACCGAGGCGGCTTCGATGGCCGACAAGCCAGGCGGCGCCGGCAGCACGCTGCGCGCCGGCACGATGGCCTGCTCGCCGTACACCCCATATTCGCCCAGCCGGAACGTGGGCAGCACGCACACCCGGTCTCCGGGAGAAAAGTCCGTGACGCCGTCGCCGACGACCTCGACGACCCCGGCGGCTTCATAGCCGATCAGCGAGGGCAGGCGGGGTGCCACGAGATAGCCACCCGCGCGGTACATGGCCTCGGACCGGTTAAGGCCGATGGCCTCGACCCGGATACGCAGTTCACCGGCTGCAGGCAGCCCGATTTCGATTTCTTCGAGCTGCAGGACTTCGGGGCCGCCGGTCTGGTGGATGCGGGCAATCAGGCTCATGGGTGGCAACTCCGGAATTTGGATGGGCTATCAAAGAGGGCGCGTGGCCGGAAAGCAAGTCGTAGAAACCTGCTGCGACACCCTTATCGCAGGACGGCGAGCACGCCGTCGCCGTTGAGCTCGGGGGTGAAGCCTGCCACGCGCAGCCGTTTGCTCACCTCGTTGGGCACGTCCCGTCCGCTGGTGAGCTTGTTGGGCGTGCCGGTGTAATGGAACAGCCGACCCTTGCGGCGGATCACCCGCGCCAGGTGGTCGTAAAAGGTCTGCGAATACAGCTCGCCGGCAATGCCGAAGCGCGGCGGGTCGTGCAGGATCGCGTCGACCGAGGCATCGGGCAGTTTGGCAACCAGGCGGCTGATGTCACCGTGGGTCAGCGACAGCACGGCGTCGAGCCGGGGCGACCAGGGGTTGAGGCCGCGCAGCCAGATCACGCTGTCGTTTTTTTCGTAGGAGAGCACCCGCGCAGCGCCACCGGCCACGCAGTGGGCCGCGAAATACCCCAGGCCGCCGCAGGTATCGAGCACGGTCTTGCCGCGCGGCTGGATCAGCCCGACCTTGCGCGCGGCATCGGCATACGGCGAGACCTGTGCCGTCGGCAGCATCTTGATGCCGTCAATCTCGAAAGTCGGCGGGCCCCAGTCGGTGGGCACCAGCTTGATCAACGAGCCGCTGAAGCGGCTAACCGGCTCAAAGGCGCCGTCGATCCACTGATAGACCGTCCGGTCCTTGCAGACGGCGGGCCAGGGGTAGTGCTGGCCGCCGTGCCAGAAACCGGCTGCGTCAAGATCGACCCGGCAGGTACTGCGCTGCAAATCCAGGGAACATTCTGCCGAGGCCGCGCCGGCTGCTGCGGCAGCGCGCAGGGCGTCCAGCACGGAAAGGGTCAGGAGGGGTGTCATGGCGTGCAGTCTACCTGCCACGCCTGTCGCTGTTTTTCGACATTCCCAGTGGCCCTTAGCAGGTGCATCATCGCCGCCACTACGACTGGAGAGCTCCCATGAAACTCACTCGATTGCACAATGCGGCGTTGGCCCTGGCCCTGGGTGCGCTGGTCGCCTGCGGCAGTGGCACCGGCGGTGTTGGCACCAACGCGTCCGGCGGCACGGTCACGGCCCAGACGGGCGCGGCGATGGTCACGCTGACCGACGCGCCGGGCGACTTCCTCAGCTACCTCGTCAACGTCACCTCGGTGCAGCTCAAGCGCGCTGACGGCACGGTGGTCGAGACCCTGCCAGCCACGACCCAGGTGGATTTCGCGCAGCTGGTGAACCTGTCTGAAGTGCTGAGCGCCAAGCAGGTGCCGGCCGGCACGTACACCTCGGTCTCGCTGACGCTGGATTACGCCACGGCCTCGATCGTCGTGGACAACAGCCCGGGGGCCAGCATCACGGTACCGGCTGCGAACATTCTCAACGGCGGCAACAGCAACAGCCCGCTGACCAGCCCCAACAGCCAGGTCACGCTGACGCTGCAGCTGCCGGTCGGCAAGCCGCTGGTGGTCAACCAGGGCACGGTCGCCAACCTGGCGCTCGATTTCAACCTGTCGGCCTCCAATCTGGTGGTGCTGGCGGGTGGTTCGGCTACCGTCACCGTCAACCCGGTGCTGCAGGCAAGCATCACGCCCGATGCCACCAAGTCGCTGCGCCTGCGCGGCCCGCTGGTGGCCGTCACCAACACGTCGGCCGACATGTCGTACAGCATCCACGTTCGCCCGTTCTTCCGCGGCGAAGGTGAGCATGGCGATCTGGTCGTGAAGACGACGAGCGCCACGACGTTCACGCTGAATGGCACGCCCTACACGGGCACCGCGGGCCTCACGGCCCTGGCGGCGCTGCCGGTTGGCACGCTGACGGCGGCTTCTGGCCTCTTCGATGTGGCCACCAAGACCTTTACAGCGGCCAGCGTGCTGGCTGGCACGAGCATCCCGGGTGCCGGTCTGGACAGCATCGGCGGTACGGTCATTGCCCGCAGCGGCAACGTGCTGACGATTGCCAACGGCCAGATCTGCGAGCGCAGTGGCGGTCGTGTGAGCTTCGTGCGCCAGACCACGGTGACCCTGGGCAGCGCCACCAGCGTGACCAAGGATGGCAGCGCCGCGATCTTCGCGACGTCGGACATCTCGGTGGGCCAGCACGTGCAGCTCTTCGGCACCCTGGCGACCGATGGCAGCGGTAACAAGACGCTGGATGCCACCGCCGGCAGCGCACGCCTGGTCACCACGCCGCTGTGGGGTCGTTACACGTCGGTTGCTTCGGGCGTCGTGACGCTGAACCTGCAGCAGCTGGATGGCCGACCGGTCACCGCGTTCAACTTCGCCGGTACGGGCAGCTCGCTGGCCACGGACGCCGTGGCCGCCAGCTACACCGTCAATGTGCCCTCGGCGCTGTCGATCGGTACGCCGACCGCCGGCACGACGCTGCGTTTCTACGGTTTCGTTGCGCCGTTCGGCGCCGCGCCGCCGAACTTTAACGCGGTGTCGCTGGTGAACTATGCGCTGACGACCAGCAAGCTGAGCCTGGAGTGGGACAGCCCGGGCGTTACCGCGCCGTTCGTGGGGACGCTGAGCCCGACCAATGTGGTGATCAACCAGGCCACGGTGCAGACCGCCGAAGACCACACGGTCAGCATTGGCCTGGATCGCACGGATCTTTCGACGGTGACGGCCGGCATCACGCTGGTGCCCAATGCCGCCGCGACGTCGACGGGCTTTGCGATCGCGCATCGCACCAGCCGCACGATCAATTCCTACGACACCTTCGACCTGGCCATTGCGGCGCTGAACACGGCGCTCAACGGCACGACGCGGGTGCGTGAGATTGAGGCGGACGGTTCGTACAACGCGACCACCAGCACGCTGTCGGTCAACCACCTGATCGTGGTGCTCAACGACTGACGACTAGCCGATCGCAGCCTTCAGCTGCGACCGGAACGCCGTTGCGCCACCCATCG
>CANGFJ010000048.1 GCA_947453065.1 Pseudomonadota bacterium
GAGACGGGCCGCGAGGCCTGGCGCTTCCATACCATCGCACGGCCGGGTCAGCCTGGTGGTGACAGCTGGAACGGCGCGCCGGTGAAAGAGCGCTTTGGGGGCGGCGTGTGGACGGCCGGTAGCTACGACGCAGACCTCGATCTCGTTTACTTTGGCATCGGCAACACCTACGACAGCGCCACGCTGCTAGAGCCGCGCCCCGGCGCCAAGGGCGTGAGCAACAACGATGGCCTGTACACCGATGCCACGGTTGCCCTGAAGCCCGAGACGGGCGAACTGGCCTGGCACTACCAGCACCACCGTCGCGATGTGTGGGACCTGGACTGGGTCTTTGAGCAGTCCGTCGTCACGCTGCCGGTCAACGGCGTGCCACGCAAGCTCGTGGTGACGGGCGGCAAGACCGCTATCTTCGATGCAGTCGACGCCGCCACCGGTGCCTTCGTCTTCGGTAAAGACCTCGGCGTGCAGAACCTGGTCACCGCCATCGACCCGGTGACGGGAGAAAAATCAGTGAATCCGGCCGTGCAACCCGAGGCCGGCAAGCCCAAGTTGCTGTGCCCGGCGGCCTCGGGTGCGCGCAACTGGCCTGCCACGGCGCTGAATCCGCAGACGGGCCTGTTGTTCATCCCCATCACCGAGACCTGCACCGAGTACACCTACGCGCCGCGCACGCCGGCCGAGACGGCAGCGGGCGGCGCCGACATGCGCTTTGCACCGCATCTGCCACCTGGCAGCGATGGCCTGTTCGGCCGCCTCGTTGCCCTGGACCTCAAGACCCGCGAGATTCGCTGGACCCACCGCCAGCGCATGCCCATCGCCAGTTCCGCGCTCGCCACGGCTGGGGGTCTCGTGTTCAACGGCGACCTGGATCGCTATGTCACCGCCTTTGACCAGGACAGCGGCGCCGTGTTGTGGCGCACGCGCTTGAACGCAGCACCCGAGTCATCTCCGATCACCTATAGCGTGGCGGGCCGCCAGTACCTGGCGGTGGTGGCAGGCGGTGGCAGCGCCTTTGGCGCCAACGGTCGGGGCCTGGTGCCTGAGCTGATGTCGCCCGCGGCTGGTGTGACGCTGTTTGTCTTTGAATTACCACAGGCGCCGTAGCGGAACGGCAACGGATTTTGTTGCACGGCCGATACGGCTGCCCCTGAATTAAGAAAACTGCAGTCAACGGTTACAAGACGCAAGATACTTTCGTGCGAAACGTTGACGATGCAACGAAAATGCAGTACTTACGAGACGAGCAGTATCTATAACTGCAGGTGGCGTCTCATCGAGCGTAGGCCGTGGCCTTGCAGCAACATGCTGCTTGGCGTGCGCTCGGTTCCTTTCGGTGTTTAAGGGGGGGTTCTCTTATGCGATCCAATAAAGTCAGAGTTGCGGTAATGCTGGCCATTGCCGCCCAGTCCGGGCTCTTCGCGCAGGCTGCACTTGCACAGAGCGCCGGAGAATTGTCCGAGATCATCGTGACTGCCACGCGTCAGTCGCTGAACGTGCAGAAGGTCGCTGCGGCCATCACCGCGATGTCTGGCGACACCCTCGAGAAGCAGAACATCGAAGGCCTCGAAGGCCTGACCGGCGTCATCCCCAACGTACTGATCGCCGGCGACAACGGTGGCACCACGGGCGCCAGCCTCTACATGCGTGGCATCCCGAACGTGGGCGTCTACCTCGACGGCATCTGGCAGGTGTCCAACAACGGCCTGCTGACCCGCGATTTCCTCGAGCTGGACCGCATCGAAGTGCTGCGCGGCCCGCAGGGCACGCTGTACGGCCGTGACTCCACGGGCGGCGCCATCCAGATCCACTCCAAGAAGCCGGGCACGGAACTCGGCGGCACGGTCAAGCTCGACGTGGGTAATCTCGATCGCCGCGATATCTCAGCCTCGATCGACATCCCGCTCAGCGATACGTTGTTCACCAAGTTCTCTTATGGCAATTCCCATGTCGGTGGCTGGGTGCACAGCGTCGTCACAGGCATCAACGATGGCTACATGGACAGCCGCGTGTTCCGTGGCGATATCCTGTGGAAGCCGCTGGACAACCTCGACGTCCGCTTCATCCACCAGGAAGACAACCAGGTCGGCCGCCAGGCCCGCGTGCAGGCGCGCATCGACTTCCAGACGGCGTACATCCACGGCTACCAGGTCGGTATTGCCGAGGCCACGAATATTGCGAGCGGTGGCAAGTTCAACCCGAGTTATGCCGTCGCCGGCTATCCGGGCGGCCAGCTGGGCCGCTACGAGAGCCGTTCTTCGTCGACCTCGCCGAACATCCAGAACATGAAGCAGGACACCCTGCACATCGACTGGGACATCAACGACGCCATGCACCTGAAGTACATGCTCGGCGACGGCATGGTGGACGGTGGCGTCTACAACGACTGGGGCGGGTCCCAGTACAACTTCTTCGTCAACTACGACGTCTCGCGCACCGAAATGCGCAGCCATGAGCTGCAGCTGAGCGGCAAGCTCTTCAAGGACAAGGTCGACTACGTCGTCGGCGGCTACAAGTGGAACCAGGACTTCCGCGACCGCGGCGTCGAATGGTCCATGCAGGATTGGGTGCAGGGCGGTAATGCCACGGGCCTCAACTACAACACCGTCCTCTCGAGCCCGGCGTGTACGACCCGCAAGCCGTCCGACGTGGGCGTCAGCTTCCCGGGTAACGTCTGGCCGGCGCCCTGCAACTTCGCGGGTGGCTATGGTTGGGTTGGCATCTTCAGCGGAGTGGGCAACACATCTGACCGCCTGAACAGCCAAACACAGGACGGCAAAGCCTTTTTCGGCCAGATGACCTTTCACGCCACGGATGACCTGAGGTTCGAACTGGGCTATCGCCATCACTCGCAGGACAATGTGGGCGACTCGATGTCGCCGGGCCGTTTGGCCGCCAACATCGCTGCCGGCCTGACGGCGGCACGACCGGGCCCGCTGGACACGCTGTTCGCCAGCCGGACCAAGGCGGTGTCAGGTCCGCTGGACTCGCCTGCGGCCACAAGCTTCGGCGCGAACACCAAGCACTTTGCTGTGTTGTACGACATCCGCCCCGGCATGATGGTCTACGGTTCGTATAGCGAGGGCTTCAATTCCGGCGGCGTCTCCAAGGTCGTGGACTCGAAGGGCGAGATCACGCTTCCTTACGAGCCGGAGCTCATCAAGAACTACGAAGTGGGTTTGCATGCCGACTGGCTCAATCGCACGCTGCGTACGAACCTGACGGGATTCCGCACGGATTGGCTGGGTGTTCAGTACCTGGGTACCGTGACGGACCGCGGAACGGGTCAGCAAGTGACGGAGCTGGCCCTGCAGAATGCGGCTGATGGCCGTGCCCAGGGCGTTGAGCTCGAAGGTACCTGGCTCGCGACGGACCGGCTGTCGGTCGGCACGAACCTGGGCTACCTGAAGACCGGGTTCACCAGCGTCAAGCCGGGCGTCATCCTCACAACGTCCACTGAGTTTGCGCGGGCGCCGAGCAAGACGGCCTCGTTCAACGCGCAGTACAGCTGGTCCAGCGTCTTCGGTGGTGATGTCACCGCCCGCCTGCAGTCGAACTACTTTGGTTGCTACTGGCGTGCGACCACGCTGGAGCTGCGCCAGAACTTCGACGGTCGCGTCAGCACCTGTGGTGAAGCCGGTAACGTCTGGTTCCACGATGCACGTGTGACCTGGGAGTCGGCCAGCAAGAAGTACGAGTTTGCGTTGTGGGGCAAGAACCTCACCGACACCTACAACTACAACTCGGGCTTCATGCACTTCGTCTGGCAGTTCGACTTCGCGACGGTGGATCGGCCGCGTGAGTTCGGCCTGCAGTTCAAGGCGAAGCTCTGATCGCCAGGTTCGGATAGCCGGCGCAAGCCGGTTTTCCTGAAAATGGAGGACTTCGGTCCTCCATTTTTTTGTCAGTCAGTTGTCGCCCGGCGGGCGGTCTCCCCCTGCTCCGCGGCTTCCCTTGATGGGTTGTGTAACGCGTGGCCAGCCACTATCGTCACGCCATCCAACAAGAACGGGGATTTCTCCACATGGCGATGGCATCGATGGACCAAGACCGGCTGAACCAGCTTCCCGGCATCATCCGCGCGGAAATCGCCGCGGGCCTGTATCACGGCGCTGTCGTCAAGGTCGCCCGGCGAGGTGAAGTGGTGCTCGACCTGGCGCTCGGTGCCGCCGATGCTGCCCAGACGCTGCCCCTGGCCAAGGACTCGGTCTTCAGCATTTTCTCGGTCACCAAGGCCTTCACGAACCTGCTGGTCATGCAGGCGGTCGAGAAGGGCTGGTTCCAGCTGACCACGCCGATCTCCGACCTGATCCCCGAGTTCACGGGCCACGGCCGCGAGAAGATCCGCATCTGGCACCTTCTGTCGCACCAGGCCGGTTTCCCGATCATTTTCGAGGTCATCCCGGGCTGGTACATCGACCAGTTCGAGGAGATTTCCGGCACCGTGATCGAGCACGTCAAGCCCGTGGATGCGCCCGGCGAGAAGGTGTCGTATTCGCCCTTGGTCAACCATGTGCTCATGGCCGAGGCACTGCTGCGTTCGGATCCGAAAAAACGCCGCTACCGCCAGCTGGTGCAGGAAGAGATCCTCGATCCGCTGAAGATGCGCGACACCTGCGTCGGCCTGCGCGCGGACCTCAAGCCCCGCAAGGTCGTGCCCGATTTCCGCGGTAACTACCCGATCGGCCACAAAAGCCGCAACGTCGACGGCCCCAACGGGGCCTTCGAGGACGAAAAGGCCGAGATGCCCTGGGTCGGCATTGTGTCCACCGTGCCGGACATGTTCCGGTTCGCCGACATGTTCCGCAACGGCGGTACGCTGGACGGCGCGCGCCTGCTGTCGCCGGCCATGATCGACCTGGCCACGCGCAACCACACCGGGGACAAGCCCAACGAGCTGTACTACCAGCGTGGCAAGGAAAAGGGCCTGGAGCCGGTGCCGGCCTACATCGGCCTGGGCTTCACGATGCGTGGCGAGCAGCTGATTCACCACATGTTCGGCACGCTGGCTGGCCCGCGCAGCTTCGGCAACTACGGCGCCGGCACCACGCTGTTCTGGGTCGACCCGGTGCGTGAACTCACCTTCACTGCATTGACGGCAGGCGTGATGGGCCACAACGCCAACTGCGAGCGTTTCCAGCGCTGGTCAGACCTGATCCTCTCCGCGGCCGACTGATCTGCGGCACGACGGGTTGATGCGAACAGGGCGTGCGAGAGCACGCCCTTTTTGTTGGCCCATAAAAAAGCCCCGGCGGTGCAGGCACCGCCGGGGCTGATCAGTCAGGGTTCGGCAAGCCTTACGGGGCCAGCTTCGCCTTGATCTGCAGGTACCACTCGCGCGGACGGCTGTAGGTGCCGACCGTCTCACCCTCGCCACCGTTGATCGAACCCACGGTGATGTACCGTGCGTCGGTCAGGTTGGTGCCACCCAGCGTGACTTCGTACTTGTCGCTCGCCGACATGTAGTGGATCGCTGCGTTGAGGTTGCTCACAGCCGGACGATGCAGCAACGGCGAGTTGGGCGCGTCGTTGAAGATGTCGCCCGTGCGCGTGTAGTCCACGCCGACACGGATGGCAGCCGCGTTCTCCAGCTTGTAGTCGTACTGCGGACCGATGCTGTACTTGTACTTCGGGGTCTTCGGCAGACGCAGGCCCGGGTTCGTCGTCAGGTTGAAGGCCGGGTCGGCCGCCGAGGCCAGCGGATCCAGGTAGGAGTACTTGGCATCGATGTACGAACCGCTGAAGTTCAGCGAGAAGCCGTTGTCGGCCACTGCCATCAGCTCGAGCTCTGCACCCTGCAGCTTGGCATCGCCGGCGTTATGCAGCACGGGCGAGGGGCCCTGCTGGATGTTCAGCTGGATGCCGGTGTACTTGGTGTCGAACACCGCCGCATTGGCCTGCAGGTGGCGGTTGAACCACTGCGACTTCACACCCAGCTCGTAGGTACGGGCTTCCTCGGGACCGAAGGCAGCCTTCGAGATGTCCGGGATCGGGTTAGACAGACGCGTCGTCCAGCCGCCGGCCTTGAAGCCCTTCGAGTAGCTGACGTACAGCATCGCGTCCTGGTCGATGTGCCACTGCGCGCCCGCCGTCGGGGTGAACACGTTGTAGCTCTGGCTCTGCGTGCCGGCCGGGAAGTAGCGATACGGCTGGCCCGCGGTCGGGTAGCCCAGCGCCTGCTGGCAGGTGATGCCCGGCGCACCCAGCGCGGTGGCCGGACCCGTCGGGTTGTAGCAGCCGGTGATCTTGTAGCTGAAGCCGTCCAGATCCGACTGGCCGCCCTCGAACTTCTTGTCGTCCTTCGAGTAGCGCGCGCCGAACGTCAGGCCGACCGTATCGGTCAGCTTGTAGTCCAGGTGGGTGAAGGCCGCGTAGGACTTCGTGTCGACGTTGTTGGCAACGTCAAAGACGTACAGCGAGCCGCCGAACGGCACGTAGTCCATCACATAGCCGCCTTCCTGGAAGAAGTAGATGCCGGCGACGTAATCGAGCTTGTTATCGACCGCCTTGCCGCTGACCTGGAACTCCTGCGAGAACTGGTGCTGGACCTGGTGGTCCGTCACTTCCTGCAGCGATTCCGGCGTGCCGTCGAGGTCGACGCCCACGCGCCAGTCGATGCTGCGGAAGCCGGTGATCGACTTCAGCTTCATGTCGTCAGTCAGCTGCCAGTCGATCTGCACCGAGCTGCCCAGCGCGTCGTACTGCGCGAAGCTCGGGCCCGTCGCGTAGGTCGTGTCGATGTTGCCGGTCTGCGTGTTGGCAAAGTTCCAGAAAATGCGCGGCGCGCTGCTGGACGGGTTGCCGGCCGAGCCATAGGCAATCGGGCCGCCGACGTAGCCAGCGCCACCCAGGGCAGCACCACCGGCCGATAGCTTGCCCGTCACACCCTTGTAGGTGACCGGGTTGTTGGCGCGCGGGCCGCAGACACCGTTGGTCGTGTTGAACACGCCACCGGCCATGCCGCCGTTGAGCACCGAGGCAGGCGTGCTGATGCACAGGTTGTAGATGTCGCCCAGGCCGCCGAAGCCGCTGCTGGTCGTCACGCCCAACACGGTGGTCGGGTAGGCCGACTGGTCCTGGTGCGACCAGTCCGCGGCGAAGGTCACGTCCACGGCGTCAGAGGCATGCCACAGGGCCTTGCCACGGACAACCTGCAGGTTCTGGCCACCGTTGGTGTCCGAGGTCTTGTAGCCGGCCTTCGGGAAGGCAGTCTGCTGGTCGACCACGAAGGGCACGCGGCCCAGTTCAAGCGAGGTCGGGTACGGGATGACGCGCTGGTAGCCGTCGCGCACCTGCGAGGACACGCTGATCGAGGTCAGCAGGTTCTCGGAGACCGGGATGTCGGCGGTGAAGCCGAAGTCACGACGCTTGAAGCTGCCGGTCGTCGCCGTGGCGATGACGCGCTCCTGCGTGCCCGGGGTGTGCGTGACGATGCTGATCGCGCCGCCGATGGTGTTGCGGCCGAACAGGGTGCCCTGCGGGCCCTTGAGGATTTCGATGCGATCAACGTCCAGCAGGTTCTGGTTTGCGCCGATGGTGCGGGCGAGGTACACGCCGTCGAGGTACACGCCAACGCCCGGATCGAGGTTGAACGCGAAGTCATCCTGGCCGACGCCGCGGATGGAGGCCGACAGCACCGAGCTGTCACCCGAGAACGGCGAGCCGGAGTCCAGGTTGACGTTAGGCGTCAGGTTGGACAGCGCGTGCAGGTCGCCCACGCCCTTGCTCTGCAGGGTCTCGGCGGTGAAGGCCGTGACGGCGATGGGCACGTTCTGGATGTTTTCCGAACGCTTCTGCGCGGTGACGGTGATCTCTTCGAGGCCGTCGGCGAAGGCGTTGGCCGAGGCCAGGGCGATGGCGACAGCGAGCGCAACAGTGGTTGCGCTGGACCGGACGTTCGCCCGGCGGATGGAACGGTAGGACACAGACATGGTTAAACCTCTTGTATGTAAAAACCACCATTGCCCCGGAGGGCACTGGTGGAATTGCGTCAGGAGTTTAACCAAAACAACAACGAATGCCGTTGAAATTTCAACTTCGTTGCGGATTTACAACATTAGGCAAACCGCAGAGCGACCGGCAGTTTTGCTGGCCCGTGCCCGATCGTGGTCATCCAGGGTTCCACGGGTCCGGCAGGCTCAAACGCCTGGATTTCGCGGCAAATGGCGCCCAGCAACGCGTCGGCTTCCAGCAGCGCGAGAATGCGGCCGACGCAGGCATGCACGCCGAAGCCAAAGCCCAGGTGGCCAGCCGTGGCGCGGCGGACGTCGAAACGATCCGGATCGGTCCACTTCCGGGTGTCGCGGTTGGCGGCGGCGAACATCAGGCCGCAGCGCGTGCCGGCCGGAATGACATAGCCGTCGATCTCCACGTCGCGCATCGCCAGGCGGCCCGCCATGCGGGAGGGAGAGTCCCAGCGCAGGCTCTCCTCGAAGGCCGCGCGGATCAGCGTGGGGTCGGCCCGCACCAGGTCGTATTGTTCCGGGAACTGGCTGAAAGCCTGCAGCGCGGTAGCCATGGTCATGACCGTGGTGTCGGCGGCGGCTGAAAGCAGGATGCCCACCAGCAGGTACGCTTCCTCGGCGGTGATCTCGCCGCGGTCGGCGGCCTCGTACATGGCCATGCCCAGGCTGCCCGGGAGCAGGTTCTCGCGCTTGCAGGCCTCGGTGGCCCAGTCGATCACCGGCTGGCCCGTGCTGGCCATGGTCTCCTGGAAGAGCGCGTTCATCGGCCCCATCGTGGCCCACACCATGTTGCCGAAGGCCGAGAGGTGCTCGCGCCCCTTTTCGGGCAGGCCGAGCAGGTCGGGCAGGACTTTGTAGACGAAGGACTGCGTGATGTCGGCGACCGCATCGACTTCCGCGCCTTCGCCGCGGGCCTTGAGGCCCGCGACCAGGTCGTCGGCATCGGTGCGGAAGGCAGCGGCCATCTTCGACAGTGCAGCAGGCGACAGGGCACTGGCGACCACGGCGCGAACCCGGCTGTGCTTCGGTGGGTCGTCCGTCAGCAGCAGTTCCGGGCGTACGGAATTCGGGTCATGCCACGGCCGGCTGGTGGACGAGAAGGTCTTCCAGTCGCGCAGACCGGCGGCCACGTGCTCGAAGCGGGCGAGCATGACGATGTTGTCCTCGCCGGCCAGTCGCACGACCGGCGCGAACTCGCGCAGGCGGTCGTCCACGGCGCGCGCGTTGCGCACTGAGTCATGGCTGAACGGGTCGGTGTCGAACTCAGGGATCGCTGTGCTCATGGTCTTACCCCGCGGCGGCAATGCCGCCATCCACGTGAAGGATCTCGCCGTTGATGAAGGACGCCTCAGGGCTCAGCAGGAAGGTGCAGGCCTCGGCATTGTCGTCCTCGCTGCCCAGTCGGCGCAGCGGGATGGTGCGCGTGCGGCGCTCGTATTCGGCCTTGTCGTTCAGGCCCAGTGCGCCCGGCGTGGGCACGGAGCCCGGCGACAGCGCGTTGACGCGGATGCCCTTGGGGCCCAGTTCGGCCGCCAGCACCTTGGTGAGCGTGACGATCGCGCCCTTCACGAGGCTGTAGGCCGCGGTGTTGGGGAAGCCGCGGTTGGTCACCGGCGAGGCCATGTTGATGATCGCCCCGCCGCGCTGCGGGTCGTAATGCGCCAGCAGGGCCTGGGCGCCCCAGACGCTGCCATTGATGCCGATCGACACCATGCGCTGAAGCGTGGCTTCGGTGATGCTTTCCAGTGGCTCGTAGTGCAGCAGCATGGCGTTGTTGATCACCGCGTCGATGCGTCCGCGCTCGCCCGCCAGGCGCTGTGCCACGCCCATCAGGGCTTCACGACTGGACACATCGGCCGGCAGCGAGAGCGCCTGCCCACCCTCCGCACGAATCGCGTTGGCGGCGTCCTCGCAGGCCTCGGCGTCGATGTCGACCAGGCCGATCAGTGCGCCACAGCGGGCCAGCTTCAGGGCCATTGAGCGGCCGAGGCCCCGGCCTGCGCCGGTGATGAGAATGACCTGGTCTGAGAAGTCGGGCATCAGTGCCATGCTGTCATCACTCCGTCTGCAGTTTCCACGCGGCCCCATCGCTGACGATGTGCCCCGCAGAAGGGTCCGAGAAATGGCTGCCAATCACCAGCGTCGGCGTATTGGCAAAGCGGTCGATGAAGTCCACGCGGGTTTGCGCGCCGGCAGCCGCGTCCATGTCGAAGCGGCCGTGCGTGGCCGGGACGGCCAGCTGGATCGGGTGGTGCATCATGTCGCCGGTGATCACGGCCTGCTGGCCGCCCGAGCGGATCAGCACGCTGACGTGGCCGGGCGTGTGCCCCGGCGTCGGGATCAGCGACACCTCGTCGGTGAGCTGGAAATCCGGGTCGATGAAGTCCACCAGCCCGGCGTCGATCACCGGGTCGATGGAATCGACCAGGTGGTCCACATGGTGGTAGCCGCCGGTCGCCCGCAGGTGCTGCCAGTGTGCCCACTCTTCGCGACCGAAGTAGTAGCGGGCCTGCGGGAAGGTCGGCACCCACTTGCCGTCGACCTTCTGCGTGTTCCAGCCCACGTGGTCGAAGTGCAGGTGCGTGCACAGCACGCCGTTGATGGCTTCCGGCGGGTAGCCTGCGGTACGCAGGTCCTGGATGAAGCTGGTCTGCATGTTCGTGAACACGTCGAATTCACGCTGTCGGTCATTGCCGATGCAGGTGTCGATCATGAAGGTCTTGCCGCGCGACCGCAGCACGAAGGCCTGGAACGACAGGATCATCTTGCCATCGGCGGTCGCGAAGTGCGGGTGCAGCCACTTGAGCTGCTGCACGAACGCGGGCGTCGCGTCCGGCAGCAGCATGGTGATGTCGTCTTCCCAGGCGTTGACTTCGACGATGCGCGCGACGTCGACGTCGCCGATCTTCCAGTGCCTGATGTGCTCTGCGGCCATCGTGATCCCCCTGTGTACGGTGCTGTGTTCTAGGTTGCGGCGGGGGGCGCTGGCCGGCCCCGCAGCAGGTCGGCAGCCTTCTCGGCCACCATGACCACGGGCGCGTTGGTGTTGCCGCCCACGATGCTGGGGAATACCGACGCATCGACCACGCGCAGGCCGGCAATGCCACGCACGCGCAACTGCGGATCGACCACGGCCTGTTCGTCGATGCCCATGCGGCAGCTGCTGACCGGGTGGTGCACGGTGCTGGAGGCACGGCGTACATAGGCGGCCAGCTCTGCATCGGTCTGCACGCCAGGGCCCGGTGCCACTTCCAGCGCGCGGTAGCGCGCAAAGGCCGATGTCGCAAACAGCTCGCGTGAGAGCTTGAGCCCACGCACCAGCGGCGCCAGGTCGCGCGGGTCACCCAGCAAGTTCGGGTCGATGCGCGGCGGCGTGCGCGGGTCGGCACTGGCCAGCGTGATGCGGCCACGGCTGTGCGGATACAAGCTGACTGTGCTGAGTGCAAAGCCATGCCCCAGCGGCAGCGGAAAGGTGTTGCGGTTGCGGCGCGCAGGCTGGAACACGATCTGCAGGTCGGGCCGGTCGAGCCCTTCGGTGCTGCGGATGAAGGCGGTGGACTCGAACACGTTGCTGGCCAGCGGCCCGCCGCGGCCAAAGGCGTACTGCAGCAGGTTGTAGGCGCCACGGGGCAGCGTGCGCAGCGAGATGCCGTAGGAGAGCGTGTTGCTCGTTTCCTTGAGCACCGGCACCGACAGGTGGTCGTGGTAGTCCGCACCGACGCCCGGCAGGTGGTGCTGTACGGTGATGCCATGCTGGCGCAGCGCCTCGGCATCGCCGATGCCCGAGAGCATCAGCAGCTGCGGGGACTGGATCGCACCCGCGCACAACAGCGTTTCGCGCGTGGCGTAGAGCGAGCGCACCTGGCCCTGTTGTTCGACTTCAACGCCGCGGGCGGTGCCGTTCTCGAGCAGCACGCGCTGTACGCGCGCACGCGTGAGGACGGTGAGGTTGGGTCGGCCCAGTGCCGGCCGCAGGAAAGCCGCCGCACTGGAGTCGCGGCGTCCGTCGCGGATGGTGCCCTGGCGCAGGCCATAGCCTTCTGGATGCGGACCGGTGAAATCCTCGCAGGGCGCAAAGCCACCGACCGCGGCAAAGGCTGCGGCAAAGTCCTTGTTCAGCGCATTGGGCCGCGCCACGTGCTTGACGTTGATCGGGCCGCCCTGGCCGTGGTGCGCCGGATCACGATAATTCTCGTTGTTCTCGGAGCGGATGAAATAGGGCAGTACCTCGCGCCAGCTCCAGCCGGTGTTGCCGGCCGCCGACCAGTCGTCATAGTCCTGCGGCATGCCGCGGAAATAGACCATGCCGTTGATCGAGCCAGACCCGCCGACCACGCGGCCGCGCGGCACCGGGATCTGGCGGTTGTCGAGTTGCGGCTGCGGCTCGGTCATGAAGCGCCAGTTGATGTCGGCTCGCCCGATGGCCGCGCCCACGAGTGCGGGCACGCGAATGAACGGGTGGCTGTCGTGGCCGCCGGCCTCGATGAGGCAGACGCGCACCTGCGGGTCTTCGGTCAGGCGTGCGGCCAGTACGCAGCCGGCCGTGCCCGCGCCCGCGATGACGTAATCGAACGTGTCGGCTGGGCTCACAGCGCGACCTGCAGCGCACCGCCCACTGCCGGCAGCAGGCGCACGCGCCAGATCTCGCCGCTGGAGCCTTCGGTGACATACAACCACTCGCCGCGAATGGCGAGGTTGGTGGTGCGCAAGCCGGCGGGCACCGGGAAGTTGCCCAGTGGCCTGCCGTCCGGGTCAAAGGCCAGCACTTCACCCGCATCGAAATTGGCCGCGAGCAGCAGGCCTTCGGTGGTCAGCATCATGCCGTCCGGGCCAACGCCGCCGACGGTCGTGGCAAAGACATGCGCCACGTCGAACTCGTCGGGGCTGCCAACGGCCGGCAGCGAGGTGATGCGCTTGAGCGCGTACTCGCCCACATACACCTTGGTGCCCTTGCGGGCCACGACCACACCATTGGGAAAGGCGAGCTTGTCGCTGACCACCTGCAGGCGCGCCTTCGGGCCCGCCGGCAGGTAGAACAGCCTGCCGTCCGGCTTCAGCGCGCTGGAGCCGTAAGGTTCGGTGAAATAGACGCCGCCTGCGGCATCGAAAGCCAGGTCATTGAGACCGCGGAGGCGCTCGTTGAGGTAGCTGTTGGCCACCACGGTGACGGCGCCGTTTTTCGGATCCATCTTCAGCAGGCCGAGCTGCTTGTCGGTGATCCACAGCTGGCCGTCCGGGCCAAACTTGGCGCCATTGGGCTGCCCGCCGGTGTTGCCGCGTTCCGTGCAGCGGCCGTCATCGCCGATGCTCAGCACCTTGCCCGACAGCAGGTCCACGGCCCAGAGGCCGCCCTGTGCATCGACGCTGGCACCTTCCAGGAAGCCGCCGCAGTGCGCATAGCGCTCCATTTTGCAGGCGCCGCAGATCGCCGTGGCGGCGGCAAAGGCCTGGCCGGTGAAGGCCAGCGACAACAGCAGAGCCAGGCTGCGACGAATCATCAGGATTTGCTCCGGCGGAAGGGAAGGGTCAAGAGGAACCACAGCAGGCCCGGCGTCAGCAGTTTGAGTGCGGCGCGGGCGGCCTCGGCATCCAGGCGGGCGGTCATGGGCATGGCGCCGAAGACCTTGCCCTTGATCAGCAGGGACCCGCCATCGCGCTCCAGACTGCTCACCGTCATCAGTTCGCCGCCTTCGGCGTTCATCAGCTTCATTTAACGCGGCCCTGCCGCTCGAAGTTCAGGCCCAGGGCCTCGAACATCTTCATGGCCGTGGCGCGACCCGCGCCGAACACGCCGCCGCCCGGATGCTGGAACGGACCCACGAGATAGAAGCCGTCGAGGCCGGGCACGGTGTACTGGCCCAGGTCCGGCGTCGGGCGGTGGGCGCCCGACTGGTAGGTGGAGGTGGAAATGCCGTGCAGGTCGCCGCGGCGGAAGCTGGGCGAGGTGCGCTCCATGTCGACGGGGCTGTCGATATGGGCCTCGATCACCACCTCATCGACGTTCGAGACGAAGCGCGACAGGTGGTTGAGCATGTGGCGGCCGTACTCGGCCTTGGCGTCATCCCAGTGGCGGCCGTCGGGCCGCGTGTAGGGCACGTAGTCCCACATGTGCAGGATGGACTTGCCCGGTGGCACGCGAGAGGGGTCGAACTGCGACAGGCAGCCCAGGCCCAGCAGCGGGTAGGGCACCATCTGGTGGTAGCGCAGTTCGTCGAAGTCGCGGCGCAGCACTTCATAGGAAGTGGGCAGCAGTTCGGTCATGACGGCGTCAACGGTGTCGGGCGTGCGGAACTTCAGCGGACCGCTCAGCGCCGCATGCACGGTGATGCAGGCGGCATCGGTCACGTGGGTGGCTTCGGCAGCGGCGCGCACGCGCGCGTCCATGCCATCGATCATCGAGCCCAGCACATGCGGATGGATGGCGCCGATGACGGCGTCCTTCGCGTCGAAGTGACGGCCATCGACCAACTCGACGCCGGTCGCGCGGCCGTTGGAGACCTTGATGCGCGCCACGTCGGCATTGGCGATGACCTCGCCACCATGGTCCTGGATGCAGGCGATCAGCGCGTCGGTGAGCTTGCCGCTGCCGCCGCGGGCCACGCCAAAGCCATAGGCCTCGAGGAAGCCCAGGAACACATAGGCGCCCAGTGCCGTGGCTTTCTCGTCGGGCGAGACCAGGTTTTCGCCGGCCACGCGCGCAAAGTGCATGCGCACCTTCTCGTGCTCGAACAGGTCGCAGAGGTGGTCGTGGCTGCTCATCTGGATGACGCGCCACAGGTCGCGCCCTTCGCGGCTCTGGTCGAGCATCGCGTTGGAGGCGCCCACCGGGGCGGGCGGCGCGTAGAACGTCGAGGCCAGCATCGGCAGCCAGGCGGCAGCCTGCTGCGAGAGCTTGCGGAAAGCGTCCGCATCCTTGCGGGAGTACTTGGCGATCTCGGCGGCCGATTTCTCGGTGTCGCGGTACAGCTTGAGCGTTGAGCCATCTTCGAAGACCGACATCATCGGCACGTCGGGGAAGATATAGTCGAGCCCGTAGCGGGACTTGAGCTTGAGCTCATCGTTCTTCAGCAGGGGGTTACCCTGGATAAAGATGTGGCTCATCGAGTGCTGGTCGTGCCGGAAGCCCGGCAGCGTCAGTTCGCGCGTCACCACGCCGCCGCCGAACCAGGCATTGCGCTCGAGCACGACCACCTTTTTGCCAGCTGCCGCCAGGTAGGCCGCGGCCACGAGGCCATTGTGTCCGGACCCCACGGCAACGATATCTGCTGTAGTCATCTTGGTGTGCTATTGCGAGAATGAAGTGATGAATAGTGTGTACGAGATCTACGCGATCCGCTACGGCCATCTGGACCGCACGGCGACCCACAATTTCATCGGCGGTGACCCGCACGATGGCCCCATGCCGCTCGACTATTACGTGTGGGCCATCGTCGGTCCTGAGCGCACTTTCCTGCTCGACACCGGCTTTGATGCGGCGATCGGGGCTGGGCGGGGTCGCACCCTGGTCCGCCCCGTCGAGGCGGGGCTGGCGGCCATCGGCATCGCCCCTGCCAACGTGCGCGACATCATCGTCAGCCACATGCACTACGACCATGCCGGCAACCACGAGCTGTTCCCGCAGGCGCGCTACCACGTGCAAGACGACGAGATGGCCTTCTGCACAGGCCGCGCGATGTGCCATGGGGTCATGCGCGCGCCCTTCGAGGCCGCTGATGTGCAGGCCATGGTGGGCAAGCTGTTCGCGGGCCGCGTGGTGTTCCATGACGGGGTCTCCGAGCTGGCGCCTGGGGTCACGCTGCACAAGGTCGGCGGGCACACCCGGGGCCTGCAGGTCGTGCGGGTCAACACGCGCCGCGGCTGGGTGGTGCTGGCCTCGGATGCCGCGCATTTCTATGCCAACTGGGAGCAGCGCCGGCCCTTCCCGATCGTAGACAGCGTGTCGACCTACCTGGACGCCTATGGCGTGATCGAGCGCCTGGCCAGCTCGCCGGCGCATATCATTCCCGGCCATGATCCGCTGGTGTTGCAGCGCTACCCGCTGGCCGATCCTGCCGTAGCCGATATCGTGCGGGTCGATCTCGATCCCATCGGCTGACCTTGGCAAGGCCTGCGGGCCTCGCTATGGTGATTGGAATAATTTTCA
>CANGFJ010000049.1 GCA_947453065.1 Pseudomonadota bacterium
CCGCTGCCAGAGAGGGCCACCAGGCCGCCGCTCTCGCCGCCCGCACCACCGCCACCGCCCACGCTCTGCGCAAAGATGCCGTGCGAACTGCTGCCCAGCGTCGTCAGCGCGCCATCGCTCTTGACGGTGACTGCGCCACCATCGTTGCCCGCGCCCGCGTTGCCGCCCAGCGCCACCACGCCACCGGAGGCCGTGCCATCGCCACCGCCTCCACCAATGCTGTGCGCAAAGATCGCTGTGGAGCGATCGCCCAAGGTGGTGATGGCACCACCACCGGTTACATTCAGTACCGCGTCATAGGCGTTGTTCACCGTGACCGTGCCGCCCTTGCCCGCACCGCCGCCACTGCCAGACAGCGCCACCAGGCCACCGCTCGCGCCGCCCGAACCACCGCCGCCGCCCACGCTCTCGGCAAAGATGCCGAACGAGTCGTTGAACAGCGTCTGCAGCAAGCCTGCGTTGATGACGCTGACCGTACCGCCATCACCCGAGCCGCCACCGGCAGCGCTCAGCGCCACCAGGCCACCGGCCGTCGCACCCTCGCCGCCACCGCCGCCGACGCTTTGCGCATAGATCGCGGTGGACGCGCTGCCGACAACCCCTGCGGTACCGGTGAGGATCTGGCCCGCGTTGGTGACCGCAACGGTGCCGCCATTGCCGGCACCACCGCCACTGCCCGACAGCGCCACCAGGCCACCACTGGCACCGCCCGCACCACCGCCACCGCCCACGCTCTGCGCGAAGACGCCTTTGGACTCGGTGCCCCGCGTCGTGAGGTTGGCCGCATTGGTGACGGTCACCGTGTTGCCGGTGCCACCGCCACTGTTGCTGGCGTTGCCCGACAGCGCCACGAGTCCGCCCGACGGCGCGCCATTGCCGCCGCCACCGCCGACGCTCTGCGCGAAGATCGCGCCGGAGCGCGCCCCGGACGTGCTGATGTTGCCGCCAAGGTTATTGGCGACGCGCACTGCGCCGCCATTGCCCGCGCCACCGCCACCGCCTGACAGCGCCACCAGGCCACCGGCTTCGCCGCCCGCGCCGCCGCCGCCGCCCACGCTCTGCGCGAAGATGCCGTAGGAATCGGCAAACAGCGTCTGCAGGTAGCCCGAGTTGGTGACCAGCACCGCGCCACCAGCCCCTGCGCCACCCCCTGCATCCAGTGACAAGGCGACCAGGCCGCCGGCCGCCGCACCTTCACCGCCACCACCACCCACGCTCTGCGCGAAAATCGCATCCGAGAAAGAACCGCTTTGTCCGACCTTGCCCGTGAGGATGTCGCCGGAATTGGTGACCACAACATCGCCACCCGGGCTGGCACCACCGCCACCGCCCGCGAGCGCGACGAGACCACCCGCACCGCCGCCATCACCGCCGCCGCCGCCGATGCTCTGTGCCTTGATGCCGCGCGACTCGCTGCCCGAGGTCTGCAGCAAGCCCCGGTTCGTGACCGTGACCGACCCGCCAGACCCACCGCCACCGCCCGTGCTCGACAAGCCCACCAGGCCGCCGGAAGCACCGCCCGTACCGCCACCGCCGCCAATGCTCTGCGCGAGAATCGCGTTGGAACTGGCAGCCAGCGTCGTGATCGTGCCCGTCGCCTCGTTGGTAACGGTGACCGAACCGCCAGTGCCGGACTTGCCACCACTGGCGGCCAGGGCCACCAGACCCCCCGCATTGCCACCCGAGCCGCCACCGCCGCCGATGGATTGGGCGACCACGCCGTGGGAGCCCACGCCGTCCGTCTGGATAAGGTTGGTGTTGGTAACGAAGACGCTGCCGCCATTGCCGCCCTGGGCGCCCGCGCTGGACCAGGCCGCCAAGCCGCCGGCGTTGCCGCCATCACCGCCGCTGCCACCAATGCTCTGCGCCAGGATGCCGTAGGAGCGGTCGCCGGCCGTAAAGACCTGACCGTTGTTGGTCACGCGGACGACACCACCGCTGCCGGAGCCGGCCGCGCTACCGGCGAGACCGATGATGGCGAAACTGCTGCCGCCCGAGCCACCAGCACCACCGGTGCTCAGGGCCTGGATGCCGTAGGAACCCACGCCGTTGGTCGAGAGCACGCCGCTTGCGCCGTTGGTCACCGTCACGTTGCCGCCGTCACGCGCTGCGCCGCCCGAGCCACCGCCGCCGATCAACCCGCCAGAACCCGCCGAGCCACCGGTACCACTCTGGCTGTACACCACCAGGGCCGCTGACCCAGCGCCAGCGGTATTCACCGTGACGTAGTTCGTGACGTCCACCGTGCCACCGGCGCCCCCGATACCGCCGTCGCCGCCGTCGCCCACCAGAGAGTACGCACTGCCGCCGTCACCCCCGTCGCCGCCGGCGCTACCGACCCGGATACCGGCGGTTCCCGCAGCGGTCGTGTTGATCGGATCGGAGAAACTGTAGGACGGCACGCCGGGGAAAGACCCCGGTGGCGTGTTCCTGACGATGACCGTGACCGTCGGTCCCGTTGCGCCGTTGCCGCCATCCCCACCGCTGCCAAAAATGTAGCCGTTGCTGCCATCGCCACCACTGGCACCGGCGTAAGGCAGGTTCACCGCCCCGGCCGTCACGGTGGGCGCAGCCGGTGCCACGGGTGCCGCTGTCGTACCCGCCGTCGGCGTGAAGACGAAGACCGGGTCGTAGGGCGTAAAGACCGTGCCGCTGGCCGCCGGATCGGCGCCGGCCGGGTACAGGCTCACCGCCGTGACCAGCGCCGGGTTCCCCGCCACGGTCGAGACTGACTGCACCTGGTAGAGCTGCGAAGAAGGCACACCGTTTGCCAGCGTAAAGACATAGTCGCTGGGGTCGGTCTGGACCAGCACCGCCTCGTTGCCGCTACCCCGGAGGTACACCACATCGTTCGGGTTCGTGACCGCCGTGATGTTCAGGGCAGGATTGAGCTGCTTGGCGTCTGCATAGGTGAGCAGGCCGGCCACCGTGAAGCAGGTGCCGGTGTCCGGATTGAGCACCAACGAGCCGACCTGCGCAGTCGGCGTTGGTGCCGGACAGGTCACTTGGGCATCGGCAGAGCCTGGCGCGAAAACAGTCAGGCCAGTGGCAAAGACCACGCCCTGGCGCGCGGCGCGCAGCAACCGGGCCACTTCGAAGTGAACGCCACTACGGGGCGCGACAACCGAGACCGGGACCTTGGAACCTTTCACGCGCGCATCAACCATGGCCGGCCTACTCCTTGGCAGCAGCGCGACGGAGGTTCAGAACGCCCCGGCGCGGCTTCTCGAATCAAGATAACGGGGGGAAATCAGACAGCACCGAGCCGCCAACCCAAGCCATTTCTCAATGGCCAGGCTGCACGGGTCGCAGATGGGGTGACTGTAAATCAGGCCTGCCCCAAAGCACTGAGCAGGGATTGCCTATTTCTGAGCAGGGATTACACGGTGGCCGGTTACGGCAGATCTGTTGCCTCAGGGAGTTGCACCCCTGCGAGGGCAAGCAGCCGCGCCAGGCCAGCCAAATCCACGCCGCTTCGGCATTTCTCGAGGGCATCGAGATAGTCAGTCCATTCTGGATGAGTCGCTTTAAATCCTTCGATCCACCGTCGCAGCTCAACGACCTCACCCAACGCCACCATGTGCACAAGCGGTTGCAGCAGTGCTGCGGGCGGCAAGGCCATGGCGGCCTGGAGCGTCTGCGAGTCGGCAGCCTTGTCAGAGTGGCTGCCTTGCACGTGCAGCTCGAAAGAAAAACAACTGCCCTGCCCGGCCTGGCTGCGCAGCTGGATGTCGCTGCCCATGGCCCGCAGCAGTTGCCGGGCAATCGTCAACCCCAGGCCCTGGCCCGGCTGGTGGCGAGTCGTGGCCAGGCGCGTAAAGGGCTCGAAGATGCGCTGCTGGTCTTCGGCGGCAATGCCAGCGCCCTGGTCCGTCACGGAGAAACGCAGGTGATACAGAGCGGACTGGCCCAGCACCTCGATGCGCAGCTGCACCGGCCCCTCACCGCCATATTTGAAGGCATTGGCCAGCAGGTTCAGCAGGACCTGCTGCAGGCGCTGCGGATCGACCCGCACCGTGCCCGGCAGCACACCGTGAACCTCCAGCACGAAATTCTGCTTGCTCAACCCGGACCCGAATTGCGCCTCATCCAGCAGGTGATCCAGCAGCACCCGCAGGTCTACGGCAACCGGCTCCAGCTCCACGGCCTCGCTGGTGCCGCGGCTATAGGCAAAGGCATGTTCGATCAGTTGGTACAGCTTCCGGGCATTGCGCTCGATGACGTCAAGCCGGGAAACGGGCTTGTCCTGCAGCTCACGCCGCAGCAGCTGGCCGTGCCCCAGGATCACGTGCAGGGGTGCCCGCAACTCATGCGCCATCATCGAGAGAAAGTCAGACTTCTCGCCGATGGCCCGCTTCGCCTGTAGCAGGGCCGCACGCAGTTCGCGCGTCTTGTTGCGGACGGCCAGACGCAGACGCACCCCTTCACTGCGCTGCTGGCGGATCAGTCGCTCCTGCGCGGACGCTGCGCCATGCTGGATGTCCACGATGCTGCGATACAGCCCATAACTGAGCGTGAGCGTAGCCAGCAACAATCCAATCAGGGTGGGCAGCAAGCCAGAGAGCGTATCCATCTGCAGCCAACCGAGACCTTTGGACAGCGTCACCACCATGGCCACCCACACCAGGCTCCACCACGCCAGATAGGCCCAGGTGGCGGCGTCCCTGGCATAGCAGCAGGTCAGGCCGGTCAGCAGCACACAGACGGACAGTGTAGAGACCATACTCAACCACGGCAGGAACGCGAACGGTGAGACCAGGGTCAGCGCGCCCATGACCACAGCGCCCCCCAGCAACCCGGCGGATAGCCGGGGTGAGCGTTCGCCTACCTGCAGTAACGTGTTGGCAAACAGGATCTGGCACAGGCAGGCGGCAGCCAGCAGGCTCTGCATGACATGTTGCTGCCACAGTCGGTCGTCAGCGGGGAACAACCCCACGCCATAGCCGTCGCGGACCATGCTGTAGGCACACAGCAGCGCATAGCCCACGCCACCCAGGGCCAGCGTCCAGCGTCGCCGTGCCTGCGCAGCCAACAGACAGGCGGCGATGAGCAGCACATTGGTGCCGGTGGCCAGGTACTTCAGCGCGGCCTCTTGCTGCGACTGGTACAGGTAGTACCCGCTCTCCCACAGGCCCAGGCTGAAGGCCGTCAAGGCCCGGCCACCAATCGCCAGATACAGCGTCTGTGTTTCGCCCGGCTGCAACGCCACCGGGAACACCACCTCGCGCGTGGGGACGTTGCGTTCAGCCACCGGAATCCGCGTGCCATTGCGCAACGGGATGGCAACGCCGTCGGTCTCGGGGAGGTACAGGTCAACGCTCTCCTGCAGGCAGTTGCCCACCACCAGCCAGCGACTGATCGCGGCGTGGGTCGTGTTGACCAGCGTCAGGCGAACCCACAGCCGCCCTTTGTGCAGGCCGAAATAGCGGGCAGGACCTGCCGGCTGGAAGCGCTCGGGCGATCGCTGCAGCTCAGGCAGCGTCAGCGTGCCGCTGTCATCCCGATAGACCGCCAACTCAGGCCCGATGAGTTGTTTGAAGGTAGCACCCACCGCCACCACACCCGCAGCCCCTGGTACCGCTGCTGCACAGCAGCCCCACACCAGGCCCAGCAGCATGACCCACAGGCCGGCAAGGCGGTCACTCCTGCGGTTCATCGCTCGCACTTTCACTCTGCTGGCGGTACTGGCTGGGTGTCAGCCCATAGTGCCTACGGAACGCGCGCGTCAGGTCACCGGCGTTCTGGTATCCCACCAGCGCAGCGATGCGCTGCACCTGCTGCGTGCCGCCGTCCAGCAGGCTCCGCGCGGCATCCATGCGCAGCTCGAGTGAAAACTCGAACACGGTCATGCCGAGACGGTCTTTGAAGAGTGCATTCAGCACCCGGTCGGTGGTCTGCAGCGCCCTGCTCAATTCGGGCAACTCGGGCGTCCTCACCAGGTGCTCGTGCAAATAATTACAGGCCTGCAGGAACAGCGAATCCGAGCGGGCATCGAGCTCAGGCGCGGGCTGCCCGGACCGCTGCGTCACGGCCAGGGACTCCAGCTGCCGCAGGCGCAGGTGCGTGCTCACGTGCACGGCCACACGCGCCAGCACCTCCTGCTCGGTAAAGGGCTTGGCGATGAAGTCCACCGCACCGGCCTCGAAGCCATCGAGGCGGTCCTGAACGCCCGCGTGCGCACTGAGGAAAATTACCGGCACCGACTGCGTCAGCGGACTGCCCTTGAGCAGCCGACAGGTTTCCAGGCCATCGAGTTTGGGCATGGCCATGTCGAGCAGGATGACATCGGGCTTGCCCAGCTTGGCTTTGCGCAAGCCGTCCTCGCCGTCCAGCGACACCATCAGGCCATAGCGCTCGGCCAGATAGTCCATCAGCAGGCTGACGGAATCGGGCTCGTCATCAATGATGAGGACGCGAGGCTTGGGGTCGGGCATCAGCAGCGGTTCCGGGGAAGCAGGCGGCGATTATGCCCCTGCCGCAAAGCCCAAAGCGCGCCGGGGCGCTTGCTGCTCAGAAATAGACGATTGCTGCTCAGCGAGGGCGCCGGGCTAGGCGCGCTCAGTCCGCCAATATCCAGCGCGCGGCTTTCTCCGCGATCATCAGCACGGGGCTGGCGGTGTTGCCACTGGTAATCGTCGGCATCACGCCCGCATCGGCAATGCGCAGTCCGGCCACGCCCTGCACACGCAGGCGCGCATCGACGACGGCCTCGCGGTCATCGCTGCGCCCCATGCGGGTGGTGCCCACCGGATGGAAGATGGTCGTGCCCACTTCGCCGGCAGCCTGCAGCAGTTGTTCGTCCGAGCTGTACTCGGGGCCGGGCTTGAGCTCCTGCGGCCGGTAGGCAGCCAGCGCAGGCTGCGCAACCAGGCGCCGCGCCAGGCGCAGGGCATCGACGGCCACGCGCCGGTCTTCGTCCGTCGAGAGGTAGTCCGGCGAGATGCGCGGTGGCTCAAAGGCCGAGGGTGAGACAACGCGCACCGTGCCGCGGCTGCTGGGGTTCAACGCGCAGACGCTGGCCGTGAACGCATCAAACGCGTCCAGCGGCTGCCCGAAGGCGGACAAGCTCAGCGGCTGCACATGAAACTCCACATCGGGCCAGACAAACTCTGGCCGACTACGGGTGAAGACGCCCAGCTGCGAGGGCGCCATGCTCAGCGGGCCACTGCGGCGCAGCGCATAGTCCATCAGCATACCCAGCCGCCCTCGCCACGAGCGCGCCTGCGCGTTGAGCGTGGGCACACCGGCCACGCGCCAGACCGTGCGCAGCTGCAGGTGATCCTGCAGGTTGGCGCCGACACCCGGCAGGTCGAGGTTGACCGGCACGCCCGCCGCCTGCAGCCACTGTGCAGGGCCGATGCCGGAGAGTTGCAGCAACTGCGCAGAGCCGATGGACCCGGCGGCCAGGATGACCTCGCGCCGCGCACGCACGGATTGCACGCTGTGGCCCTCGCCCTGCAGCCGCCCGCCGGGCGCCATGCTGCGCCCCACACCGCGCGCCACGTCCACGCCTTCGCAGCGCAGGCGGCCATCGCCCGCGCGGCCGAGCTGCAGCCGCAGCGCCTGCGCCCGCGTCCACACCACCAGGTTGCGGCGACTGCGGGCCGGCTGCAGGAAGGCCTGCGCCGCACTCCAGCGCCAGCCTCGCCGCTGGTTCACCTCGAAGTAGCCGACGCCCTCGTTGTTGCCGCCGTTGAAGTCGGCAGTGGCCGGTATACCGGCCTGGTGGGCAGCGGCTTCCACGGCATCGAGCAAGGCCCAGTGCAGGCGCTGCTTGTCGACGCGCCATTCACCGCCTGCACCATGCTGATCGCTGCGGCCGGCGTGGTGGTCTTCGTGGGCCCTGAAATCGGGCAGCACGTTCTGCCAAGACCAGCTGTCGTCGCCAGTGACCTGCGCCCACTGCGCGTAGTCGCGCGACTGGCCACGCATGTAGATCATCCCGTTGGTGCGGGTGCAGCCGCCCAGCGCGCGGCCGCGCGGATAGAGCAGCTCACGCCCGTGCAAGCCGGTCTGCGGCGCGGTGCGCCAGCGCCAATCCAGGCGCGCATGGTCAATGCAGTAGAGATAGCCAGCCGGGATGTGCATCCACGGATGGCGGCCCTCGCCGCCGGATTCGATCAGCAGCACCTGGTACCTGCCGCAGGCACTGAGGCGGTTGGCCAGCAGGCAGCCGGCAGTGCCGCCGCCGACGATGACGTAATCGAAGACCAGTTCGGCAGGGGTGCTCATCGGGGCAGAGTGTAGATCGGCTGCGGCGGTCCGGCCGATCCGTTTATGCTCGACCCGGAGAACAACAACAATCCGCTCCGGAGGGTCACACCATGTCCAGCCATCGCCTTCGTCTTTTCGTGCTGCTCGCCAGCGGCGCCTTGGCCACCCTGACCGCGACAGGCACCCGCCCTGCCCAGGCGGCTGACGCCCCGCCGCCGATCACGGCGCAGACGCTGATCGACCGGGCCCTGATCGAGGATCTGGTCAACGAGTACTACGCACAACTGGGTACGGGCAACCACGACTTCAGCTACTGGTTCGCGCCGGACGGCGTACTCGACGTCAACGGCGAGATCGGCACGGGCAAGGCCGGCATCGAGCAGATCTACAAGAACACGGCCGCCCGTGGCGGCGCAGCGTCGCGGCCCGGACAGTTCCGCATGCTGCTGACAAACCTGCGCATCGTCGTCCGGGGCAGCGCCGCGACGGCTGACATGATCTGGACCGGTTTCGACAACCCGTCAGTGACCGCCACCACGAAGATCGTCGAACAGGGCACCGAGCACGCCGAACTGGTCAAGCTCAATGGCCGCTGGGTGTTCAAATACCGCGTTGTCACCAGCGATGGCGGCATGCACCCGGACCTACTGAAGACCTACAAAAAGCACTGAGACAACACGGATGTTCGATTTTTGATGTCAGCAATGGCTATGTGGTGCTGCGGATTCTCTGCGGCGCCTTCATGCTGCCCAACGCCTACATAAAGGCCAAGAACCCGAAGGGTTAGATGGTGTTTGTGGTGATGGCAACGCTGTTAGAGTTTGTGGCGGGCATCGCACTGGTGCTGGGCCTCTACACGGCGATTGCTGCGTGGCTGACCGCAGCTTTCATGCTGGTGGCCACCGTGTCGGACCTGAAGGTCAACAAGGCCTGGATGTGGACCAAGGGCGGCTGCGAATACCCCTTGTTCTGGAGCATCTGTGCCGCGGTGGTTGCGGCCAACAGCTAATCGGCAGCGGGGCCGGGCTACACCTTTACCGGTCGCCCGGCCCCGAGACCACAAAGCACCATTGCGCCGCCGGCACCGGCCAGCAGCAGCATCGGCAGCAGCCAGCCGCCGGTGAGTTCGTGCACAAAGCCAAAGCTCACCGGACCGCTGGCCGCCAGCAGATAGCCCAGTGACTGGGCCATGAGCGACAACGCGCCGGCCGCCCGCGGGTCGGCCGCCCGCAGCCCCATGAACGACAGCGCCAGGATCAAGGCAGGCCCCGTGCCCAGCCCCAGCAGCACCATCCACACCACGCCCCAGTGCGGCGCGAACAACATGCCCAGCGTGCCCAGCATCGAACACAAGCCGGTGGCCGCCGCGAGCAGGCGCTGGTCGCTGGAATGCCGAATCAAGACGGGCATGCCCAGGCCACCCCCCAGTGCTGCAGCCTGGTACAGCGTCAGCAACCAGCCCGAGGCCGCAGCCGTCAGGCCGACATCGCGCAGCATGGTCGGGTACCACGCCACGGTAACGTAGAAGACCAGCGATTGCAGACCCATGAAACCGGTGACCTGCCAGGCCACCGGGCTGCGCCACGGCAGGCGTGCATGCGAAGTCTCGCTGACCGAGGTGACGTGTACATCGTGCCGCGTGTGCGGAAACCACAGGACGAGCGCGATCACCACGGGTACCGCCCAGCACAGCAGCGACACCTGCCAGCCACCCGGCAGCCAGATCGCCAGCGGCGCAGACAGGCCAGAACCCAATGCCGCAGAAAGCCCCATCACCGTGGCATAGGCCGAGGTGATCGTGGCGATGCGCGAGGGAAAGTGCTGCTTCACGAGGATGGGCAGCAGGATATTGGCGACGGCGATACCGCTGGCCAGCACCAGCGTGCCGCCGAACAGGGCCGTCACGTGGCCTTCTGAACGCAACACGATGCCGGCCAGCACCATCGCCAAGGCGGCCAGCAACAAACGCTCCGTGCCGTGATTGCGCGCCAGCCGTGCCAGCGGCGCGCAGGCCCCGAAGAGCATCAACGGCAGGCTGGCCAGCAAACCGGCTGCAGTGGCCGACAGCCCCAGCTGTTCGCGCAAGTCACCCAGCAACGGACCGACCCCCGTAATGGACGAACGCAGGCAGGCCGCAACGGCAAACAGCGCAATGAGAAACGAGAGGCCGCGTGTCATGGGGTGTCGAGGGTCCATCAGTGCGAAATCTGTTCGAGCGAGCGATGCCGGGTGCGCGGGCCCACAAGGCCAATGACGAGCATCACCCCCGCCATGGCCAGGGCAATCAAGACGAACACCCCGGTCACGCCATACTGACGCAGCACATAGGCAATCAGGAAGGCCGTAAAGATGCCCGAGAAGCGGCTCCACGAATACACGAAGCCGACGGCTCGCGCACGGATGCCCGTCGGGAACAATTCTGCCTGGTAGGCGTGGTAGGTAAACGAGCCGATATTGCTCGACAGCGTGAGGCAAACGCCCAGCAAGACCAGCGCCGCCATGCCGCTGACCTGGCTGAAGGCCAGCCCGCACAGCACATTCAGCCCCGCCATGACGACGATCACCGCCTTGCGCTCAAACCGGTCGGCCACAGACAGGCCCAGCAACGGGCCCAGCGGCGCAGCCAGCGCGATGAGACTGGTGTAGAGCAGGCTGCTGGTGAGCGTAACGCCCTTGGCAACCAGCAGTGTCGGTACCCAGTTCGCCCAGCCGTAATACCCCACCGTCTGGCACACGTGAAAGACAATCAACATGCAGGTTCTGCTGCGATAGGGCGCGACCCAGAGGTCCGCGAAACGGCCTGCTGCGGGGAGTGGCAAAGCAGCCTCGGGTGTCGGCAAGGCACGACCGTATTCCTGCTGCACCCGGGCTTCCAGCGCTGTCAGGATCTGGTCGGCCTCGTCGAATCGCCCCTGTTGCGCCAGCCAGCGCGGACTCTCCGGCAGGCTGCGCCGGATCCACCAGACAAACAGTGCACCGTGGGCACCGATCATCACGACCCAGCGCCAACCCTCGACACCGAACGGCGCGAGGGGCACCAGCCAAGACGACAGAAAGGCGACCACCGGCACTGCCGTGAAACCCACCGCCTGGCAACAGGCAAACGCCCTGCCCCGTATCGCTTTGGGTGCCAGCTCCGACAGGTAGGTGCCGATGGTGACCATCTCAACACCGATGCCCAGGCCTGCAACAAACCGCCACAGGTTGACGCCAAAGGCGTCGGTCTGGAACGCCATGACCAGGTTGGCCGCGGTGTACCACAGCAAAGACCAGGTAAAGATCGTGCGGCGGCCAAACCGGTCTGCCAGAAACCCGCAGGCAATCGTGCCGACGAACAGGCCCGCAAACAGCGCCGCCATGAAGCTGGCCACTCCAGTAGTGCCGAACAGGCCCTGGGTCGTGGGCGTGAGGATGCCGCTCTTGACCAAGCCCGGAGCCACATAGCCCGTGAGGAGCAGGTCGTAGAGCTCGAAGAAGAAGCCCAGACTGAGCAGCATCACGAGCTTCCACACCGAACGGGTCGCGGGCAGTCGATCAAGCCGTGGCGAAATGGCGTCCGTCGCAGGCGGACCCGCTGAAAGCGCTGCCACTGTTTATCCCCATTTGGTTATGAAAGACTCGACTGAGCCTTTGCAGGATAAACAATGTTCGCTTGGCGTGAGCGACTCGGGTAGCCGCCAGATGGTGTTTCTCTTTGAAGATTTCGAACTGGACGCGTCGCGACGCGAGTTGTGTCGCGGCGGCACCCCCATTGCTGTCGAACCCAAGGCGCTGGACCTGCTGATCTACCTGCTGGAAAACAACACTCGGGTCGTGAGCAAAGACGACCTGTACACCTCGATCTGGAAAGACCGCATCGTGTCGGAGTCGACGCTGGCAGGCTGCATCAATACCGCGCGCAAAGCGCTGGAAGACAGCGGCGCCTCGCAACGGCTGATCCGCACCATCTCGCGCAAGGGTTTTCGCTTCGTCGGGGAAGTACGGGCCGCCGCAACCAGATCGGGTACCGGCGCCACAGCACTCGCCATCCCGGTCGATCGACCTTCGATCGCCGTCCTCCCTTTCCAGAACATGAGCGGGGATGCGGCTCAGGACTATCTGGCGGATGGCATGGTCGAGTCCATCACCGCCGGGCTGTCACGGATCCGGGACTTCTTTGTGATTGCCCGCAACTCGGCCTTTGTCTACAAGCAGCGTTCGGTGCTGGTTCAGGAAATCGGGCGGGAACTGGGCGTCGCCTACCTCCTGGAGGGCAGCGTTCAGAGCAGCAACGACGCTGCGATACGGGTCACCGTCCAGCTCATTGAAACCGCGCACGGCACGCACCTCTGGGCAGCGCAATACGACGGCAAGCTCAGCGATCTCTTTGGACTGCAAGACCAGATCACTGCCCAGGTGGCCGGCGCCCTGCAGCCCTCCATCCGGCAATCAGAAATCGTCCGCTCGCTGCGCAAGCCGCCGCAGGAACTCCGCGCCTACGACTTCACCCTGCAGGCTATGGGGCACGCCTGGCACCTGGAGGCCGACAGGACAGAACAGGCACTCGCGTTGCTGGGCAAGGCACTGGAGCTTGATGCCGATTATCCGCTCGCGCTCGCGCTCTCGGCCTGGTGCTGGGCACAGCGATCGGTCTACAACTGGGTGCAGGATGTCGCAGAAGCGCGGTCAGTGGCCTTGCAGCTGGCAGACCGGGCGGCTGGCCAGGCAACCGACGAGCCGCTCGTCCTCGCGGTGCTGGGAACCGTCCAAACCCTGGGCCGTCATTTCGGCGTCGCCCGCGTGATGCTGCAGCGGGCCGTTGCCATAGACCCGAATGCAGCATGGGCCCTGAGTCGCCTCGGCTGGCTGGATGTCTACACCGACCGTCCCGAGCAAGCCCGGCGCTCGTTTGAAGCGGCTATCAGACTTAGCCCGCTGGACCCGATGAACTTCAACAACTATGTCGGGCTGGCCTCCGCGCGCCAAGTGGCTGGCGATGACGCAGCCGCTGCGGACCTGTTCCTGCGGGCCTTGCAGGAGCGGCCCAAAGCAATCTGGATCCACCGCAACCTGGCTCCCGCGCTGTATGGCGCAGGCCGGCTCACAGAGGCGCGCGCCTCGCTTGCCGCCCAGCTGGCGGCCTACCCACGCTTTACCATCGGGCAGTTCAAGGACGCGATGGCTTTCTCGCCTGGGGTACTCGACCGGATTGGCCTGCAGCTCCGCGCGCTCGGGGTACGCGACTAGAGCCGGCAATTCCCAAGACAATCCCAAGCGAAAACCACCCCAGGGCCAAGGCATGACGGGCAGCTTGGACGTACTGTGAATGCCGAGACCACAGCACCCCCTGTCCTTATGGAGTAGCGATCATGAGCCCCACGCTCTTTGACCAACTCGGCGGCACCGCAGGCATTGACCAGATCGTCGAGGATGCCATTGCAGGCCACCTGGCCAATCCGGTCATCAAGACTCGTTTTGAAAATGCGAAGGACATCGACCGCGCCAAGCGGATGGCGAAGGCGTTTTTTGCGTTCGGCTCGGGCGGTACGGATACCTATGCCGGCAAGGACATGGTGAGCGCACACAAGGGCATGAACATCACCGAGCAGGAATATCTGGCTGCCATCGACGACATCCTTGCTGCTCTGGACAAGAACAGCATCGGCGCAGGCGCCAGGAAAGAAGTGCTAGCCATCCTCTATTCGCTGAAGGACCTGATTATCCGAGTCTGATCCACCCGACAGGCAGCGACGGGCCTATGGCCCCAAGGGTCGGCGCAATAACAGGTACGCCGACCCGCTCTCCTCAAGCCGATCGGACAAGTCACGCTCGAACTGCAGTCCGGCCTCGGCTGCCGCCTTCAGGACCTGTTCGCGGCTCCAGCAGCGGATCGTGAAGCGGTCGGCATAGCTGCCGCCCCCCAGCACATCGCCCAGCGTCACCTTTTCGCTGTAGTCGAACAGGTCACCCCCGAGTGATCGCAGGTTGACCGTACGCTGCAAGCGCCTTTTGCGCACGCGCCGATTGTGGAAGAGCTCGCGTGCCGGAATATCAAGCAGCAACTGCCCGCCGGGCTTCAGACTGGCATAGGCGCTGCGCATCGCGGCAAGCAATGCGTGCTCATCGAGCAGGTAGATCACGACGGTGAACACGCACAGCGCGAGGTCATGCCGACCCTGGCCGTCGTAGTCCTGCATCAAAGCCTGCACGCACTCGATATCAGCGCTGCCTGCGGCCGCGCGCAGACGATCGATCATCGGGCCACTGGGTTCCACCGCCGTGATGCGATAGCCGGCCTGCGCCAGCGGCAGCGCCATGCGGCCTGTGGCTGCACCGAAGTCCACGATGCGTGCTCCCACTGCCACCAGTTCACTCACCACAGCGAGGGTGGTGTCGGTCAGCCAGTTGTAGAAGTCGCCGAAGTCTTCCTGGTAGACCAGGTCATAGACCGGCGCCAGCGAATCGTGGGGGCGTGTCATGGGGCTAAGCGCGACAGGATGCCGCAGGACTCTGCCTGCGACACCCTGCTTGCCACGCTGACGGTCAGCCGCCGTGCAGCCCCGTCTGCGGTGCCGGCGGCGGTGTGTTGGCAGGCGCAGGCTGCGGCGGACCGGCCGGCCCGAAGGTCTGCGCAGGCGGCGCATTGCGCACGTCGTTGGCCAGCTTCGTCACCCAGGCACGGATCGACTCGGCGTCCTGCGGCTTGAGCGCCTTGGCAAAGGACAGCATGCCGTTTTCGGTCAGCACGCCGTCAATAACCACAGCCTTGAACGCCGCATCGCTCTGCAGCAGTGCCGAGTAGCGCAGGTCCGGGAAGCCGCCCATGCCGCGACCGCCCTCGTGGCACAGCGAGCAGTTCTGCTGCCAGAGCTGCTGGCCCTTTTCGAGCGTGGCGGCATCACCGAAGTTCTCCGGCGCGTTGACCACCAGCGGAGCGGCCGGCGGCGTCGGCGGCAGCGCGACACTGCCACCCAGTTTGAAGACCAGCAGACGGTTGCCGCCCGCGGCGCGCGGCGCACCGGCCACCACGGCGACATACTGTGTGTTGCCTACCTGGTAGGTAATCGAACCGGCCTGCACGCTGGCACCGGCTTCAGCCGACCACAGCTTCTCGCCGTTGTCCGCACGGAAGGCCGTGAAGTTGCTGCGACCCGTGCCCTGGAAAACCAGATTGCCCGCCGTCGTCATGGTGCCGGAGTTCGCGACGCCATCCTTCGCGCGCCAGACTTCCTTCTGCGTGACCGGATCCCAGGCGGTGAGCCACTGGCCGCCCCCTTCGAGCGGCGGCGGACCCATCTCCGGGCGCTTGGCAATGTTGATGCCCAGCAGCTGGTTGCCCATCTTGGCACCCAGCTCGGCCACATAGCCGAAGGTCGCGTAGCGGATGCCGACGTACAGCAGGCCCGTCTGCGGATTGAACGACTGCGGATACCAGACGTGTGTCTGGAAGGGCGTCACGAACCAGCCCTTTTTCGTCTTCCCGTAGTTGGAATCCGGATTGA
>CANGFJ010000050.1 GCA_947453065.1 Pseudomonadota bacterium
AAGTGAAAACGCTCTGCGCCGATGGTAGTGTGGCTTCAGCCATGTGAGAGTAGGTCACCGTCAGGCTCTTATTGACGAAAGCCCCGATAGCGAAAGCTGTCGGGGCTTTTTTCTTTTCAGCCTTAACAGCACCTCCGTTTCTTTCGCCTGCCCCGTGGGCTATTGTCAGTTCGCATTAAAAACTGCGGCGAATTTCGGGGGGGGGGCTATGTCAGGCTTTTTAAGTGCTCGCGTCTGGGCTGCGATTGTTGGCATGGCGTTGCTGCCGTGCTTTGCGCAAGCCGCCATTGCCGCTTCGCCCTCCGTAGACGCGCTGCTTGACCGCGCGCATCGGCTGACTGATACAGCCGAGATTAAACGCCTCCAGTGCATCTATGGCTACTACCTGGATCGTTCCGACTGGGATGCCGTGCTCGACCTGTTCACGGACGATGTCGTCGCCGAATACGGCAACAGTGGCGTGTACCGGGGAAAGGCCCATGTCCGGGCGATGCTCTACGCCATCGGCTACGGCAAGTCTGGCCTGCGAGTCGGCCAGCTTCGCGATCACATTCAGTTGCAACCGGTTGTCGACGTTGCCAGTGACGGGAAAACTGCCAGAGGACGTTGGAAGGCGCTGGTTCTGCTTGGTCAATACGGTGACTATGCACGCTGGCAGACGGGTCCCTACGAGAATGAATATCGGCTCGAGGGCGGGCGCTGGAAGATCAGTCACATCCACTGGTACGAGACCTTTACTGTCCCCTACGAGGGTGGCTGGAAGGGGGCAATGGCTCAGAGCAATGTGGCGGACCGCAATTTCCCGGCCCCTGACGGCCCGCCGAGTTTTGCAGCACAGCCCTGGCCTGCCACCAGCCTGGCGCCCTACCACTATGCCAACCCGGCTGACGGGCCGCAGGCTCGCCCGGCACGTCCCGCCAAGATTAATGCAGACGAACGCACTGCTGGCCAGCGCCTCGCTGAAGCGCGTCGCCTGACAGAGCAGGTTCAGGATGAGCAGCAGATTGTGGTCCTGCAGCGGACCTATGGGTACCTGGTCGACAAGAACATGTGGACCCAGATTACTGACCTCTTTACCGACGACGGCACGCTGGAGATTGGTGGCCGCGGTGTATTCGTCGGCAAGGCGCGGGTGCTGGAATACCTGAAATGGCTGGGCTCCCCGAAACACGGCAAGCTCTACGATCACACGCAGATGGAGTCGGTGATTACCGTCGGCCCCGATGGTTCTACCGCAAGAGGGCGGTGGCGGGCGCTGATTTTAGGCGGTGAGCAGGGAAAGCGCGTGGATTTCCTGGGTGACGCCATCTATGAGAATGAGTACCGCAAGGAAAATGGCGTCTGGAAGATATCGAATCTCCACGCGGTGTTCATCATGTACACCGATTTTGAGCGTGGCTGGGGCACGACGTTCAATGCGCTGACAGCGCCTGAAGTGGATATGCCGCCGGATCGGAAGCCTTCTGCCCGGTACGAGAGTTATCCCGGTAACACCTTCGTTCCGTATCACTATTCAAATCCGGGGAGCGGACCCTTGCTTGTGCGCCCCGCTGTGGAGCCGGTGCCGACTGCAGCGATTGCTGCCGAAGTTGCTCGTTTGGATAAGCAGCTGCAGCGACTGGAGGACGTCAACGCACTCGAGAACCTCCAGAATGCTTATGGGTTCTACCGCGACAAGTGGCAATGGGATGACGCAGCGAAACTTTTCGCGGCCAACGGCACGCGGGAGATTGCACAGCGCGGCGTCTATGTCGGCCGTGATCGCGTACGCCGCAGCTTTGACCTGGATGGTCCGGCAGGGCTGCGGCAGGGGGAAGTGGCGGAACATTTTCTCTATCAGCACGTCATCCACGTCGCCGATGACGGCAAGACGGCACAGGCTCGTGTGCGCGAGCTGAGTTGGCTCGGAGCCTACGGCAAGCAGGCAGAAGTCAGTGCGGAAGTGGCTGAAAACCGCTTTGTGAAGGAAGGTGGCGTGTGGAAGATCCAGGCAGAGCACCAGTACACGACGTTCCTGGCGGACTACACCAAGGGGTGGTCGAAGGGGTCGAAGCCGATCGCCGGGCCCAGTCTAGAGTTACCGGCTGATCGGCCGCCGACCGATGTCTATGGGGCGTTCCCGGACATCTACGTGCCGCCTTTCCACTATTCGAATCCGGTCAGCGGCAAGCCGATCCGCTGATGACTGCGGGGGCTCTGGCGACAGAGTCACCCGCAGGGACCTTGCGGCTTAGGGTTTGCTGAGCCGCATGCGGGCAGCGCCTGTTTCCGGGTCTGCGTACTCGCGGTTGTCCTCGCAGACGTACTCGTACATCTTGTAGTTCGGGCGGCGCTGGTAGACCCACTTCCACTGCCAGGGCTTTGTCAGGTAGGCAGGGTCGGTGACCGTTACCACGTTCTCGAAATGGTTCGGTGACACCTTGCGCATCTGCTCGTGGATGCGCATTTCGGCAGAGTGCGGCACGTTGCGGAAGCGAACGTTCTCCTTGATGCCGATGGTGTCGGCCACGAAGATGTCGCCCTCCCAACGTCCCGCTGAATGACCCCAGAAGCCAGGTTCTGCGTCCTCGATGGCGGGCAAACTGTCGTTCAGGTAGATGCGGCGCACCTGATTGTAGGCTTCCTGGATGATCGTGATCTGGCGGCGGGTCTGGAGTACTTCCATGGGGAACATCGCCATCATCATGGTCGGCATGCCGTCCGGGATGCAGTGCGTATAGCCGGTCGCGATCGGCTCGCCGCGTTTGTTGGCGTCGTCGATTTTTTTCTGCTCGGCGGCGTAGGCGGCCTGGTACTCCGGCTTTAGGGGCGGTGGCGGCACGTCCGGAGGAGGCGCCACGACGGTGATGTCCCGGCCCTGGTCAATGGCCTGCGGATAGCGATCCCAGGTACCGGAGAAGTCACGACGGTCGAAGGTCTGGGCCTTGGCTTTTGGCGGATCACGGACTTCTTGCGCCGGCACGAGGGTCGGCGAGAGCAGCAGGGTGATAAGCACGAGTGAAGAACGTTTCATGTGTGAACCCTCAGTCCATCGCGATGTTCGGCGGGCCTGCCGGGCCGCCGTTGCCGAAGACCCGGCCGTCGGCGAGCTTGACCTGCTTGAGCAGGGCGCCGGGTTCGCCGGTGCGCAGCGGCGCGATGATCACGGTGATCTTGTCGGCTGGCTTGATCATGTTGAATTTCCAGCCGATGCGATTAAGGATGCCGGGATTGGCACACTCAATGGTCCAGGTGCGCAGTTCGCCCTTGGCGTCGGGCCCAGTCAGCTCGATGTAGATGTGCGGGTTCTGCCAACGGAAATCTTTCACCGTGCCCGCGACCTTGATCTGGTGGTCGTGGTCGAACATGGCGAAGGAATGATGCGCGAATGCCGGGCTGGCCAAGGCCAGCAGGGCGAATACAGCCAGCAAGGCTGCGAATGGTTTGCCAGTCACGGAATAGGACCCCCGAAGTGCTGTGATCCCTTTAAGGACCCAGGCTTCATCTGTGTTGTGCGGAAGCTCCGCAACCATGCCACAAAGTGGGGCCGACCTCAAAACGCCAGAGGCTGTTTCAGGGCGGGGTCATGGGGCGATAGATGCTGCGAACAACGAGGCTGGGCAGGGCGGGCCGTTCGATGCTTCGTGTCACGATCAGGCGTTCTCCGCGTGTCTCCACCGCATAGGACTCGCGGTTGCTGCGGCTGCGCTTGTAGTCCTCGTGGATGACGAACGCGCCCTGTTGCCACTGGATGCTGATACGGGCAGTGCCCACCGAATCGACGCGGGCGTATGGCTCGCCCGGGTGGAAGCGGCGCGGGCTGCTGCGTCCTTCGTCCAGAACGATGTCCTCACCGTCGACGGTGAAACGCAATTCCTGCGGGATGACCAGTTGTCTGGCGAGTTGTTCGCGCAGTTCTTCGCGCTCGGGCCGTTGTCGCAGTGGGCCCAGGCTGTCGTCGAGTTCGGCGTTGGCCAGCGCGGCAAGGTCGGAACTGGAGGTACGGCGGCGGCGGATCTTTTCTTCCTTGTAGGCCGCCATGGCTGCATTGATTGCGTCAGTCGGGTCGGTGCTGGCCGCTGCATCCAGCTGCCAGCGTGCGCACAGTTTCCCGCAGGGCGTCGCGGTGGCCCCGAGGCTGGGCGTCAGCGGCAGGGCCGCAAGCAGGCCGGTAAAGAGGCTGAGAAACCAGCGCTTAAGCAAGCGGTGACGCGTCATGACTGCCTTGCCGGTTGTCCATGGTGCCCCCACTCGGAATCGAACCAAGCTCTGCGGTTTACAAAACCGCTGCATCACCACAATGCTTTGGGGGCGTAGGGGCGCCAGTATAACTGGCGGGCCGCTCAGGGGCAGGTGACCGTGAGCAACCCTTCGGTTTTGATCCCCCACTGGGCGCGTTGGCTGGCAGAGAGCCCTTCGCGGGATTCGCCGGGGACATCGACCCAGTATCGCGGTTCCTTCCGGGTATGTTCTTCGATTACTGCGGTAAGTTGCAGGCGCTTTAACTCTGCTGCGCGCTGCTCTGCACCCGTCCGTTCGTGGAACATGCCGACTGCGATGCGCACCCTCGGGCCATCCGGAATCACATAGGCATCATCAATGCCGGCGCGCCGAATGGCGGCGAGCGTCGGCTGCGGGTCTGTGGCCGTAGGCGCGTCGGCTACGAATACCCAGTATCCATCGTTGACCGGAAGGGTTTCGGTTCGTGATCGCGGTGCCTTCCCGGCGGCGCCCAGTAGCTCGGCAGCCCGCGACTGCGCAGTGACATCCGGAAAGGGGCCTAGCGACGTGCAGGGCAGCGCTGGCTGACCTGGCGTGGTGGCTGGGGAGCGGGAGGGCGGAGGCCCCGTAACAGCCACATCCTGTCCGGGGCTGACAGGAAGAGTTCCGTCGGCAACGCCCCAACGAACCCATGCCAGAAACAGTAGGTTGGCGACCAGTAAGGCGAAAAACAGCATTCGTGGGATCACGAACAGAGCCTAGCAGTCGGGTACGGCAGCAGCATTACGCGCTAGTACCGCCAACCCGCGCAGGACGAGGTCCGGCAACACCGTGCAGTCCAGCTGGAGCAGCGGGGCGAGCGCCTTGGCTCCGCCTCCCGTCAGGTAAACGCGCGTTCCCCGTCCAAAGCGTTGGCGAGCCTGCAGGGCGCTGCGTTCGATGAGCGCGGCACTGGCCTCCAGCGCGCCGGCAAGGATGGCACTGCCCGTATCGGTGGCCAGGGGGCTGTGACCGCGACGGCGGCTGCCCTGGGCGCGGACGGCGATCCCGCGGGTGCCTTTCAGCAGTGAACTCACCATCAAGCTGGGGCCCGGCGCAATCAGCCCGCCCTGGTGCACACCGCTGGCGTCTACGACATCCACGGTGGTGGCTGTGCCGACATCCATGACGCAGACCGGATGACGTTGACCGGCCTCGTGCCACGCGCCGATGGCCGCGACCCAGCGGTCTGCGCCCAGGCGCCAGACATCCCGGTAACCATTCTGGACACCGCCGGCCGCGCGGCTGCTGATGATGAATTGCGGCGCGGGCAGTCCTGCGGCCTGCAGGCACTTGGCGAGCGTGCGATCGCGGGTCTTCCCGGCGACGCTGACGGAGATGACGGCGGTGACCTTGCCAGCCAGTGCGCAGAGCGCTGTGAAACCCGACGCGCCGCCGCCCTCCAGGGGGAGCACCTGCTGGCGACCGAGCCGTGTGCCGCGGAGCAGGGCCCACTTGATGCGGCTGTTGCCGATGTCGATGAGCAATTTGGCCATGCAGGGTTCCCGGTCAGGTGCGTCGGACGGATATTTCGCCGGACACGATGCGACGGCGACCGGTTGTCGTGTCCAGCAGGAGGGCCCCGTCGTGGTCGATGCCCGCAGCGGACCCTTCCACACTGTCCTGTGGGCCGCTGGCCTTCACAGATTGGCCTGCCAGAACGTCGGCGTCCCGATATTCGGCGATGAACGAATCAAACCCGGTGCGGGCGAATTCAGCCATGGCTGTGGTACCTGCATCGAGCAGGGCGGCGACCAGCTGGCTGCGCGCGGGCGGTTGGGGGGTGAGGGCGGCCAGATCGGTGGCGCGATTGCCGGTGACGGCCACGTCCTCCACGATTTCGGGGCCCAGTCCGACGTTGAGGCCGATGCCAACCACGACATGCGTGGGGCCACCTGATTCGGACCGCAATTCGATGAGAATGCCGCCCAGCTTGCCCGCTGGCGTCACCAGGTCGTTGGGCCATTTGAGGCCGACGCCAGTGATGCCGCAACGCCCCAGGGCCCGCAGGGCCGCCACGCCAATCGCGAGGCTCAGCGCGCCGCTCTGCGGGGGCAGGACCTCGAAGCTCCAGGACCACGACAGGCAGATCGCACCGCCCGGCGGAGCAAGCCAGCGGCGGCCCCGTCTGCCCCGTCCTGCGCTCTGGTATTCGGCGGTGAGGAAATCAAACTCCCCGGCGCCAAGACCGCCCCGCGACAACAGATCGGCGTTGGTCGATGTCGTGGTCCAGCGGCATTCACCGTGGCGCAGACGGGCCGCAGTACCGGGCTGCAGGGCGCTGATCACCGCAGTCTGTTCCAGTGAGCTGGCTGCCCGGGTGAGGCGATACCCCTGGCGGGGAAGCGCCTCGACGGCAACGCCGAGGCTGCGCAGGCTCGCTGCCGCTTTCCAGATGGCGCTGCGGCTGACGCCCAGGTCCCGCGCCAGCTGCGCCCCGGACAGGAACGAGCGGTACCCTGGGCCCTGTGCGGAGGCCAGCAGCGCAAACAACTGCTGCACGCGCGGTGACGCCTCGCTCACGTGGGCACCTCGGCGAGCATGCAGCGCACGCTGCCCCCACCCAGGCGCTCGATAGTGGGCACGGGAACAATGATCAGTTGGTCGGTCGCTGCGTCCAGTCGCTCACGCCATGGCGGATCGAGTGCTGCAGCGGCTGACGCGGACATCACCAGCGCGCGGCCGCCAGGGCCGTGGGGAGTGCCCAGCTCCAGCATGTTGCCGGCGAACTGCGAGAGCGCGGTGCCGGGCAGTGGCAGGATCTCGCGGCCCGATGCGCTCAGTGCGGCCACCACGCGCCGCCGGTCGCGATCTGCCACCCAGTCCAGGCCAAGGCCAGCGAGGGTCTCGCCAATCCAGAGCAGGACGTTGGTGTGATAAACGGGTGTGCCATCGGGAGTGGCCGCATCGAACACCACGGCTTCATAGCCGAGATGCCGGCACCATTCGTGGACCAGCGCCTCATCCGTGCGGGGCGAGCGGCAGGCAAAGGCCAGCCGCTGCGGGTGATCAAGCACCAAGCTGCCCGTGCCTTCGAGGAAACGCCTTTCGGCCTCATAGTCTGTCAGGTCGATCCGGCGTCGCTCGACGAAGCCCAGTTCCCGGCAGACGGTGTCGATGAGGTCGGCGCGACGTTCAATGCGTCGGTTTGGCGTCATCATGGGGTACAGCACCACTGTCCCATCGGCGTGGAAACTGACCCAGTTGTTGGGGAAGACGGCGTCGGGTTTGGGTGGGACGGGGCTGTCCTCGACGACGCAGACCTGCACGCCGGCGGCGCGCAGGGTCTGCCCCATGGCGTCGAATTCCGCGCGTGCCGCCACGGCATCTGCCGTTGGCTGCCCGCCGGCCACCTGCAGGCGGTTGGTGAGCGCAGTTTGGGTGTTGTAGGCAAAGGCGGCCGGCCTGACCATGCAGACGGCCGAGGCGCATTGCTGGGCTGCTTGTGACGTCGTGGCAGGAGCTGCAGTGTTCATGATTCGCGCCATTATGGCCAACGCCCTACCTGAATTGACAGCCGTTGAAGCGGGGCAGCAGACTGAACGGATCCCAGTCTGAGGAGCCCCTGATGCCCATCGTCTGCCGATGAGCAACACAGCGCTGGTTCTGGTCACGGCACTGGTGACGGCCTGTGTTTGCGTCCTGGCGATCAACTTGGTCGCGGTCGAACGTCGCCTGCAGCGCCGGCCCCGTCGCCTTTACGCCCTCCATGATGGTGATTTCCGGCGTGCCATGGGGGTGCTGCTGGGGCCGGCGATCCTGCCCGGCAACGAGGTCACCACGCTGACCAATGGGGACGAGATCTTTCCGCCGATGCTGGCCGCGATTCGTGCGGCGCGCGTGTCACTCTGCTTTGAAACCTTCATTTACTGGTCCGGCAGCATCGGTGAGCAGTTTGCCGATGCGCTCTCCGATGCCGCGGCGCGCGGTGTACGGGTCCATGTTCTGTTCGACTGGATCGGCACGCGACGCATGGAGCCCCGGCTGCTCGACCAGTTGCGTTGTAACGGCGCTGAGGTGCGGCTCTACCACGAACTTTCCTGGTACCACATCGGTCGAATGAACAATCGCACGCACCGCAAGCTCCTGATTGTGGACGGGCATACGGGTTTCACGGGCGGCGCGGGCATTGCGCCTCAATGGCTTGGCAATGCCGAGGGGCCGGCGCACTGGCGCGACACCCATTACTGGGTGCGCGGGCCGGTGGTGGCGCAGATGCAGGCGGTGTTCCTGGGAAACTGGATCAAGGCCACGGGGAATGTGATGCATGGCCCGGCGTATTTTCCGCCGCTGGAGTCAGTGGGCGACATGGATGCGCAGATGTTCGGCAGTTCGCCTTCAGGCGGGTCCGAAAGCATGCAGCTGATGTTCCTGTTGGCGATTACCGCGGCACGCCGTTCCATCGACATCACGAGCTCCTACTTCGTGCCGGATACGATGACGCTGGATGCACTGGTGGCTGCGGCGCAGCGCGGTGTGGTGGTGCGCATCCTGGTGCCTGGTCGTTATTCAGACGTGCCCTTGGTGCGTCGGGCTTCGCAGGCGCGCTGGGGGCGGCTGCTCAAGGCTGGCGTGGCGCTCTTTGAGTACCAGCCGACGATGCTTCACTGCAAAGTCGTCGTGATCGACGGACACTGGACGACGGTTGGTTCGGCTAATTTTGATAATCGTTCCTTCCGGCTCAATGACGAGGCCAATCTCAATGTTTTCAGTGATCGTCTTGCCGAGCGTCAGGCCCAGCAGTTCGAGGCTGACCTGGGTCGCAGCCGTCGCGTGTCCTATCGCGCCTGGCGTCGGCGTCCGCTGTGGCGGCGCGTGCATGAGGCCTTCGTGCTCCTGCTGCAGTCACAGCTCTAGGCATGGCGGCTCATGAGCACGACTGAAGCGGAAGGATTTTCGTTCCTGCTGGCGCGTCACCTCGAGAGAAAAGAGCAGGAGCAGGCGGCGCTGGCCCGCTTGCTACATGACGAGTTGTGCGGCCAGTTGGTCGCTGCGCGGATGCTCGTTGCCAGGCTTCTCGAGCCCTCCACTCGGGCTTCTGATGTGCAGCGTATCGGCCTGGAGGACGTGGAGCGGCAGCTTGCCACAGCGATCACCATCAACCGCCGTATCGTCGAGCGTCTCAGGCCCGGGCTGCTGGATCATTTTGGATTGTCGCCGGCCCTGCAGGCGTTGTTCGAAGAGCAAGGTCGCAGTGCCGGGCTGGAAGTGGTTTTGCGGCTTCCGCAGGAACCGCTGGAACTGTCCCCGGAGGCTGGCATTTGTCTCTATCGGGTTGCCGAGGAAGCGCTGGATAACGTGGTGAAGCATGCGCAGGCGCGTCGAATCGACTTGCAGGTAGTGCGCCAGGCGACGCGCTGCGTGATGACCCTGCGCGATGATGGTGTGGGTTTTGAGCCGAGCCGGCTTGAGGGTCTCGGCACGGTGGGCCTGCCGCTGATCCGTGAGCGGCTGGGCGCTCTGGGTGGTCGTCTGGCATTGACGGCGGCGCCTGGGTCCGGGGTGTGCCTGGTCGCCTCCCTGCCGCTTGCGGCAACGCTTAGGGCAGCAGCTGGTTCTTGATGGCGTAGCTGGTGATGTCAGCGTTGGTACGCAGGACCATCTTTTCCAGGATCCGCGTGCGGTAGGTGCTGATCGTCTTCACGCTGAGGAACAGCTGCTGGGCGATGCCGGTGACGGTCATGCCTTCGGCAAGTTTGCAGAAGATCTGGAATTCACGCTCCGACAGGCTGCCATGCCGGGGGCTCTTGCTGGCGTCGTCCAGTCCTTGGACCAGCAGTTCGCCCAATTCTGTGCCGACATAGCGGTTGCCCCGGGATACCGTGCGGATGGCCCGCAGCAGTTCGGCGCTGTCGCCGCTCTTGCTGACGAACCCGCTGGCGCCTGCCCGGATGACGTTCAAGCCAAACTGCACCTCGGGATGGGCTGACAGGATCAGCACGGCCACCCGCGCATGGTGGCGACGCACCTGGCTCAGCACATCGAGCCCGGAGATGTCCGGCAACGAAATATCCAGCAGCAGGATGTCGCAGGCGTGGGTTGCCAGCGCAGGCAGGACTTCACGCCCGAGCCGACATTCTGCCGTGACCCTCATATCGGGTTCTGCGCAGAGGGTTTGCTTGAGGCCCGCCCTGACCAGTTCGTGGTCATCGGCCAGAATGAGGCTGAGTACGGTCACCGGACGGCGTGTGATTCCATCAGCAACCCCGTGCCGCCGCCTGACACATGCGCGACGATAGCGGTGCGACGATGGACTTTGGTGATGGTTCCCAAGTTGATGGCAAACGCCAGGTCCACGCGCTGGCCCTTGCGCAGCCCCAGCCCTGACGTCCGCAGGAAGACGCCCGTGGCGCTCAGGTTCACGGCTTTGCAGACCCGCCGCCCATTCGGCAACAGGATGTAGACGACGGTGCGTGCCCGATGACGCGTGTGCAGTCGACGTTCCACGGTCTCAGTCCGCCTCTGGTTCTCAGTCGCAACAGTATGCCAAGACCATTGCATGTCCCAAGGCAAATTGTGTTTAACGCGCCACAGTCCTGAGCAAAATGCTGATGGGGCAGTGATCCGACAGGCGGTACCGTCTGGCGTCGCGGGGCAGGTAGTGAAGCCGTTGGAAGGACCCGGGTACCCTGTTCCGGGCCAGTTCCCCGCCCAGCAGGATGTGATCGATATAACGGGTGAAGGTCTGCCCCGGGTAGCAATTCGAGAAGGCCGTGCCCTGGGCTGCATCGACCAGGTCCAGCACCTCGGGCAGCGCGGCCGCCAGGTCTGGGTCCAGGTCCCGGTTGAAGTCGCCCAGCACGGCGAAGCGCTGTCCGGCGGTCGTCGCGGCTCGGATCCAGTCTCCCAAGAGCGGTAGCTGCCGCCCCAGCGCCGAGCAGGCCCGCGACCGGGCGGGGAGGGCATCCCGCGCGCAGCCGGACTTCAGGTGTACGCCCAGCAGGTGAATTTCGTCTGCCGTGCCCGGGAATAACACCACCACTGCGCCGCGACGCAGGCTGTCGCCCAGGGACAGCGGCAGAAAGTCCGGCGCGCAGCGATGGGCCAGCCCTGCGCGGATCGCAAAGCCGACGTTCTGTGCCTCGCCGCGCCCTGTCAGGCAGAACACATAACCGCTGAAGACTTTCGCGGCCGTCTCGGCATCCTCGACCTCCTGAAAGGCCACGACATCGGCATCCAGCTGGCGCGCGTAACCGGCGAGCATCGCGAAGTCCGCGCTGCTGCGGGCCCCATCCAGGGCCACATCGCAGGGCAGTCGCGCAGTTTCTCCTTGCAGGCAGTGGTTGCGCGCCGCACGGGCGCTGGCGGGTGAGACCAGCCATTCCAGATTCCAGCTGGCCAGACGCAACTCCCGCGCAGCCAGCGGTTGGCCCATCTCACCCAGAATCAGCAGGCTCAGCAGCGCATGGCGAAGGAAAGTCATACGCGAGTCTGTCCGGGATCCTGGGTCGTAAAGGTGCCATCTGACGCCAATTGGCGCGTAAACACCCGAATTAGGCCCGCCCAGCTCGTCTGCGGTCAGGCGTTCAGGAATCCCCGCACGGCAGCATCGAACCGCGGCAGGTCAACGAGGAAGGCGTCGTGCCCCTCGATGCACGGCAGCCGCGCGAACTGCGTGTTCACCCCCGCCTTGTCGAGTTGGGCAGCGATCCAGGCCTGCTCGTCGATCGAGAACAGGAAGTCGGACTCCACGCCGATGACCAGCGCGGACTCCAGCCCCGCGCGGGCCAGCACTTCGCTGGGCTCGCCGTGGCTGGACAGGTCGAAACAGTCCATCGCCCGCGACAGGTACAGGTAGCAGTTGGGGTCGAAGATCCGGACAAAACGCTCGGCCTGCGCTTCCAGGTACCCCTCGACGGCAAACCGTGGGCCGAACCCTTTGGGGACCCGCGTGCTGGCCTGCTGCGCTGCGCGCAGTCCCCGTTCGCCCAGCCCTGAGCGTGCAAAGCGGCTGCGCCACTCGTCTGCCGATCGATAGGTGATCGTGCCCAGTTTGCGGGCGATTCGCATGCCGGCGCGTGGGCCCTGCAGGGGATTGACGTACTGCCCGCCGCGCCAATCCGGGTCGCTCATGACGGCTTCCCGCTGCACGGAGCGCAAGGCAATGGCGAAGGGCGAGGCGGCAGCCGATCCGGAAATGCTCACCAGCCTGCGGGCCTTGCCAGGCAGGCAGGCCGCGAAAGCCATCACGACCATCCCGCCCAGCGAGGGCCCGACAACGGCCGACAGCTGGTCGATGCCCAGCGAACGGGCCACTTCGTAGCCGCTGCGTGCAATGTCCTCGACCGCGACCTCCGGGAAGTCCAGGCGCCAGGCCGCGCCTGTCGCGGGGTTGATCGACGCGGGGCCGGTCGAGCCAAAACAGCTGCCCAGGGAGTTGATGCAGATCACGAAATACTGGTCGGTGTCGATGGCGCGACCCGGTCCGATCATCTGCTCCCACCAGCCCGGGTCGCGGTTGTCCGGGGTCGAGGCGGCGTGGGCTGTCGGCGAGAGCCCCGTGAACAGCAGGATGGCATTGCTGCGCGCCGCATCGAGCGTGCCCCAGGACTCGTAGGCGACCACGGCGTCGGGCAGGGACCCGCCGCACCAGAGCGCAAAGGGGTTCGGGAGCGCCGCGGTTTTCACCGCGCTCATGACAGGTTCACTTGCTTGCAGGGCCTTCAGGTTCAAGGTTCAGGGTCTGAGCCGTCTGCGATCCCTTCAAACAGGGCCGTGGACAGATATCGTTCACCCGTGTCCGTCAGGACGGCCAGAATTGCGCTGCCCCGCGGCGCTTCGCGCGCCACGCGCAGTGCTACCGCCACACCGGCCCCCGAGGAAATGCCGCAGAAAATGCCTTCCTGGCTGGCCAGCGCGCGCGCCGTGGCAATGGCCTCGGCATCGCTGACAGGCAGGATTTGTTCGGCAACGTCCCGGTTCAGGACCTTCGGAATGAAGTCCGGCGTCCAGCCCTGGATCTTGTGCGGGGCAAAGGGTTTGCCAGCCAGCAGCGAGGCGTTTTCCGGTTCGGCAGCAATGATGCGCACTTCAGGCCGCGCCAGGCGCAGCATCTCGCCCACGCCCGTCAGCGTGCCGCCCGTGCCCCAGCCGGTGACAAAATAGTCCAGCCGGCGACCGGCGAAATCACTGAGGATTTCCGGTCCGGTCGTGTTCCGGTGGTAGGCCGGGTTGGCCGGGTTTTCAAACTGGCGGGTCAGGAACCAGCCATGTTTGGCGGCCAGTTCTTCGGCCTTGCGCACCATGCCCGTGCCCCGCTCGCCCGCAGGGGTCAGGATCACGCGGGCGCCCAGCATGCGCATGATCTTGCGCCGCTCCACGGAGAAGGTTTCCACCATGACGGCCACGAAGGGGTAGCCCTTGGCCGCGCAGACCATGGCCAGCGCGATGCCCGTGTTGCCCGAGGTCGCTTCAACGACCGTCTGGCCCGGCTTCAGGGCGCCACTGCGCTCGGCGTCCTCGATAATCGCAATCGCAAGGCGATCCTTGACCGAGGAGGCCGGGTTGAAGAATTCACACTTCACGAAGACGTCGACGCCCGCAGGCGCAAGCCGCTGCAGCCTCACAATGGGGGTGCGGCCGATGGTGCCGAGAATGCTGTCGTGAATCATGGAGGCTCCCGCCTGTCGTGGGTCGGGGACTCTAACCCCGGCATCCACAGCGCGATAGATGATCTGCGCCCCTGTCATTGATTGATAACAAATTGTTATGATGCGGGTTCAGTAATCCACCCCAGCCAAATGAACTTCCACCAGCTTCAGTACGCGATTGCGATTGCCCGCCACGGGCTTTCCGTCACCCAGGCCGCCTCCGCGCTGGGTACGTCGCAGCCGGCGATCAGCCGTGCGCTCAAGGCCCTGGAAAAGGAGCTCGGGTTCGACCTGTTCGTGCGGGAAGGGCGGGCCTTTGCCCGCGTCACGCCCGAGGGGGTTCGCGTGCTGGAGTTCGCCTCGCGGGCGCTGGCGGAGATCGAAAGCCTGAAAGCCGTGGCGGCGGACCTCAACCAGGATGCCCGGGGCACGCTCACGATTGCCACGACCCACACCCAGGCGCGCTACGTGCTGCCGCCGGTGGTGCAGGCCTTCCGCAAGCGCTATCCGGAAGTCGACCTGCACCTGCACCAGGGCACGTCTGAGCAGATCTCCGAGATGGTGGCCTCCGATCGCGTGCAGCTGGCCATTGCCACCGGTTCAGAAGCGATGTTTCCCGAACTGGTGCTGTTGCCCGTTTACCGCTGGCACCGCCAGGTCATTGTGCCCAAGCACCACCCGCTGGCCAGGCCCGGAGCGGGTAAGCTCACGCTGCAGCAGCTTGCCCAGTATCCGCTGGTCACCTATGTGTTCAGTTTTTCGGGCCCGTCTTCCCTCGAGACAATATTCGCCCGCGAAGGGCTCAAGCCCCGGGTTGCGCTGACGGCGCGCGATTCGGATGTCATCAAGACTTACGTGCGGTTGGGCATGGGCGCCGGCATTGTCGCCAGCGTCGCCTTCGACCCCGTGGAGGACCACGATCTCGTGATGGTAGATGCCTCGCATTTGTTCCCCATTCACACGACCTGGGTGGGTTTCCGTCGCGGCACCCTGCTGCGTAACTTCGCCTATGAATTTCTGCAGCTGTTCGGCAGCCACCTGAACCGGCGTCTGGTCGATCGCGCCATCGAGGCGCGAGATCCGGAGACCAAAGGACAGCTGTTTTCCAAGATTTCGCTGCCCATCCGATGAGCGAGCGCATCCAGAAATTGCTGGCCTCCGCCGGCCTAGGGTCGCGCCGCGGCATCGAAGAGTGGCTGCGGGCCGGGCGTATCCAGGTCAACGGCCAGGTGGCCAAGCTGGGCGATCGGGCCAGTGCCGCGGATAGCATCCTGCTGGATGGCCGGCCGGTCTCGCCGGGTGGGGCGGTTCCAGCCAGCGGGGCCGTGGGCGGCGGCCAGATCCTGCTGTACAACAAGCCGGTCGGCGAAATGACCACCCGTCACGATCCGCAGGGTCGTCCCACGGTGTTCGACAACCTGCCGCAACCGCAGCATGGCCGCTGGGTGGTGGTTGGCCGGCTCGACGTGAACACCTCCGGACTGCTGGTTTTCACCACCGACGGTGAGCTGGCGCACCGCCTCATGCATCCATCCTTCGAGCTGTCGCGCGAATATGTGGTGCGCGTGCGGGGCAATCCTCCGCAAGCTGCCCTCGATTCGATGCTCCGCGGGCTGCAGTTGGA
>CANGFJ010000051.1 GCA_947453065.1 Pseudomonadota bacterium
CTAATCGCTGCGGTCTGTGGCAAGCTCGCGCCATGCCAAAACTTGCCCATCCGGTGACGCCCGCCGAGCTCTCCCGCACCCTCGCGGCCCTGGTCGAATCGCTGGTGCCGGGTGCCAAGCCGGTCTATGCCGACTCTGCGCGCCGCGAGGGTGAGCGCAGTACCGACAGCTTCGCCGTGGTGGCGCGCCAGGTCGCTGCCGAACAGGGCGAGGCGGTGCCGGGCTGGGTGCTGCGGGAATTGCCGGGCGTCTACGTCGAGGCTGAGTTCTGTGCCCTGTGGCGCTCGCCGGAGGGTGAACTGCGGGATGTCGTGCCGCGCGAAACCCGGACGCGGCGCGTCATGTTTCTCGCCGATCCGCTGCGGGCGACAGCGGCCACACCGCTGCCCAGCGTGCGGCGCGCCGTCGTCAATGACCCGGTGCTGCTGCAGTACCTGGCGACCTTTGACGGCGAAGCCGAGTTGTTCGCCCGGGGCGAGCGGGACCCCGACACCGGTGCCCAGAGTCTCTCCCCTGCCGATACGCCGGCCTATGAGCGGCTGATGGCCCAGCGCATGCCGCTGCACCAGCAAGTGTTGCCGCTGTATGCGGAGTGGGGCGCCTATAGCCCCTGCTGGTGCGGCAGCGGCCAGAAGGCTAAGTGGTGCCACGGGGTCCAGCAGTCCTGACTGTGGCATCATCCGCTACCGCAAATCACAGCGGTTTTCGAGCAGAAGGCGTGTCTTTATGGAATGGTTTCTCGCGGCGCTGCGCAAGTACGCCACCTTCTCGGGCCGTGCCCGCCGCAAGGAATACTGGAACTACGTCCTGTTCTATCTGCTGATCTATGTCGGGCTGTTGTTCATCGACGCGGTGACCGGCACCTTCAGCATGGAGTCGGAGCTGGGTTTCCTCAGCGGCCTGTTTGCACTGGGCACGCTGGTGCCCTCCATGGCCGTTGCGGTGCGCCGCCTGCACGACACCGACCGCAGTGGCTGGTGGCTGCTGCTGGGTGTCATTCCGCTGGTCGGTGCCGTCGTGCTGCTGTACTTCACGATCCAGGAAGGTGACGCGGGCAGCAACCGCTTTGGGGCTGATCCCAAGGCCTGAGTGGCGTCCCGTCCGGGAGAACACGATGTCACGTTGCTCGTTTGTTGCCGTGCTGCTGGGTGTTGCGCTGGGTGTCGTGGCTTGCGCGCCCCAGCCGCAGAAGCCCACCCCGCTGCCGCCTCCGCCTGCGGTGCGGGTCAAACCCACGCTGCCGCCCCTCCCGCCGTCGCCCCCCGCGGCCGTCCCCACGCAGCGCTACGAGCGCGTGGCCTGGTCCGGCCTCGATGGCTGGGCCACCGACGACCTGGGCGAGGCCTGGAGTGCCTTCCTGGCCGGTTGCGCTGCGCTCAAGACCAAGCCCGACTGGAAAGCCCCCTGCGAACTCGCGCTGCAGAGGCCCGCGCGCGATGCCAGCGCCGTGCGGCAGTTCTTCGAAACGCAGTTCGAGCCCTGGCGCATTGCCTATGACGATGAGAAGGGCCAGCGCAGCGACAGCGGCCTGATCACCGGCTACTACGAACCGCTGCTGCGCGGTGCGCGCAAACCGGGCGGTGCCTACAAAACGCCGCTGTTCGCCGTGCCCGATGACCTGCTGACCGTGGAGCTGGGTGATCTCTACCCCTCGCTCAAGGGCGAACGGGTGCGGGCGCGCCTGCAGGGCAAGCGGGTGCTGCCGTATTACGACCGCGCTGCGCTGGTGAGCGCGGCGAGCCTCAAGGGCAAAGAACTGGTCTGGGTGGACGATGCCATCGACGCCTTCTTCCTGCAGGTGCAGGGTTCGGGTCGCGTCCAGCTGCCTGGCGGCGACGTGCTGCGCCTGGCCTATGCCGACCAGAACGGCCAGCCCTACAAAGCCATCGGCCGCTACCTCGTGCAGAAAGGCGACCTGACGGTGGAACAGGCGACGGCCCCGGGGCTGCGCCAGTGGCTGGCGGCACATCCGGACCGCCTGAACGAAGTGCTCAATGCCAACCCCAGCGTCGTGTTCTTCCGCGAAGAAACGCTGCCGGATCCGAAGCTCGGCCCCAAGGGCGCACTGGGCGTGCCGCTGACTGCGGGGCGCTCGGTGGCCGTGGATCCGCGCAACCTGCCGCTGGGTGCGCCGCTGTTCCTGGCCACGACCCAGCCAGGCAGCACGACCCCGCTGGCGCGGCTGGTGATGGCGCAGGACACCGGCGGTGCGATCCGCGGCGTGGTACGCGCTGATCTCTTCTGGGGCCTGGGGGCCGAGGCCGGTGACCGCGCCGGCACCATGCGGCAGCAAGGCCGGCTGTGGTTGCTGTGGCCCAAGGGCCGCCCTCTGCCCGCGGCAGGGCCTGGCGTCGCGCTGGCGAGTGACGTCGGCACGGCGACGGCGGCAGCACCGACGGTAGCCCTGCAGTCACTGCTGGATGAGGTCGGTAGCCGGACCGGCCGGCGCTTTCTCGTGGACCAAAAGGCGCCGGCGCAGCTGCGCCTGGGCACTGTGCCGGCCTCCAGCCTGACCTATCCGCTGCTGCTCACGGTCCTGCGCAACAACGGCCTGGCGGCCGTGACGGTCGACGGCGTGGTGAACATCGTGCCGGACGCGGGCATCCGCGCCTACACGCTGCCAGTGGTCACGAAGGACGACGCGAGTCTCGCCGATGACGAATGGGTGACCCGCTCGGTGACGCTGCAGCACATCGACGCCGTGCAGACCGTGCCGCTGCTGCGGCCCCTGCTGCCGCAGCAGGCACACCTGGTGGCGGTGCAGGCCAGCAACACGCTGGTCCTGGTCGACCGCTACGGCAACACGCGCCGGATCTTGGCGTTGCTGAAGTCCATGGACAAACCTGCGGGCAACTAGCCAATCGGTCCCTCACCGTAGACAATGAAATTTCATCAATAAAAAATCGTGAGGGGCCGCATGAGCACACTGTCTGGCACATCGATGTCGCGTCGAACGGTCGTGAAGGGCGCCGTGGCCACGGGTATTGCCGCTGCCTTGGGCCGGGTGCCGGCGTTTGCAGCCGACGCGCTGCCGATGCTCACGCGCGCCATTCCCTCAACCGGCGAACAGCTGCCGGTGATCGGCATCGGCACCAATGCGTTTGATGTGACCGCAGCCGACGAATTGGCCACGCGCAAGGACGTGCTGCAGAACCTGCCGCTGCTGGGTGGTCGCCTTGTCGATACCGCGCGCGGATACGGCCGTTCCGAAGAGGTGATCGGCCAGCTGGTTGCCGAATTGGGCAATCGCAAGTCGCTGTTCCTCGCGACCAAGACACCGATGGCCGGTGACCTGTCCAATCCGCAGGCGGTGGTCGACGAATCCTTCAAGCGCCTGCGCACCGACTACATCGACCTGATGGAGATCCACAACTTCTATGGCACCGATGCGCTCATGCCGGTGCTGAAGGAATACAAGCAGGCGAAGAAGCTGCGCTATATCGGCGCGACGACCTCGTTCGAGCCGCAGTACCCACAGCTGCTGGAAGTCATGCGCAAGCATCCGCTGGACTTCATCCAGGTCAACTTCTCGATCGATGCACGACTGTCGGCCAAGGAAATCCTGCCGCTGGCAAAGGAAAAGGGCATTGCCGTGCTGATCAACATGCCGCTGGGTGGTCGTCGCGGCAGCTTCATGCCGAAGCTGGCCGACAAGCCCCTGCCGGCCTGGGCGTCAGAGATCGATGCCACCAGCTGGGCGCAGCTCATGCTCAAGTACAACCTGTCGCAGCCGGGCGTGACGGCCGTGATTCCGGGTACGACGATCATGGCGCACTTGCGCGACAACCAGCAGGCGGGTCGGGGTCGGCTGCCGGACGCCGCGATGCGCAAGCGCATCGAGGACCTCTGGGCCAGCTTCGGCTGAGGGCCGTTAGTCAGCCCACTTGAAGCGGGCAGTGAACCAGAAGGTGCAGCCGTCACCGGGTTCACTGTCCACGCCGGCCTGGCCATCCATCAGTCGGGCAATCTCCTTGGTGAGGAACAGCCCAATGCCCAGGCCGCCGTGGCTGCGCTGCAGGCCGTCATCCCCCTGCACGAACGCCGCGAAGAGCTTGTCTTTCTCTGCGGCGGACAGGCCGTTGCCGTCGTCGTGCACCATGAAACGGATGAACACCTCGTCCATGTCCTCTGCCACGATTCGGGTCGAGACGGTGACCTTGCGACCTTGCGAGAAGGCGATGGCGTTCTGCAGGTAGTTGACCAGCGCGTGGCCGAGTCGCGTTTCGTCACCGCGCACGTAGCGTCGCAGGTCGTCCGACACGATCAGTTCCACGTCCACGTGTTTGTCGGCGGCGAACTGGGCCAGCTTTGCGCAGCTGGCCTGCAGCACCGTGATCGGTGCGAACACGCCGTCGTTGAGCCTGGCGCTGCCGGACATCAGGCCGACCACTTCCAATGACTGGTCGATCTGTTGCAGCAGCCGTTCTGCGGCGGCTTCCATGATCGGCAACCATGTGGCACGGGCCTCGTCCGAAGTGGCCGAACGCAGCAGGTCGATGCTCCCCTGGATCTGGTGCAGCGGGGTGCGGAATTCGTGATTGATCATGCCGAGAAAGGCATCGCGGGACCGAAGGCCGGCTTCTGCCGCGACGAGTTGTTTTGCCAGCAAGACACGTGACTCAGCCAGGGATTGTTCCAACACCGTGCGCTCAGTGACGTCCCGCACGACAGCGGCGAAGGCGCGCTGACCGTTGTGCACCAGCAGCGCGAACCGCACCTCCACCAGGAACACCGAGCCATCCTTGCGCCGATGGCGGCCAATGGCCACTTGCTCCTTGCCGGCCTGCAACCGCTGCCAACGCGCCTTTGCCGCTGGCAGGTCCAGGTCCAGCTCGATGTCGATGATGGCCTTCGCCAGCAGTTCGGCGCGTGTATAGCCGAGCATCTGGCAGGCCCAGGGGTTGGCATCGAGGAACCGCCCTTCACCGTCGAAGACCAGGATAGCTTCGGGCAAGGCCTGCTGCACCAGTGCGAACCACGCGGCGTCCCGGGTCACCACGACAGGGTCCTGCAATACGTTGTCCGCCATGGTGTATCCCGTCCTTGGGTGTGTCAGTCGACGCCGAATGCCAGCAACACGTTTCCGGCCGTGCCGATGAGTCCGCCATAGCCGGAGTTCACATAGACCATGCCGTTGACCACGATCGGTCCGTTGCCATCCATGCTGCCGCCCTTGGCCTTCACGCCATTGACGGTGGTGTAGTCCTTCGCGGTGTTGAACAACCACAGCACGGTGCCGTCCCGGGTTGAGTAAGCGCGCAGGCCGCCGTCGAGGCCGGAGTTGAGCACCGCACCCGGGATGACGGTCAGCGGGCCGCCCTGGCCCGGGCCGCAGCCCTGGCGCTTCTCACCGCAGAGCAGCGGCTGCGGCGGCATGTGCCACACCAGCTTGCCGTCGCTCAGTCGGACTGCATTCATGCCACCCGGGTTGGGCGTCAGGAAGTCAGCCAGGCCGAAGTAGGCCTGCGTGCCGTCATAGGCGCCGCCCCACTGGCCACCCAGGCCGCTGCCCTCGCCGAACTTGTACTGCCAGACGATCGCACCCAGCTGGTCCGGGTCCAGCGCATACGCGATGGCCGACTTCTGCGGCAGGATGATCAGGTCGCGGTGGCCGACGTTGACGACCGCCGGAGTGGCCGAGAAATCGAAGTCCGGGCCGAGCGTTTCGGGGCAGGCCGGATTGTCCGCGCTCTTGGCCGGGCAGCCCATGGCCCAGTTGTCGGCCGGAATGATCTGCTTGAACCATTTGACCGCGCCGGTGCGCTCGTCGAAGGCGACCACGCCATTGGTCATCTTCTGCGCCGGGTCGGCATAGGCATTGCCCGTTGCGGCGTAGACCAGATGGCGCTTCGCATCCACGGACGGCGAAGACCAGATCGAGCCGCCCGCGGGGCCGTACATCTGCACGCCATCCTTGTTCTTCGCGCGAGGCTTGGGCTCGTCGATGGTGTAGGTCTTCCACAGCACCGCGCCCGTGTTGGCGTCCAGCGCGGACAGGCTGCCGCGGAAACTGCAGCAGGGGTAGCCGTTGGTCGAGCCGCGGCCTTCTTCATTGAGGCCCTGTACGGGCACGAACAGGCGACCGTCGTGCAGCGTGGGCGAGCCGGTGATGGCAGCGGCCGTGTGGTCATCGACCTTGCGCGTCCAGATCAGGGTGCCGGTCTGCGCATCGACCGCATAAGCATTGGCCCGGCCATCCCCGAAATAGGCGGCGTAGCCGCGCTTGCCGTTGGCGGCCTTGTACGGACCCACCGACACGGCGGTGCGCACGCCCGCAGCGGCCTTGAAGGTCCAGTAGGTGCAGCCGGTCTTCGGATCCAGCGCATGCACCTCGCTGTTCTCGCTGGCGACGAACAGGCGGCCACCGGCATAGCTGGGCTGGGCCCGTGCCGAGGAGACGCTGGCGTAGCCGAAGGCCCACTTGAGCTTCAGGCGCGGCAGGTCGGCGGCGGTAAGGCGGGCCGCCGCAGCGGGCTGGAACCGGGTACCGGCGACGCCATTGCCGTAGCCGTTCCAGCTGGCGCCCCGGGCCGGGTCGCCCATCGGCGTGGCAACGGTGCAGGGATTGACCAGCGGCTGGACGCCTGCGGCCAGGGCCTTGGGGTCGATGCGCTTGCCGGTGACGTACTCCGACACCAGGCGCTTCTGGGCCTCGCTCAGCACGGTGCCCTGAGGCTGCATCTTGCCGTTGGTCAGCGCGTTGACCACCGCCTCGGCGCTGAAGGTCTTGAGCGTGTCGCGGGTGGGCGCCCGTTCGTTGGGGCTGCCGGCAGCCGCGGGCGTGGCGCCGTGACAGGCCGCGCAGAAGGTCTGGAAGAGGGTGTCTTCTTCGGTTCCCTGGGCGGTCAGCGCCACGCTGGAGAACCCGGTCATCACCACGACTGCGATGGTCGCGAAACTGTTTTTCATCTGCCCCCCGGCATGCTGGTTGGGATACGCGCCGGCTGGCGCCGCAGTTCGGGAGTATAGACGCCGACTTTAGGCGCTCGTTGCTGCGGCGCGGTAGCGGTCAATTGCCTACACGATGCGCGCGCCCTGGGACTTGGTTGGTCAATCTAACTATCCACACGTCGCCCCTTACCGAGAGCCTCCCGCCATGAATCCCGAACAGATTGCCGCCATTGAAACCAGCTGGGCCCTCGTGGCCCCCATTGCGCCGCAGGCCGCCGAACTGTTCTACGGCAACCTGTTTGCCCTGGACCCGTCGGTGAAATCCCTCTTCAAGGCCGACCTGGTGGAGCAGGGCAAGCGCCTGATGCAGATGATCGATGTCGCCGTGAAGAACCTGCGGAAGCCGGAGGTGCTGGTCCCGGCCCTGCAGGGCCTGGGCAAGCGCCATGTGGCCTATGGCGTGACGGATGCGCACTACGGCACGGTCGGGGCCGCCTTGCTGCAGACCCTGGAGCAGGGTCTGGGAGCCGCCTTTACGCCCGAGGTGAAGGCGGCCTGGACCGCGGTGTACGGCACGATCCAGTCCGTGATGATCGAGGCCGCGCACAGCAAGGCCTGAGCGCTGACCCGGCCGGCGTGACAGCGCCGGCCATCAACGGCTACCCTCGGTTGCATAATCAACTCGGGGGGGTTCCGGCATGGCTGACTTTGTTCCTGCGCGCGCCTGGCTGCGTGCGGTCGTGACGCTGTGCGCGGCCGGGGGGCTCAGTGTCCGCTTGGTCGCTGCGCCGCTGGACCCCACAGGCCTTGAACAGCGCGTGGAGTCGCTGCTGGGCCAGCTCTCGCAGCAGGAGAAGATCCAGCTGATGGCCGGTGGTTCGACCTTCGGCACGGCGGCCATCGCCCGGGTTGGCGTGCCGGCGTTGAGCTTTGCCGACGGGCCCAACGGCGTGCGCTCGAACAATGACGAGGTGGCCACGGTCTTTCCGACGGGCGTGGGCCTGGCCGCGACCTGGAACCCCGAGGTCGCGCGTGCCGCCGGCGAGGCGATGGGACGCGAGGCCCATGCACTGGGCGTGCACGTGCTGCTCGGGCCGAACGTGAACATCCAGCGCACGCCGCTGGCGGGCCGCAATTTCGAGTCCTATTCCGAAGACCCGTTCCTGGCCGGCAAGATGGGTGTCGGTTTCGTGCAGGGCGTGCAGTCACAGGGCGTGGGCACATCGCCCAAGCATTTTGTCGCGAACGAACAGGAGCTGGAACGCCTGCGCAGCAGTTCCAACATGGACGAGCGCACGCTGCGCGAAATCTATCTCGCGCCCTTCGAGATGATCGTCAAGGAAGCCAAACCCTGGACGATCATGGCCTCGTACAACCGCCTCAATGGCACTTACATGACCGAGAACGCACCGCTGCTGCGCGGCGTGCTCAAAGGTGAGTGGGGCTTTGATGGCGTGCTGATGTCCGACTGGGGCGCCGTACACACGACTGCGCCGGCGGCTAACGGCGGCACGGACCTGGAAATGCCGGGCCCGGGCCGTTACTTCGGGGGCGCGCTGGTAGAGTCCGCGCGCAACTGGCAGGTCGAACAGCCGGTCATCGACGAGGCCGCGCGCCGCATGCTGCGGCTGGTCGCGCGCACCGGTGCGCTGGACAACCCGCCGCTGCCGCCGGCGCGACGCGATGCAGGCACGGCGCGCAGCCGCGAGGCGGCCCTTGCCGCAGCACGCGAAGCGATCACCCTGCTGAAGAACGAGCACGACGTGTTGCCGCTGGAGCGCGGCCGCGTGAAGACGCTGGCCGTGATCGGGCCGAACGCCGACGTGCCGCTGATGCAGGGTGGCGGCAGCGCGAGCGTGGTGCCCGCACGGCTGGGCACGCCACTGGCCAGCCTGCGTGCGCTCGCCGGCAACGCGATGTCGGTGCGCTATGCCCAGGGCGTCGACAACGACCTCGTGCCGCCACCGGCCGATTACCGCATGCTCAGCGCTGACGCCGCGCGTGCCAAGCCGGGCCTCGCGTTCAGTTATTACGCCGGTGACAAGATCGGTGGCCGCGCGGACCACAGCGGCATCGAAACCTATTTCGAGAAGACGATGTTCGCCTCGCAGCTGACGCAGATGGCCGGACGCTGGGAAGGCTGGTTCTGGCCGACGCGCGATGGCGAGCATGAGTTCCGCCTGGCCACGCGGGGCGACAGCACGCTGTGGATCGATGGCAAGGCGGTCATCGGCAAGGACGTGGGCACGGCGCTGCCGGCGGAGTCGGACTTCCAGGCTGCCGGCAAGGTGGCCAAGGTGGTGCTGCGCCAGGGCAAGGGTTACCGCCTCCGCATCGACTACATCAGCCTGCCGGTGGCCTTTCACCAGATGCACTTTGGCATCCGCCTGCCGGCACCGGACATCGCCGAGGCCGTGCGCGTCGCGCGTGAAGCCGATGCCGCGGTGGTGTTCGTCGGTGTCTCGCGGACGTCCGAATCCGAAGGACGAGACCGCACGACGCTGGCGCTCGTGGGTCGGCAGAATGAATTGGTCAGGGCGGTGCTGGCGGCCAACCCGCGCACGGTGATCGTGCTGAACAACGGCGCCCCGCTGGACCTGCCGTGGATCGACACGGCGCCGGCTGTCCTGGAAGCCTGGCTGCCGGGCCAGGAGGGCGTCGATGCCGTGGCGCAGGTGCTGCTGGGCGATACGAATCCGTCTGGCAAGTTGCCGTTCAGCTTTCCGCGGCGTCTGGAAGACAACCCCACGCATCTGTATTACTCGGCCGGTCGCGATGCGAACTATGGCGAGGGCGTGTTCGTCGGCTATCGCTACTACGACAAGAAGCAGGTCGCGCCACTGTTCGCGTTTGGCCACGGGCTCTCCTATACCCGCTTCGAGTACAGCAACCTGCGCGTGCCAGCCGCAGGCGCAGGGCCGCTGGAAGTCAGCGTGGAGGTGAAGAACGTGGGCACGCGCGAAGGCGCAGAAGTGGCCCAGCTCTATGTCGGGGATGAGGCCACCGTCAACGTGGTGCGCCCGGTGAAAGAGCTGAAGGGATTCTCCAAAGTGCGGCTGGCGCCCGGCCAGTCGCAGACCCTGCGGTTTGTCCTCACGCCGCGGGACCTGGCCTATTTCGACGTGCACGTGAACGACTGGGTGGCGACCCCGGGCCTGCACCGGGTCTTCATCGGCAGCTCCTCGGCAGACATCCGCCTCCAGCAGGCGGTGCGCTGGACCGCGCAGGCTGACCCGCGGTTGCCGCGCGAGGGACGGGCGGCCTTTGAGGACTGAAGGTCACCCGCGACCTTCGCGTGACCGCCGTCCCGGTCTGGCAAGGGCCAACTGTGGCGTCGGTCACGCCGGGGCAGTGGTGCAGCGCGTAGAACAGAGTACCTGGTGTAGCCCTTGCAACACCTCTTGTGACAGGGACGAACCGCTTCGTGACGCTTGAATCGTGGCAACCCATCCGTGTCGACGCGCTTCGCGTCGGTCACTTCGTGCGCCTGGGGCACCGCTGGTTCGAGCATCCGTTCCTGCTTAACCGGTTCCGCATCGCGTCGGACCATGACATCGCGATCATCCGCGAGGCCGGCCTCTCCAATCTGTCTGTAGACCTGGCCCGATCTGACCTGGCGCAGACCGCATCGGCGCTGCCCCCTTTGGTCGACCCCACGCCCCGGCCGGACTCGATCACGCTGTCCGAGCAGTTGCAGGCCAGAAAGGCCGCCCAGTCTGCCCACGTGCATCGCCTGCATGAGGAGTTGCGCGAGGCCCAGTCCAGCTATCGGGCTGCGGTGGCGGACTGTGGCGCGGCGCTGGCGCTGGTGGGCCAGGGCAGTCGCGATGCCGCCTCGACGACCAGCGCGCTGGTGCGCACCTTGCTGGAGAACGCGGCACACCCACAGAGCCCGTTGACGTTTGTGGCCATGGCCATGCCCACGCAGTCTGCCGAACGCCTGGCGTGCCAGTCCCTGGATGCGGCCGCCATTGCCGCGGCCGTGGGCCGCAGGCTGGGGGTCAGCGCAGAAGACCTGAATGCCCTGACGATGAGTGCGCTGCTGCACAACGCGGGCATTGCCCAGCTGCCCGAATCGATGCACGACGAGACACGCATCACCGATCGCTCAGATCTGCTGGAGTTCCAGCACTACCCCTTGTTGGGCGTTGAACGCCTGCGCGAGTGCGGCGGCTTTCCGCTGGATGTCCTGCAGATCGTGCGCCAGCATCGCGAACGCCTGGATGGCATCGGTTTCCCGGAAAACGCGCCTGCGCCGGAGATCCATTCCCTCGCCTTGGTCGTGGGAGCGATTCGCGAATTCCAGGTGTCGGCGACGCGGGCCGATACTGCGTTGCCCGCGGCAGCCCTGGCGCGGCTGTACCGTGAACTGCGCGGCGCCTACGGACCTGTTGCGGTCGATAACGTGGTGGCTGCGCTGACGGTCTATCCGCCGGGATCGTTCCTGGCGCTCACCGATGGCAGCATTGGCCGTGTCATGCGCGTGAATGACGCCGCGCGCCTGCGCCCTACGGTCTGCCTGTTTGATGACGCTCTGTCGCCCGACGAGGCGCAGATCGTGGACCTCTCCGCCACCACCGAGATCGCGGTGGCTGGCGTGTTGCCGCCGCGTCGCCTGACGCGGGAAGTGCGGGAGTTCTTCGGCGAGGGCTGGGGCGGGTTTGCCCTGCCGAAGAACCTGGCGATACCGGCCTGACGGCGCTAGGGCTTCGTGACGTCGCGCGGCCTGCTCGAGAGGCCGTCTTCCCAGCTGCTCCAGCCTGAGTTCATGCCATAAGGCACGCGTTCCATCGTGGCCTGGATCTGGCGGATCTTGCCGCCGCGCAGCTGGAAGGCCTCAGCCAGCTCCCAGGTCCAGGGCTGGCGCGGACCGGCCACGACATTGCGGCCATCAGGCGTCTTGAATCTGCGGGTGTCGCCGGCGGAGTGGTCGAAAAAGATAAAGCTGAAGACCAGCCCGCGTTCCGGATCCACCGCCACGAAGCGACGGTCGCGGATGCGCGAGACGAAGTACATGAGGCCTGACTCGAACTGCTCTTTGCAGCTCCACTGACCTGAATAGCGCTCTGCGGTCTTCGGCTCCGGACGTGTCTCGCCCTTTGGAGTGGGCGCGTTGGTGGAGTTCATGCCGTTTTCGATGCGGTTGCAGTCGTCGGTGAAGGGATAGACGCCCTTGCCGTCGTTGCGCTCCAGCCCGGAGAAATACTGGTTGGCGACGCGTACCAGGTCATCGCGTGACAGGCGTTCGGCAGGCGGCACGACGTCAGTCCACGCATAACCGATCTTCTCGAAGCCGTCGGCCGATTTCTCGTTGCGCTGGAGGAAGATTTCTGCGGCCTTCACCCGGCGGTTCTTGACGGTCAGGTGTACGGCAATCACGGCCGGAATGTCGTCTTCGCGCACACTGCCCAGGAAGGCCACATGCCCGGCCTCCACATCGGTCACGAACATGCGGTAGCTGCCCTTGGCCGTCAGCGTGCGCCAGATGCCGTCGCCCAGGTCGAGCTTCTGCCCGTTCTCGGTGTACTTCAGGTCTGTGCCAAAAGGCACGCGGCGTGGGTCATGGGCAATGGCGGCATCCAGGAACTGGTCGACATAGCCTTCGAGGCAGCTGCGATCGCAGGGCGCGGCCGCCTGCTCGGCGGGTAGTGTCGGCGAGCCAGATTCCCTGGGACCCGACTTGCCACAGGCGGACAGGGTCAGGGCGGCCAGTGACAGGCTCAAGGCGGCGAGCAGCGAATTGCGGCGCATGGATTTCCCCGGTACTTCTTTGTGCTCGAGCATACCGTTGCAGGGACCGGCCCGGCCACCGGGGGCTGCGGTAGCATGCGGGTCCTCTACGTCTGGACGATCCGTCATGCCGCGCCAGGTCAAGAAAGCCAACCTGCCCACCAAGCCCTGTGCCAGCTGTGGGCGGCTCTTCGCCTGGCGCAAGAAATGGCGGGCCTGCTGGGACGATGTGCGCTACTGCTCCGACCGCTGTCGGGCTGCGCGATGAGCGGCACGCTGCGGTTTATCCTGGGGGACCAGCTGTCGCGCTCGCTCAGTGCGTTGCGGGACATCGACCCTGCGCGCGATGTCGTGTTGATGGTCGAGGTGGCCGAAGAAACCACTTACGTCCGGCACCATGTGCAGAAAATCGTGCTGGTGCTCGCCGCGATGCGCCACTTTGCCGCGGCGCTTCGTAGCGAGGGCATCACGGTGGACTACGTGACGCTCGATGCCGCTGGCAACACGGGCAGTTTTGACGGCGAGCTGCAGCGTGCCGTCGCCCGACACCAGCCCGAACGTGTGGTGCTCACCGAACCCGGTGAATGGCGTGTGCTGACGCAGGCGCGCGGCTGGCAGCAGGCGCTGGGCCTGCCGCTGGACCTGCGCGAGGACGACCGCTTCCTCTGCAGCCGCGCGGAATTCGCCCGCTGGATGGAAGGTCGCCGTGCACCGCGCATGGAGCACTTCTACCGCGACATGCGCCGCAAGACCGGCTGGCTGATGCAGGGCAAGGACCCGGTGGGCGGCGAATGGAACTATGACCCGGAGAACCGCAAGTCACTGCCGAAGGGATTGCAGGCGCCCGTGCGCGCCGGCTTTGCCCCGGACGCGATCACGCAGTCGGTGATGACGCTGGTGGCACAGCGCTGCGAGGGGGCTTTCGGTTCGCTCGACACGTTTGCCTGGGCGGTCACGCGCACGGATGCGCAGGGGGCGCTCGCGTTCTTCATCCAGCACTGCCTGCCGCAGTTCGGCGATTACCAGGATGCGATGCAGGCCGGCTCTCCGTGGCTGTTCCATGCAGTGCTCTCTCCGTACCTGAATATCGGCTTGCTGTTACCGACCGAAGTCTGCGAGGCCGCACTGGCGGCGTGGCAGGACGGCAGTGCGCCACTCAATGCCGTGGAAGGGTTCATCCGCCAGGTCCTGGGTTGGCGCGAATATGTGCGCGGCCTCTACCTCACGCAGATGCCCGCCTACGCACAGTCCAATTTCCTGGGTGCGCGGCGTGCGCTGCCAGCGTTTTTCTGGACCGGGCAGACGCGCCTGCGCTGCCTGCGTGAAACGATCGGCGACACCCAGCGTCACGCCTACGCGCATCACATCCAGCGCCTGATGATCACCGGCAACTTCGCCTTGCTGGCCGGCCTTGCGCCGGCCGAGGTCGAGGCGTGGTACCTGGGCGTCTATGCCGATGCTTTCGAGTGGGTGGAGTTGCCCAATACGCACGGCATGGCGCTGCACGCTGATGGCGGCCTGCTCGGGTCCAAGCCGTATGCGGCGTCGGGCGCCTATATCGACCGCATGTCCGACTACTGCGGCGCCTGTGCCTATGACCCGAAGCTCAAGACCGGACCCACCGCCTGTCCGTTCAATTACCTCTACTGGAATTTCCTGGCGGAAAACGAGACGCAGCTCGGGCGCAATCCGCGGCTGGCCATGCCGTACAAGAACCTGCAGAAGATGACGGCCGAACGCCGGCTGCAAGTGCAGGCCGATGCGAGCCGATTCCTGGCCAGCCTGGACGGCGTAGGATGAGCACCACGATTCCGAACAAAAAGGGGCCGGGTATGAGAACGCTGACGTTCACGACAACGCTGCTGCTTGTCTGCCTCGCCCTGGCAGCGCCACGGGTGCAGGCTGCCGGCAGGCCCACGCCTGCTTTTGCAGGCCAGACCCAGGCACCCGCGCCACGCCAGCCGTCGCCTGCTGTGCAGGTGGACCAACTGGCGCGCGGCCTGGGCGCCGCCTGGGGCATCGCCTTCCTGCCCGACGGGGGCATTCTGGTCACCGAGAACAGCGGCACCCTCCGCATCGTGCGCCCCGATGGCGTGATTTCCGCGCCGCTGGATGGCGTGCCCGACGTCAAGGCCGTCGCCGCGCAGGGCCTGCACGATGTGCTGCTGGACCCGGACTTCGTGCGCAACCGCACGCTCTACCTCACCTACCTTGCACCGCCACCGGGCGAGAAGCCCGGCACCTGGCCAGTCGAATACTGGTACCAGAAGGTCTGGGTGCAATCGCTGGCCGAGCGACGTCGCACGGACCTTGGGACCGAAGTCATCGCGCGTGCCCACCTCTCGGCGGATAACACCCGCCTGACCGAGGTACAGGTGCTGGCCGAAGGCGCCGAACGGCGCATCGTGCTCGCCCCGGATGGCACGCTCTACGTCACGGGCGCAGACCGGTTCCGCTTTTACGAATCGGACCTCGATGGCGCCGAGCGGGACTTCACCGACAACCCCGATGTGCGCCGCAATTTTTCCGGTCGCGTGCTGCGCATCAACCGCGATGGCAGCGTGCCGCAGGACAACCCGTGGATGAGCCGGGCCACCGTGCCTGCCGCCACGTTCGCGCATGGCTTCCGCGATCCGGAAGGCGCCGCGATCAACCCGAAGACGGGCGAGCTGTGGCTGGTTGACCATGGTCCCTTTGGCGGGGACGAACTCAATATCGTGCGCGCCGGCAAGGACTATGGCTGGCCCGATGTGTCCTATGGCCGCCAGTACGATGCCAACCGTACCGATGGCCGCAAAGA